>JACCRC010000416.1 GCA_013813765.1 Deltaproteobacteria bacterium | reverse complement strand
CGTGTACCGCGCGCGCCAGCCGCTCGACGGCGATCTCGAGCGGTGGGTCAACGACATCGTGTGGGTGCCGCCGGGTGACCCGGCCGAGCGACTGATCTCCGCCGCCTACCACGACCAGCGCGAGCTGCGCCGACGCCTCCGCGCGGCACGCCGGCAGCGGCGCGACCACGACCGATTCTTCGCGCACGAGGCGCGGCCGGCGACGGTGATCGCGAAGAAGCAGCCGTTGCTCCGCATGCGGCTCGGCGAGCAGTTGCCGGCGAGCTGCGTGCCGCAGGATGTCTTCGCGGGCCTCGAAGGAGAGGTCTGCATTCACACGGGCGAGGGCCCAGCAGAGCTCGTGGTGCTGCACCACGGCCGCGAGATCGAGCGCGTCGACTATGCGAGCCCGATCCGCTTCGACGCGGTGATCGACGCACGCGACATCACCCCGGCCGAGCGCTTCCGCGGCGTGGTGCGTGACACCGAGTTCGCGCGCGTCGAGCGAGCTATGCGCGCCGGGGTACTGCGTGCGATCGAGGAGATCGCGAGCAAGGCCGCGCCCGAGCACGCTGCACTGATCCAGGGCGGCCTCGTGCTCGCGAAAGAGCTCGGCGCGATGATCGTTCCGCCACTCGCGAACGCACCCGCATGGAGATCGATCGACGGCGAGCACGTCGCGCACGCTGCCCTCGGCGACGCCTGGGCGATCGGGGTCGTGGAGCCCGGTGTCGACGTCGCGCCGATCGCCGGCCGCCTGCTCTTGCGGTGCGATCAGGCCGAGCGCGCGCGGCTCGCGATGGCTGCGCCCGACCTGGTCCGCACCATGTACGACGCGACCACGGCCCGTCCTGCAGATCCGGCTGCGCTCGCCGCGAAGCTCGCGCAGTCGAACACGTTCGCGCTCGCGATCACCACCGACACTCGCAGAGGTGCGATCGCGCCGAGCGGCCCGAACGAGCGAGGCACGATCACGCTGCACCACCGGGGGGTCCGACTCGCCATCAAACCGTGCGTGCACACCCTCACCCCCTGCACCATCCTCGTCGATGCCGACAGCATCGTGCCGAGCTCGACGTGGGACCGCGTCCTCGACGACGGGACCGCCGCCGGCGATTACCTCGACTGGGAGCTCGCGCTCGCACGCGCCGCGGCTCGCGCGCTCACCGGCGATCGCCCACTCGACCTGTTCGGCCCGAGCGAGATCGATCTGCACGGGGCGCTCGGCCACATGCTGTGCACCGTGCTCGTCGGAACCGACGCGACAGCGGTCCTAGGCGCCGAGCTGCTCGCGCACGTCCGCGCGCAGCGGATGTGGCCTGTGCTCGGCGGAGATCTGGCGAGCATCGATCAGCTGCGTGCGCGCTATCCGGCGATGATCCCGTACGTGGGACGCGGTTCGGTCGCTGTCGCCGGATTCTCGCCGGTCGTCGCCAACGATGTGGTTGCGACTGCGATCGCCACGCTCTCGGGGCTACCTGTCCGCGAAGCATCCCTCGAGCTCGAGACCCACCGTCACGCAGCGGCCCGTGCCGCCAACCTCGCAAAGCACCGCGAGAAGCCTGTCCAGCCGCTCGCCCTCGCAACACCCGGCGAGTCGGTGGAGCTCGATGGTCCGATCGTCCGCGGGGTCGTCGGCGTCGCGCCGATGGCCATGGAGATCCAGGTGCTCGTCGAGGGGCGTCCGTTTCACGTGATCCGTCGCGACGACCTGCTTCCGCTCGCTGCCGTGGTCGAGATCGAGGCCGTGTGCACGATGCCCGCGTTCGACGGGATCCCCGACGACGTCACCGAGGAGATCGTCGCACGCGTCACCGAGGTGACGCCGGACGTGATCCTCGCGATCGCCGCGGCGCGCCCGCACGTGCTCGGCGACGTGGGGCCAGCGCGCAAGCTGCTCGCGAGGTGGGTGAGCAGTGACGACGCGCCCGCCGAGACGCTGTTGAAGCTTCGCGCCGCGCCGATGTTTCTGACCGTCCAGGGCGATCGAACCTCGATCGCAGCAGCGCGCAGACAGTACATCGCGACCACGACGTGGAGCGGCGCGTGGCTCGGTCGCGAGGACGATCCGCCGCACGGCTGCGATGCACCGGTCATCCAGATCACCGACGCCACCGACGAGATCCTGACGATCCTGCGACGTCTACACCGCGGTGAGGTCGCGGATCTCACCGAGGAGGTCGCCCGGCTTCAGGCAACGCGCCGGATGGCACGTGGCCTCATGCCGAAGCCGACGATCCAGGGAGTCCCGCCGGAGCTGAAGCGATCGCTCGCCGATCTCGGTGACCTCGGTGCGGAGCTCGGACCCGGCGAGATCGCGCTGATCGGCGACGACCGTTCCTCGGCGCTGCTCCACGTCGGTGGCGAGCTGCGCAAGGTCGTCCCGATCGACGTGTCCCCATCGATCCAGATCGCGATCGAGGCGCCTGACCTGGTCGCGGAGCTCGACGGCGGCTCGACGCTGAGCAACGTCCTCGACCAGCTGCGAGCGCTGCATCTCGACAGCATCGTCGAGGAGCCTCAGATCCCGCAGGCGCCGGAGCTGGCGATCCGGCTGACGCGAAAGATCCTCGCGGAGGTCCCGATCGATTCGATCGGACCGCTGATCCGCCGCAACCTCGTGCGCGCGATGTTCCGTGGCCTGCTCGACCCGGCGGAGCTCGCCGGCGTGCCCGTGTTCGAAACCACCGTCCCGAGCTGGATCGACCCAGTGGTCGTCGATCAACAGCTCGCGCTGTTTGGCAACGTGTGGTCGGTACCGCATCACGCTCCGACGCCGCCGCCGCTCGACGAGCGCCGCATCGTGCTCCGGGCCGATCCCGCGACCATCGCTCTCGCGGCCGAGCGCGGGGTGGTGATCATCGACGCTGGCGTGGAGCTCGCCCTCGATACGGAGGCGCGGCGCAATCTCGACCGACCGAAGGCGACCACGCTGGCCCTGCCCGACTCGCGGCAGTTTCTCGCGCAGGTCACGCTCGACGGCGACGGCGTCACGGCACCGCGTGGCGTCGTCGGCATCCTGCATCCCAGTGCGGCGCAGCAGCGCGGGCTCTACGCGCATCGCGAGATGCAGCCGTTCAATCCCATGAACGACCCGGGTACATGGCCGATCGTCGCGACGATCGACGACGCGCGCTTCGCGCCCGACCGCACGTGGAGCAAGCCCATCGATGACTCGGTGTGGCGCAATGCGATCGCGGAGTTAGACGACGCGAGCACGCGTGGGTTCACCGGCCTCGTCAACCCTCCCGCTGACGCGCTCGCTGTCGTGCGACTGCTGGGCTCCGGCCTGGGTTACCGCTTCGACCAGCTGCGCGGTGCGTTGTGGATCGCGGGCCCGCCGCTCACCTCGCCATCGATTCACGTCGTCGACGCTTCCGGCGCGCGCGACTGGACCCATCTGCGCGAGACCGGCATCACCGGCGTGATCTACGCGCACGGCAGCGACGCCGGTGCCCTCACCACGACGCTCGAGGATCTGTGTGCGCTCGTTCACAGCCGGTTCGTGCGCACCATGCTGCGCGGGTCGCACCGCGACTCGGATCTGGTTGCGGCCCACGCAGCGCACGCCCTCGCCCTGTGCCGGATCACCGCGGAGGATGCAGGTGATGTGAGCTTCGCGTGCTTTCGTCCAGCACCGCGCACGCCTGCACACCTCGTCGGGCTGTTCGCAGACATGGGATCGGTCGACGTCGTCCGCGCCGGCGAACGCGGCACCGGGATCGTCGACGATGGCTCGCTCGTCTCGCGCGTCATCATCTCGCACGTGCGAGACCGGATCGTGTACGGAAAGGTCGCTCGCGCTGCCGCCAGCGCAGCTCCGCGGGTCGCTGCACCGCACGCGCTGCAGCCCCTGCTCGATGCGCTCCGCCAGCGGTTTGCCGACGCCGGGCTCGATATCGCGAACGCAAGGCTCGTCGATCGTGCCGAGCCGATGTTCAAGCACGAAGGTTGCCTGCTCGTCGCGGCCGACCACCCCCGCCTGCGTGCCCTCGCGAGCGCGCTCGCCGCGAACACCCCGTGGGCGAACGCTGCGCTCGACGCCGTCGTGGCGCACGGCGCGACCGTGCTCAACGTCGGCCTCGCGGAGGTCACCGACGCATCGGAGGCATACGCGATCGGCGCACTGCTCGCCGAGGCCTGATCACTTCAGGATCAGCGCGCACACGTTCGCGACATCGCCACCGCCGCAGGTCTCGCCGGGTGCGCACTGACCGCAGTCGATCGATCCGCCGCAACCGTTGCCGATCAGGCCGCAGCTCAGGCTCTGGTCAGCGCAGGTGCGAGGCACGCACTCGCCGACTCCGCACCTTCCGACACCTCCGCCCCCGCACCACCCGCCATTGGTGCACGCGCCGCACGAGAGCACGATGCCGTCGTCGCAACCGGTGCCCGCGACTCCGCAGGTGATTCCCTGCTCCGCGCACGTCTTCGGCTTGCATGCGGTGGGCGGTGGTCCGATGCAGGTCGCGAGGTCGAACAGCAGGAACTCGAGCGCCTTCTCCTGCGGTGTCATCGGCCCGTTCGTGCACCCCGCCGGGAACGTCGACGTCGTGCCGCTCGTGTTGGTGACGTGGAAGTCGCTGTACAGCACGCGGCCGCAGCGCTTCGCGGGCCGCGGGGAGGGCGCGTACGCCACCGGCGTATCGAACGTGTACTGCACCGGGGCAGCAAACGGCGTGGTCGTGTAGAGCCAGCGTTGCGCGGGCGTGCCGGCGGCGGTCGCCGGTGCGGGGTTCACGGCCGTCAGATCGTTGCGCACGATGTTCAGGGGAAGCTGGCCGGTCGTCGTCGACGCGCCGACGAGCGACAGCCAGCTCGCGAACGCGACCCGACGGGCCTGCGTCTCCGGATCGCTCTGCACGCTCTGATCGACGAGCGCCGTGGTGCTATCGACCTGTTCCTGATCGACGAGCCAGCTCGCCGTCTGCGAGAACGGTTTCGGACCGGTGTTACTGGCAGCGGTGCCATCGCTATCGGTGAGCCAGACGTAGCTGAAGTGCGTCGCGAACACGCGCCCGCCGGAGTTCGCAAACCCGATCACGCGAGCCTGATCCGCGGCGATCTTCGGCACTCGTTGGCCCACGCATTCGAAGAGGGCCATGTCGTACTTCGCGAGCTCGGTGCTGCTGCCGTAGAGCGTGGACGCGCTCGGAGTCGTCGCGTCGATCACCGCACCGTTGTCCTCGTAGAAGTGCACGCGCCCTGGCCCACCGGGATTCGTGAACTCGCTGTCGGCGATGCCGAGCTTGCGGAGCACGCAGTGCAGCGAGTCGGCGGAGCCGGTGCTGACCGCCATCAGCGGGATGTCACTTCGCACATCGCCCGGCTCGCCGGCGCGCGTGCGCGGCAGGTGCGTCTGCGTTGCGGTCAACGCCGTGGTCGCACAGCACGCGACGCTCGGTATCGTGATCATGCGACGCCACCGGCCGAGCTGGATCACGAGTGGGATCGCTGTCCCGCACGGTGCGTCGTTCAACGTGAACGCGCCGTCGACGGCGGTGGTGACGGTGACGAGCGGCGGCTCGGAGATCAGCGAGCTGCACGACTCGCACGCGACGCCGGGCGTGAACGGATTCACCCCGTAGGTCGGCGGTCCCGCGGCACCGTTCGGGATGTACACCAGCGCGCCGAAGATCGGATCCGGAAGACCGAATGGTGACGGCTGCGCGTGGCCCGGTGCGGTGACCGTCCCCGTGATCGTGGTCTTCGGCTGGTTCGTGCACGCTGATCGCTGCAGGCACAGTCCGGTACACGGCGGCACGGCACACTTGTTCGGATCGCCCGCTCCGCCGCACACCTCGGCGCCCGCGCACGTCCCGCAGCTCGCCGTGAGCGCGCCGCAGCCGTTCGCGACGCGGCCGCAGTCGGCGCCCGCATCGGCACACGTGCGCGGCACGCACGGATTCGTTCCACACGTGAACGGCGTGCCGCTGCCACCACCGCACACCTGGCCCGGATCGCACGTGCCGCAATCGAGCTCGGTGTCGCCGCAGCCATCACCGATCGGGCCGCAGGTCGCACCGACCGACGCACACGTCACCAAGCCGCACGCCTCGCGCGCATCCGGGATCGCTGATGGGGTAATCGGCGGGTAGTCGTCGGAGCTCTTGCAGCCGACGATCAGGAGCACGGCGAGAGCGATCGCTCGACGCAAGGCCCGACCACTGTAGCCCGGATCAGAATCGCCAGCCGATCGCACCCGCGGCGCTGCGCTCGCCGAGCGGCATGCCCTCCAGCGACACGCTGAGCCTCGCCGGAAGGCGGAGCACGAGGCCCAGTCCCGCCGTCACGTGATAGCGATCACCACCGACGACGCCCTTGCCGCCGAGCCGCCAGAACACCGGGCCGCCGAACACGCGCACCGCCGCGTAGGGCACCACGGCGCCGGCGAACGTCTTGCCGACCATCGCACCAGCGCGCACGTCCCACGCCGAGAGCGTGCGCGACGAGTCATCGTCGGCAACGGCCCTGAGCACGAGCGCTCCGAGGCTGAACGACGCGGAGACGAACGGGCGCCGATCCCGCTCGTACACGGCGAGCCAGGTGAGCGCACCCGCGACCGTCCCGCCGCCGCGCACCGGGCGATCGTCGATCGAACCGTCCACGACGCCGCCGGCGGTGATGCTCCAACCCACCCGGGGTGTCGCGAACTTGCCGAGCGTTGCCGTTACGACCGTCTCGCGCACCGACACGTCGGCGTCGAACACGATCGTTGTCGCCATCGTGGCGACCGCGCTGGTGACCTGCCAGCTCGGTGGGCTGCTTCCGTCACAGTTTTCGGGGAGGCCAGTCGGACCGACCGGCGGCGACATCCCTCAAGCGTGACTCGTGCGGGCGCGCGCAGTGATGACCGCGGCAGCGAGCGCGAACGAGACCAGAACCGCTCTCACACCATCTACGGTACCCGCAAACGGCGCACACAGCGCGCTTCAGCGCTCGTCGCTCTTGCCGAGCAGTCGCTGCCAGAACGACGGCTTCTGGAAGCCAACGTCCATATCCGCGAAGGTCTCGGTGCCAGCCTGCTCGAGGGCGCGGCCCTCGGCGAAGAACTCACGCTCGGTCTCGGTCAGCTCGTGGTCAAACATGAGCACAGACAGAGCAAGCGCGGGACCAACCAGGGGCCGTGTCTCACGCGCCCGCTGCGGGGCAGCGCTCGGTGCACCTCCGGGAGGGCGGGCGCGTCGGAGCGCGCCAGGTTGCCACGGTCACGTACTGGACACGGTACGTTCGGAGCCATCCATGGCCACTCGACGCGGGAAAGCGCTCGAGCTCGGTGCTTCGGCGTGGGGCTCGCAGTTTGTACGAGCAGGGTTCGCGTTCTCGCCGGAGATGGACGTCGCGTTCGAACGACGATCCTGTCTTCGTCAGCTCCGCGCTTTCGACGTGGAAAGACCCTGGAGACGACGAACCTGATGCGCGTCTCGCATTCCTTGTGCGGCGAGGCGGTGATGAAGCTCGAGTCGAAGTGGTGGCCGAAGTATGGCGAACATGGTCGACCCGGCACGGGGACCGATGCCGGGAAGCGCGCTTGGGTCGAGGCATTCTGGGAGGTGCGCGACCGACCGTCGCGCACGTGATGCTCTCGATCGCGCAGTCTCGCGCACGCAAGCACGCGCGGGCATGGTTCGACGCTCACGCGAGCTACGCCCTCGAGGTTCTTCCTGGGCTCGCGAGAATGAGCGGCCAGACCGGGCGATGGGCGATGGGCGAGAGCCATGCTCGCCGCGCTGTGAACTTGGACACCACGGCCCACCTCAGGTTCGTCGTTGCCTGTACGTTCTTTCCCATGGGACTCTTCCACCGGTTTCGCGAGGACGTGAAGCGTGTAGCGGCGATGCTCGAGCCCGTGCTTGGAGGCGAGCTCGCGGGACCGGCAGAGGATCAGATCACCTGGCACATCGACGGTACGCGTGGCGGTCGCACCGTGCAGGTGGAGCTCAACGAGATGCACGGTATCTTCGGAATCGCATGCAACGTCGAGGAGCTTCCGATCGAGACGCTGCGTATCGAGGAGGAACAGAGCATCTTCTCCGGCGACACCCCGTACATCGCCCCGAAGCTCAAGATGAGCACTCCATGGGACGCGAAGCCGTTGTGGGAGCGCCTGCCGGATACGACGCGGCACATGATCGTCGAGATGATGGAGTCACCCAGCAGCTCGATGGCCGTCCGCAACGGGAGGCTGTCGATGCTGCTCGGTTCGGTGGGGCTGTTACGGCAAGCGGATGCGCACGTCGTCATCGTTCGCCAGCTCGACCGCTTGCTCGCGATCGCACCGGCGATCGAGACGTCCTGGAACGTCGATCCGAGGTTTGTCGGAGCCGGCCGCAGCACGCACGTACCCAAGCCGCAGCCGCAGCCAGTGGCGCCACTGGCGGTCGAGACGCGCGACGCCACGACGATCAGCCAACGTGCGCAGCCCGCGCGCGACGCCATGCTGGAGCGCTTCGCGGCAGAGCGCATCGAGACCTTCCCGGCTGCCAGCGCGATGAGCGAGCGCGATCGCGTCATCGGCAAGGTCGTGCTGCTGCCACCGCAGCCGCCGAGCGCGTGGGTGTCCGACTTCACGCACAAGACAATCGCCGTCGGTGAGGCGGAGCATCGCTGGTACTTCGCGCGTGCCGACGAGCCGGGATTCACGCGCGTGCTACGCGCGGTCGAGCGCTACGAGCGTGCGACCGGCACGAAGGTCGACGACGAGCCGTACGAGGTGATCGGGCGCATCACCGGCGAACCGATGATGGTCGTCGCCGCCGGCAAGGCTCAGGTCGGCCACAAGCTCGAGATGCTGGGCGCGCTGGTCGGCAGCCGCGTCTTCATCGATGCGACGCAGCGAGAGGGCGCCGACTCGCTGTTTGCGGGCGAGCGCGACTGACCGAGAGAAGCTAGGCCGCGACGTCGAGCTCGCTCTCGGGCCAGTCGACCGCGACGACACGCGGCGTGGTGCCCACGATGACCTGCGGTCCGTGATCGCCGGTCAGCGCGCCGAGGCGACCGAAGTGCGTGCCGTGAAACACCGCGGGCGCGCCGAGTCCGTGGTGGACGCAGCGCGACGCGACCACATCGCCCTTGGAGCGATAGGTCGCGATGAGGCGCTCGAGGTGCGTCGCGGTCACGCGATGGTGATCGCAGGCGAGCAGCAAGAGGCCGTCGCAGCCGGAGCGCAGGGCCCAGGCGACGGCGGAGCGGATCGAGGAGGCGATGCCCTCCGACCACAGCACGTTGGTCTCGATTCTGAGCGGCAGGCCATGCAACACCGGCGTCATCGCGCCGGCGCCGGCACCGAGCACCACGGCGACCCGTTCGCACGGGGACGCGCAGACGCGCATCGCCAGCTCGCGCAGACGCTGCGGCTCTCCGGTTCCGGCGGCAAGAATGGCCGCAGCGATCCTCGGTGTTGCGGACATTCTCCCTCCACGGTTGCGGAACGTTGTCGACTACAGCGCAAGCACCGCCGCGAAGACCGCGGACGGACGGCTCGGAACTGGACGCTCCATCGAGCCGGAGCGGTCGGCACCGGGCAGCCGCGTTGCCATGCTCGCACGCGCCTCGCTGATCGCCGTGAACGCGCGATCGAACGGCGTGTCGCCGAGCAGCTCGTGGACGCGGTCGTCGTCGGGCGCGAGCCGCGCGACGCGGCTCCCGGCGACGCCGATGTACTTCGCCTTCGTGTCGCGCAGGAGCGCGAGGTTCGCGCGGTCGCGGTCGACATCGTGGCTCGCGATCACGCACGCTGCGCGGTCGCTCTGCTCGATGCGGACGGCGAAGTCCTCGCAGTCGCCGACGAGGATCTCGTCAGCCATCACGAACCGCTCGCGGAGCGAGTGCCGCGGGGCTTCCGCGCAGATCACGATCTCCCAGCCGGCGTGCTTCGCGAGCTGCGCGAGCGGCACGAGGTCGTGGCTGTCGCCGAGCACGAACAGCCGCGGGGGCGGCACGATCGCCTCGAGGAGTACCTCGACGCCGCCGAGCTGCTTCGTCGTGGTGGATCCGCTCTCCATCACGGCGCGGAGGTCCACGCAGATCGCGTCGCGAAGCTCTGCGTCGAGCGGAGCCGCTTCCTGCTCGACATCACCGCCGGCGAGGAGCGCCAAGCGCGTGCCGATGCGGACGCTCGCGGTCTCTGACGCGATCACGGTGGCGACCGCAGCGCGGCGCTGCTGGCGCGTGCAACGCGTGGCGAGCTCGAGCACGTCGAGTCGGCCGGGCTGGCCCGCGAGCTCGAGCATCACGTCGGCGGTTCCGCCATCGCCGAGGCCAAAGGCCGCGCGAAGCTCGTCGTCGTTCGCGATGTCGGGGTGGCTGGCGCCGTAGGTCATGACGACGGGACCAGACTCCTTCGTGTGCATCCACGCCGAGGACGACAGCTCGCCGTCGAGGGCACCGCCGGAGACGGTGCCGGCGATCCAGCGATAACGGCCGAGGATCAGCCGCGCACCTGCGGCCGACCGGCGATCGGGTCGCACCACGGTGGCGACGACGTACGGCTCACTCTGACGCCGCAGGCGTGCGGCTGCTTCGACGAGCGCGCGGTCGATCACGACGCGTGCTCCGCGGTCCACCGGTGGAGCGAAGCGATCGGCGCACGCGTCGTGGTGCTGGTGGCGATCCGCCGGGTGACGAGCAGCTCGGCGGCGCAGTCGAGCGCCTCGACCAAGCTCTTCGCGCCGTGACCGACGCGCACCACGCGAGAGCGATCGAGCACGAACACCGCGTCCTCGGCGCCGCGGGCCGCGAACAGGGTGGCTGCGGTCGCAAGGTCACCGATGATCCGATCGCGGTACACGCAGAATGCAGCCTCGTCCTGTGCGCTGGCGTCGAACGACCAGGCGCCGTTGCCGGTGACGACGATCAGGTCCGCGCCGAGGCGCTGAAGGCGCTCGCGGAGCGCTTGCAGCGTCGCCGGGTCCAGCGCGTCGATCGACCAGGTCCGCGCGAACGCGAGGACCCGGCACGAAGAAACGGAAAGCAAGCTAGGCGAAGTCATCATGGGCGTTAAAGGCGGATCAGTTGTTGACGACGCGGATGCTGTTGAACGGAACGTTCTCGCCGCGGCCGCCATCGGCCAGATAGATCTCGGTGGCATCGGGACGGAGGGTCATTCCCTCGAGACCGTAGAGCTTCGCGCCGAGCTTGTCGTGAGAGTCCTCGTAGCCACCGGTGCCGCTGCCGGCGATGGTCTCGACCGAGGTGCCGACGATGCGGCGCAGGCGGTAGTTGCCGAGGTCGGTCACGTAGATGTCGCCATTCGCGGCGATCGCCATGCCCTGCGGCTTGTTGAACTTCGCTTCAGCCATCGTGCCGTCCGCGAAACCGGCGGTGGTGCCGGCGAACGTGGACACCGAGCCATCGAGGCCGACGACGCGGAGCCGCGCGTTGTCGAAGTCCGCGACGAGCAGCTTGCCGTCGGGACGGACGACGAGGTGATACGGCGTCGAGAACCGCGCCTCGGCGCCCGGGGCATCGACCATGCCCTTCTGATCCCAGGTGCCGGCGATCACGGTGAGCGACAGATCCGCCGGATTGAAGATCTGAACGACGTGGTGCATGTAGTCGCTGAGTGCGAGGCGGCCATCGGGCAGCACGGCGATCCCGCGCGGCCGGCCGATCTTCTGGATGGCCATCGTCGCCGTGCCGGTGCCGGTATTGACCCGCCACAGCGTGCCGGTTCCCAGCGAGTGGCCGCGGCCTGTCGCGTCGTTATCGGTGGACACCCACAGCGTGCCGTCCTTGCTGAACGCCAGGCCGAACGGGCGCGCGAAGTTCGTCTGCTTCACGAGGGTACGCGTGTCGCCGGTCTCGGCGTTGACCACGCGGATCAGGTCGTTGTCGAAGTCCGCGACGTACAGGTTGCCATCCGGTCCGAACGCGACGTTGACCGGGTTGTGAAAGCGCGCCTTGCCGCGCGGGCCATCGGCGTCCCCCGGCTGCTGCGCGCCCGCCAGCGTGCTGACCCCGTCGTACCAGGGGGGCGGCGCATCATCGCCACCGCCGTCATCCGTGCCGCAAGCGGCCAGACCGACGACCAACAGAGAGAGCGCGAGCGTGTTCCGAAACATAGGTTTTTCTCGGGGGTGAGAGGTGGACTCGCTCCGATGAAGCAAGAACGCTGCCCAGTCCCCGAAAGCCTCGGATCCCCGCCGGTTCCGTGACGCTCGCGCGCACCCCCCAGTGCAGGTGCGCGCTGACGCCTCGTTTCATGCCCTCCGACCCCGGTTCGATGCCCGAACGTGCACCGGCGCCCGAGCGCTGGAGCACGTCGCCACATCAGCGAGCGCGCGCTCGCGGATCGATCAGGTGCGCGTCGGCCAGCCGGTCGTGGATCTGCGGCGACGTCAGGCCGGCGAGATCGCGCTCGAGCTCGTCGATGAGCACGCAGCTCTTCCTGAGTGGCTCGGACACGCTGCGTAGCTCGCCGAGCATGCGCGGGCTCGAGACAAAGATCACGTGCGCGTACCCACGCGTGCGCGTGAGCTCGAGGCACTCGTCGATGATCTGCTTCGCGAACTCGCGATCCCAGTGCGCACGATGATCCTTGCGATGGTCATCCGTGCCGCCGACATTGCGGATCCCCGGTCGCGTGCTCGAGAACAGCTCCCCGTCCTTCGCGCGGCGACTCGGATTGATCAGGTTGTTCATCTCCCGAAACACGGGCGGATCTCCCTGGTAGCTGTAGATCCGTGCGTGCGCTGAATCGACGATGGCGATGCAGACAGGCTTCATGCACCGCTGTAGGTGCAACGCTCGCGCCCCCGCAGCTCAGAACGCCGCGGAGAGAACAGGGAGCACGAGCGCCGACGACGCGTTCGCAGGCGCGTCATCGTCGAATGTTCTGCGATAGCCGCGATACACGAGGTAACCAAATCCTGCGTTCGCCGCCGCGTAGACGAGCCGCGCCGGGACCTGACGCCAGCCCTTCATGCACCACAGGTTGAACGCCTTGACGACGTCGTTGCCCGGGTGAAACAGCAGCACGTCCTTCGCGAAGTCGACCCACCATCCCGTCGCGAGCACCGTCAGCGCGAGCTGGCCGTACTTGTTGCTCGGCCAGCCGTCGGTCAGCACGAGCGCGCCATAGCCACCGAGCAGGATCGCTCCGGTGATCTTCGGCGCGAGGTAGAAGAAGATCCGATCGCCCTTCGTCTTGAGCCCGCGAACGTAGGTCCAACCGAACCGGAAGTGCCCCGAACGCGGATCGCGTCCGGGCGGGAACAGATGGACATCGTCGACCGTG
This sequence comes from Deltaproteobacteria bacterium, assembly GCA_013813765.1. Taxonomy (GTDB): domain Bacteria; phylum Myxococcota_A; class Polyangia; order Haliangiales; family Haliangiaceae; genus JABFXX01. The sequence continues at coordinate 7,241 of JACCRC010000416.1, read as the reverse complement.
GCTCCGACGATCTTCGCCGCGATCGCGTGGCTGCCTTCGTGCAGCCCCACACCGAGCAAGTACGTCGGCGGCGCGAGCCCGAGCCCGACGAGCACCAGCGTACGATCGCTCGGCTCGGCGCGCGCGACATTCGCGATCAAGCACAGCACCACGAGCGCGCGCATCCCTGGCGAGATTCGCATACAGTGGCCGCCATGGCGAAGGCGAAGGCGAAGGCGAAGGCGAAAGCGAAAGCGAAGAAGCCCGGGGCGAAGGCGAAGGCGAAGGCGAAAGCGCAGACGATCGAGGTCGTCGAGGAGCGCGAGCCCAGCGACACCGAGCTGATGCTGCAGACCCTCGCGTGCCCCACGTCGACCGCCGATCGACTGGCCGAGGTCTGTGAGGGCGCGATCCACTCGGTCAAGGAAGACCTCACCGGTATCGGCGCCGCCGAGCTGGTGTGGCGGCTGCGGCCGGATCGCGAGCCGCTGGGTACCGCCGTGCAGTCGCTCGCGACCGAGCTCGAGCGCCACGCGGAGGTGATGCTCGCGCTCTACGATCAGTTCCGCGCGATCGCGGACGACGAGAGCGACCACGCCGACCTCGAGCTCGAGGACGTCATGGCGCGCTTGAAGCCGATGCTCGCGGAGCTGCCGGAGGAATGACGTAGAGCGAGTCCACGGGGACAAAGCCGAGCCGCTTCGCGAGCCGAAGCGACGCCGTGTTGTCCTCGTCGGCGCCCCACACCGGTTCGCGGCCCCGCGCTCGCTCGTCGCGGATCATCGCAGCGGCGACCAGCGTACCGAGGCCGAGCTGCCGCGCCGACGGAAGCACGTCGACCGAGACATCGAAGTAGCCGGCGCTGCGCCACGGTGCGTACGCGAATGCGACGGGCGCTCCGTCCACCCACGCGGCCCACACCCGCGTTGCGCCAGCGAGCTCCGCGACGAGCTCGGGCGGTACACCGTCGAGCGGGGCGTCACCGAGCAACGCGGCGCCCTCCAGATCAGGAAGCGCGTCGGGTTCGGGGAGGGTGTGCAAGATCGCCGTGCCATACGGGCGACCGGTCCCGATCGCCGTGGCCTCGGTGGTGGCGAGGATCGCGTGATCGGGGAGCTCGCGGGCGAGCGCCGCGACGTCGGTCGGCTCGGCATCCTCGTCGATGATCACGATCAGCTTCGCGCGCGAATTGCCCACGGCGGACCCGCGGCGCCAGCTCGCTGCATCCGCCGCGATGCCGTGCGCCTCGATCCATCGGGGCACATCGGGCAACGCGAGCGTCATGACTTCTTGGGAGGCAGGCCGCGCAGATAGCCGATCGCAGCCTTGGCGTCGTCGAGCAAGCACGGCGAGTACGGCTTCCCGCGCTGCGGACCGCTCTTGATCTTCCGCACGACCGCGCGTTCGAGGGCACTTACCGCGCGCGAGTCATTCAGCGACCGGAGCCGCGCAACCGCTTGCTTGCGCTGCTCGCACGACGGCTCCTGATCGAGGTCGAGCGAGTACGCGGCGACGAGGTCGACCTCGGTCAGCAGCTTGCGTTGCTCGACGACCACGCGCACCGCGTGCCGGCGCTCCAGGTCCTGGCTGACCGCCGCCTTCAGCAGCAGCGTCTTCGCCTCGGGATCCGTGGTCTGGATCCACAGGCTGAACGCCTTCGCGACGACCGCCACGTCCTTGTCGCCGGCCATCGCGCGGAGGTTCGCGCGCAACATCGCGTTTGTCTCGAGCCCGGTCGCGAGCGTGAGCGCCTTACCGTACGCATCGAGGCTCTGATCGCTCGCGTGCTTCGCCGCGTACGCGTGGCCGAGCACGAGCTGCGCCATCGGGTCCTTTGCGATCGCGACCTTGTTTCCCTCGAGGAGAGCGATCGCCTTGTCGGGCTGGCCGCGCTCGAGTGCCGCGTTTGCCTGGCCCGCCGCAGAGTCCGGATCGATCTTCAGCTCCTCGTCGCCACCGCTGCCACCCGGGCGCGTGACCAGCGCGATCACGATGCCGATCACGATCGCGGCGCCCGCGATCGCTCCATACAGACCCCAGCGTGGCTTGCTGGGCGATCTGGGCCGCGGCGTCGTCGTGGCGCGTGGATCCGGCTCGAGCGCATTCGCGACGCCGGAGCTCCCCACATTCACGAACGCCGGCTCGCTCGTCGCCTGCGCGAGACGCTGCTCCGGCGTGAGGCCGAAGATCGGTTCGCCCTTCGGCCCGGTGTACGGGAGCCCGAGGCCCACGCCGCCCTGTGGGATCTTGTTCTGGCTCTGTCGCGACGCGAGCACCGCCGGCGACAGCCCCTGCCCCTTCGCGGGTGTCGCGACGCGCCGGTTCAATGAAGACGACAGCTCGTCGTCGATCGCGTTGGCGATGTTCTCGCTCGCCACCTCGCTCGCGAAGTCCGATGCGCCGGTGATCCGCACCTCGCCGTCGGGCGATACCAGCGGCTGCGATCCGGTATCGCCCGGCCGCTCGAAGTTCACATCGGTCACGCCACCATCTGGCGTCTCGAGCGCTTGCTCCACCTGCGCGAGGTAGATCTCGGCGGTCGAGTAGCGCTCGGCCGGCTTCTTCGTCAGACCACGCACGATCAGGCGCTCGATGCTCGACGGGATCGGGCGACCGCCCTTGATCATCCGCTGGCGCATCGGTGGCACCGGCCGCGCCGTGTGCATCGACATCACCTCGAGCTTGTCGTCCGAATAGAACGGCGGCGCGCCGGCGAGCATCTCGTACGCCATCACGCTCGCTGCATACAGATCCGCGCGGCCGTCCATCGGGTTGCCGAGCGCTTGCTCGGGCGCCATGTAGATCGGCGTGCCGAACGCCATGCCCGCCTGCGTGAGCTTCACGCCGTCGTCGAGATCCGTCTTGTCCATCGGCTTCGCGATGCCGAAATCGAGGATCTTCGCGAAGTCGAGATCGTCGCCCTGACGGACGAGGAAGATGTTCTCCGGCTTGATGTCGCGATGGATCAAACCCGCGTGATGGATGTGCGCGAGGCCGCGCAGGATGCCGGCGAGGATGTGCAGCGCGCGGCCCGGCGCGAGCTGACCTTCCTGCTCGAGCACGTCGGCGAGTGACTTGCCGTCGAGGAGCTCCATCGCGAGATAGAGCGAGCCATCCGGCAAGCGGCCCGAGTCGTAGACGCTGACGCAGTTCGGATGATCGATCTTGCCGACCGCGAGTGCTTCGCGCTCGAACCGGTTCCGAACATCCGATGATGCCGCGAGCGACGGATGCAGGATCTTCACGGCGACCTGCCGCCGCAACCCGACGTGCGCCGCGCGATACACGAGACCCATGCCGCCGCGCCCGAGCGTGCCCTCGAGGCGATAGCGACCATCGATCACCATGCCGATGAGCTCCTCACCATCCGAGTCCCCCGGAATGGGGGAGGTGAGGGCCACCGGATCGGTGCCGTCCTTGGGTCCCATGCGACGCATCATCATGCCATCACCGGCGCGCCCAGCCCATCAAGCCCCCGGGATTCCTCGCGATCACCTCGGCTTACAGATGCGGTCCAGCCGCTTTGCGTGGTTCGCGCGTACAGTGGCCACCTCAGCATGCCCTACCACCTGCCACCGCTGCGCCGCGAGGCCCGCGTCGCAACGACCCCGGTGGTTGCTTTCGAGTGGTTCACGACGCGGATCGGGACCTGGTGGCCGCGAGTCCTGACCGCATTCGGCGGCTCGCTGGGGTTCGTCGAGGGCCAGCTCGAGGAGCACAGTGCCGACGAAGTGCACGTCTGGGGCGAGGTCATCACCTGGAATGCGCCGCACAGCCTGCGGATGGCGTGGCGTCAGCCCGCGCACGACGAGGAACAGCGTACGAACGTCGACGTCATGTTCGTTCCCGATGGGCCGTCGGGCGCGATCGTCCGGATCGTGCAGAGCGGGTGGAATCGCATCCCCGACCCGGCCTCATCGTCCCGGCTCTACGGCGGAGATCGAGGCTGGCGCGAGGTCCTCACCGCCTACACAACCGCGGTCGCTGGTGGTCTTGCCATCCAGCGCCCGGATATGTAGATTCGCCAGCCTCATCCAGCCCGGGTAGCTCAGCTGGTAGAGCAGCGGACTGAAAATCCGCGTGTCGGCGGTTCAACTCCGTCCCCGGGCACTCTCGAACGTTCCGAAATCGCTGATTCCTCGACGGAGTTGGTGATCGCGGCCTGAGCGATGGCATTCCCAGCCGTCCCATCCGTCCCACGGTTTTGCGGGACGTTCGTGTAACCGGCGTGCGACCAATTCCCGCCCGGAAGCCGTGCGATCGCGGCCTCGTAGTCATTCGGCCCGACGCGGCCGTAGACGAGGTCCACCATCCGCGTGGACGTGTGCCCCATCATGTTGGCGATCACCTTCGCCGGAACGCCCGCCTGGACACTCCACGACGCGAACGTGCGGCGCAGATCGTTGAGCGTCACCCGCGGCACGCCCGCGCGCGTACACGCGTCCGGTAGGTCCCTGCCGATCGACGACCAGGGCTCCAGCACCGGGCCGGTCTCTGCGTGCAGCGCCTCCAACCATGGACGCAGCACGGGATGGATGGGGAGAACGCGGACCTTCACACCGCCGATCCGGACCTTGCTCTTGGGAACCGTGATCGTGTTCTTCGCCAGGTTCACCTTCTCCCACGTCAGCTTTTCCAGTTCCCCCCGGCGGCACGCCGCGAGGCCCGCGAGGAGAAGGTAGAGGGTGCGCCTGATCCGCCGTTGCCGCTCGCGCTCCACCGTGCCGGGCTTCGCGTTCGGCCGTTCCACGATCAGGTGCTCCGAGAGCGTCATGAACTGCTCGGGGGTCAAGTACGTCTCGCGCGGGGTGTACCCGCTCGAAAACGGCGGCACCAGATCCGCGACGACGCCGCGGAACGTTCCGCGCTTGCGTGCGCTCTTGAGAGCACCGCGCAGAACGATCAACTCCTTGTGGACGCTGTGACGGTGCGCGCCATCGCTCTCTGGTCCGTTGCCGCACCTCTTGGCGATGTAGCGTTCCACCGCTTCGGAGTTGATCTGATCCACCATCGTGGACCCCATCGCGTTCGCGAGGTGGCGCGCCTTCTGCCGGTAGCATGTGACCGTCCCTGCCGGGGAGGTTGCATGGACGACGTCAACGAAGTACTTCAAGGCGTCATCGAGGGTCTCTGACGGGTGCGGACCCGAATCGGATGTAGCCAACTCGCAGTCTCGGAGCCGCAATCGGGCGACTTTGAGATCGTCGGTTCGGAGAGACTTCTGGACGCGCTCTCCGGTTCGCACGTCGATGTAGTCGGCGTAGTAGGTGAAGCCGCCGACTCGTTCCCGTTTGCCGGTCTCGGCGCTGCGTTCCGTCTTGTGACGTTTGACGAGGGTGCCCATGGTTCAGGTTCCTTGAGTTGACGTTCTACGTAGCGATCGACCGCGGCCTCGGGGACGAGAAGGCGCCCGGCGATCTCCGCGTGCATCAGTTGGCGTGCGAGTCGATACGCGCTCGATCTTCCGATCCGAAGTCGCTCGGCGACCTCGCGCACGGTCAGGAGTCGCGTCTGCGCTTCCGGCCTCATGGCGCGCTACCGTGTCGAGTGCTGCGCGACGCACCCAACTTGATAGCGGTTCGTAGCCGGCGATGGCCTTCAATCTCGCCAACTCCTCCGCGGTGACGCGAATCCCCACCACGTGCGTCGAATTCACATCGCCGCGAGGCGGGCGGCCGGGCCGGTTCACAGTCACGGTCCGAATATGTCAGTTGTGTGAAACGAAAACAATAGACCGGGATCATTTTGGAACGCCTTCCACGTTCGCCTGCGACGCAGTGGACAACATCCACGCGGCGAGAGCCGAACGGCTAAAGAGGAGGCGCTTTCCGAGACGCTGACAGGGCAGCCCTCCGCGCGAGACAGCGTTGTATACGGACTTGCGGTCCACGCCGAGCCAGGCCGCGACCTGATCAGCGCACAGGATCTCTCGTGACTCGGGCGCGGCTCGCGTGCTGCGGCGTGCCGATGCACGGGTGCTGCTGTTGCGCTGCTCGCGTTCGGCGTCGCGATCGAGTTGTTCCTCACGCTTCCAGTTCGGGTCGTCGCTTTCGCTCATCGCTGCGGCACCGGTACGAGTGGGATGTTGAACGCCGCGGGCTTCGCGGCGACCGCGTCGGACGGCACGATTGCGCGCAGCTTCTCGATGGCGAGGTCGAATAGCTGTTCCATCGGGACGCCGCGAAGTGCGGTGACCAGCTGCGCTACGTGGGCGACCGGCGCGGTGCTCGCGGGCGCGGGCGCGAACGGCGGGTCCGGTTCCAGCGAGCGGAGGATCTCGCGACATGCGTTCGCGCCCTCGGCGCGTGCGTCGTCCGTTGCCTCGGGCGCCGTCGCGCCGCGAATCGATTCGATCAGGTCTTCCATGGCTCTGTTCCTTGCGGTGAGGGTTAGCGGTGCGGTCAGGGTTAGCGGTGACGCAGAGACGTCCCGGGCCACGAGCGGTGATGGGCGACGACGGTCACGTGTTCGCCGTGCTCCGTGGAGCGCTTCGCGTTGCGCGTGAGCGCGGCGCGAAGCTCCGCGACCTCGTGCAGCGATGCGAGGCCCCGAAACGGCGGGGTCGTGGTGGGCGACGAGGGAGGTGGCGTGGGCCGGCTGTACTGCCAGAGGCAGAAGCCGACGCCGAGTGCGCTACCAATGAGCAGTGCGGTTGCTTTGTCCATGACGTGGTCTCCATTCACGCGCACGGACAGTCGCCGTACGGGTTGATCGGGCCGCCGAGTCCGCTCGGGTTCATCGAGACCGCGATCGGCGTGGTCGCGATCGAAGGCACGGTGACGACCGCAACGCTTGGCGGGCTCGGTGTAGCGGTGGCTAGGCTGGGATCCACTTGCGACGGCATGGTGATGGTGCCGACCGCGACCAGCGGATCGCGCCCCGCATAGTCCTCGTGCATCTGGATCTCCGGCATCTCCTTCGGCGGCGGGCCGTGCGCCTCGGCCGCGAGCTCGCGGAGGTACTGCGCGGCCACGCCCTTGGACCACGCGACCTTCAGGGGATTGGCAAGGTGGGGGCTCGCGCCGGCGCGCTGGGACGAGAAATGGATCGAGTCGATTGTCTGGTCGAGCGTGCCGCGCGCTTCGAGATAGTGCGCGACTCGCCCGACACCACCACGCTCCGACCAGCCCGCGTTCCAACCATATGCGAAGTACGGAGTTATGTGATGCAGGCCGGTGTCTCCATGACTTCGCTCGACGGAGCGGGCGCGTTTCGGGATCAACATAAAGCCTTGGTCTTCAGGAACGAGAGAACGTCGTCGG
>JACCRC010000415.1 GCA_013813765.1 Deltaproteobacteria bacterium | reverse complement strand
CCGACGACGTTCTCTCGTTCCTGAAGACCAAGGCTTTATGTTGATCCCGAAACGCGCCCGCTCCGTCGAGCGAAGTCATGGAGACACCGGCCTGCATCACATAACTCCGTACTTCGCATATGGTTGGTTATGCGCACGTGCACATAACCAGCCGAACGTCAGCAGCTCGACGAACCGCGGATTGCTCCAGTTCGGTTGCAGGTTGGCGATCCGCGGATGGTTCTGCGCGAAGCTCTTGACGATGAGGGCGAGCGCGCTCGACGCGATCGTCACGTTGACCGCCGGATCGAGAAGATCCTTGCGCGTGAACGTCGATCCGGTGCGCTGGTTGTAGTCCTGCCGCACGACCTCGATCACCTGAAGCAAGCCCCACGCGGGACCGCTCGACAATCGCGGATTCATGTCGGACTCGCGCAGCGCGAGCGCACGTAGGTACGGCACCGGGATGCCGTGGCCGTACGCCGCGAACACCTGATCGAACGTGCGAGGCGCGAGGCGCTGCGTTCCCCCGCTCGCCGGCCGCGTCACAGGCCGGCCGTTGGCCGGCTTCGGTGTCTGCGATGCGCACGCGCGTGCGCAGTCGAACTTGGTCTCGGCGGCGACCCGCGCGCGACGCTCGGACGTGAGTTTGTGGTTGAACCAGAGGAAGCCGCCGACGCCGAGGCCGGCGAACAGAACATCAGTTGCATCGAGATCCTTCATAGGAAGCTCCACGGCCGCATGTGCGGCGAAAGAAAAACGGAGATCGGTGTCTGGAGTGGCGCGTGTTGCGCGAGGCGTGTTGGTTGATTGCTCTCGTCTCTTCGATCGCGCCGCGTTCACTCGAACGCGGCGGCGATCACCTCGTCACGTCGTCACTCGGGGCGCTGGATCACGATCGCGAACGGCAGCGGCACGCGGCAGTCCGGCTGGATCGCCGGTTCGGTAGCCATCGCCTCGGTCGTGGGCTCCGTCAGGGCCACGGGTGCAAGGGCACCCGTAGCTCCGTCGGGCCTGGCCGTCTGGTAGGTCGGAGTAGCCGGCGAGAGCAGACTGGTCACAAAGCCGAAGGCTCCCGGACTCTGGCTGCTCGCGGTCGGTTGACCGCGGCCCGCATACACGGGCGTGGTGTTCGTGAACAGTCCGAACATGGTCATCTCCTCACTTCACCAGCTTGCTGATCAGCGAACCGAGCGTGCGGAGCTGTTCGTCCCGCTTCGCGTGGGTCGCGAGCGCCGACTGGTACAGGACCAAATTGCCCAGGTCCGTCGTTGCCTCGTTGGTGGCGACGGGGGCAACGGGCAGCGGCTGCAGCGCCGCGAGCACCTGCGACGCCATCTCGATGATCTGGCCGAGGGCCAAACCACCGAGGTACGTCGCGGGCGCCTGCGGCATCAGCACGCCACCCGGGGCCATCGGATGCATCACGTACCCCGGCGGCACCGTGGTGTAGCCGGCCGGCACCGGCGCCGGGTTCGGGTAGGGAATCACCTGCACCTGTTGTGCAGGCGCTCCGCCCGAGCCGGCGCCGCCACCCGGCCGCCAGCCACCAGCAGGCCCGCGGCCAACCGGGCCGCGGTGTTCACGCGCGTTACGTTCATCGAGCCAGTAGATCTGTGCGTAGTCATCCATATAGTTCTCCTTTGCTGGCCTCGCGCAACGCGCACCACTCCAGACACCGATCTCCGTCGAGCTACGCCGCGTACGCGGGATGCAGCTCGAGGTCGGGATCGATCATTCGTTCCTCGTCATCGACGGGGCCGTACTCTCGGCCGTAGCTCGCGAACGCACCGCTCACCGACGGCGGCATCAGCGCGTTGCTCGGCTTGACCGCTGCGCCAACCACATCCTTGACCTTGTTGACGGCGGCCTTCTGCATCGTCGCGATCGCGAGCTGACCCGCGCCCGACGCGGCGACCCCGTTTGCGGCGACCCGCCACGGTCCGGGCAGCGTGAGCGCACCGACGACGCCACCCGCGGTCATCGCGATCCCGACCATTTGCGGATCCCATCCGCGGTCGTGAAGCGCCGCGCCCACGAGCGCGCTACCTCCACCACCGAGGGCAGATGCCAGCGTGGTCTGCCAGTCCGGGAGCTCCGGAAGTCCGAGCCGGCGGCGAGGCGCCGGGCGCGGTGCGGCGGGCGCGGCGTTGCGCCGCCCATGCGATTGCTTGCGAATCTTCTTCTTCATGGTCGTTCTCCTCAGAGCCGCGAGTGCGGCGCGTGACAGGGGGTGGGCTCGCCGTACAGGCGCAGCGCCGGCAGGACCGACAGCGCCTCGACGAGCAGGGATGCGATCGCCGTGTTCTCGAAGTCCTCCTCGGCGCACGCGGCGACGCGCCCGAGAGTGAACAGCAGCTGGTTGACGTCGAGCGGATAGTTCGGCTGCGCACCCAAGCGGGCGGCAGCGACGCGGCGCACGTGCTGCACCTGGCGCAGCTCGTCGGGCGTGTCAGTCGCGCGGGCCGCGACGTCGAGCGTAGCGAGCACGAGGGATTCGAGCGCGGCCATCACGTCGGCCCAGCGTCCAAACCTCTCCCGTCGCTGCGTCTCGGCGTCGAGCAATGCGCGTCCGAGACGGCGCAGCGACTCGGCAGTGATGGCCGGATACGCGGTGCGCTCCGTGCCGTGGTCGTTCGTGATCTCTTCTTCGGTCGCGTTCATAGGCATCCTTTCGCCGGCGTTGCCGGCTTCGTTCCGTGGGTTTCGGGCGGACCCGTCCCATCGCGTCGTAGTCGACGCGTCGTGCGGGCCTGCGCGGGTCGTGTCAGGTCGCGGCGGTCGCCGGCTTCGGTTCGGGCTTGCTACGCACCGTGCGCAGCACTTCGGGGACGATCAGCGCAGCCGCACCGAGGCCGGCGATCATCATGATGGACTTCCACGGCACGGGACCTTCGTCGGGCGGCAGCGTCGGCATCGGCGTGGTGGGGACTCCGCCGAGCTTCTGGAACTGCTCGCGCCACTTGATCGCGCGCTCGCGGAACTCGATTGCCTTGTCGTAGTCGCCTTTCCACATGCGCTGGTACCAGCGGTCGTTCTCGGCGAGGAACTGATCGAACTCCTTCTCGAACTCGCCCCACTGGTAGACGAACGCGCCTTGGTAGCTCTTGTGCTCGATATCGACCGCGCGCGGGACCGGCACCATCCAGGCGTAGACCTGCGCGTAGTCGTCGTCTTGGGCCTGGCGTCCAACGCCGGGCTTGCGTCCGAACTGTTTCTCGAACCGCGCCTCGGCGATGGCTTGCTGCGCCTCGAACGGGCGGCGGAACGTGTTGGCGATGTCCGTGCCCAGCGCGCGCATCTCGCTGCGCGTCGTCATCATCTCGTCCCAGATCACACCCGGTGTCTTGATGGCGAACCAGCTCGCGTTGCGTTCGTCCGAGTTGCGGAACGCCGCCGCGATCAGCGCGTCGCGCGACAACGCCGCGAGCGATCCGGGCATCGGGGGCGGTGCGGCGAGCACGCCCAGCGTCGCGCCCTCGCGTTCTAGCTCGCGTTCGAGCTCGCCTAGGACCTGCGGGCCGACGCCGAGCTTGGCGAGCTTCGCCTGTAGCGCCGCCGATCCGATCTGCAAGCCGAGCCGCCCGCCGACCCGCGCCAGCGCGCCGAGCAGCTCCACATCGGGCTTGATGCGGAAGCCACCTATCGAAAGCGAGGGACCTGCGTTGCGCGTCGCGCGCTCCGCTGCGAGCGAGGTCGCGAGCTTGCCCGCGGTCTGGTGATGGAGCGCGCGGCCCCGCCGCCCGAACTTCCGCGCCTCGCTGTCCGCGACCGCGACGGTGTAGGCGACATCGCTCACCGAGCGGTTCGAGATCGGCTTGCCGGCGAGCACGCGGCGCATCGCGGAGCGCGCGTTACGAACCTTGTGGACGTCGCCTTCCTTCTCGGCCGGCTCCTCGGCGAGTTTCGCGATCCAGTCCGCGGCCTCGCTCGGCGTGATTTCGACCGGGCCACGATCGAGCTTGAACAGCGCGCCGACGAGGGCGTTGCGCGCGTGGATCGGATCGAGCACGACCGGCTCGCCGTTCTCGACCGGGAACGTGTGGCGTCCCTCGGGCACGTCGATCGTGACGAGCGCGCGGATAGCCCCCGAATCGATGAACTCGGCAAGCACCTGATAGAAATGGGCACGCTCGATGCAGTTCATATCCCCCGCTGCGAAGCGGAGCCGTTGCGGCGGCGTGCATGCCGCAACCTTCGGACCGTCGTTCGGATCACCGTTGTCATCGCGCTGGGGCTGCGAGCGGATCCACGCGATCAGCTCGGCGGTGGTGCGAAACCGCGACGCCAACTCGACGATCGCCGGGTCGCGTTCCGCGACGAGCGAGCGCCCGATATCGGTGATCTTTAGGAGGCACTTGCGGTCATTGATGGGATCAGCGATCACGACGTTTTCTCCTGGTTGATGGCGGCGGGCTTCCCGGCGGGCTTGGCCTTCGCGGGACGCGCGGACTTCGCGATCTCGGCGCGGATCGCCGCGACGGCATCCTTGACCGACATGCGCGCGAGCTGGTCCTGCCACTGCTTCATGTCGGCGAACGTGAGCCGGGCGACTGCCCCCTCGACGAAGCGGCGCTCGTCGGCAGTGAGCTGCGCCTGGATGTGCATGACGTGCGCGCCGATGTCCGCGACCGGGGCACGCTCGGCGGCGTCGGGTTCCGTGGCCGCGTCGTCCTCCGAGACGTCACTCGCGGTCGTGACCGCGTCCGCAGACACAGCGCCGTCGCTCGGTACACGGGCAGGCACGCGACGCGCGGCCGGCTGGGGCGCTGGCGACATGCCGACCTTCTGCCCGAGCCACGCCTGCGCCATCTGGAGGAAGGGAGCGACCTGGAGCATGATGGTGTTGATCGGCGAGCCCTCGGGTGCTGCTTCGCCGTCCTCGGTGTCGTCCGGGTGCTCGTCGTCGTCCCACGCGCACGGCTCGCGGCGCGGCAGGCCGGCGCCGTCGGCCGCGCGCAGGATCTCGGCGGTGCCCGTCATGATGTCGGGCTGCCGGCTGACGACGGTCTTCGCCAGCTCGGTGTTGCAGCGTGCCAGCTCGAGGTTGGCGCGCACGATTTCGCGCAGGGCGTGGTCCACCGACGTGAGACCGGTCGGCACGAGCTCGTCCTTGGACGCCGCGTTGCGCTCGATCACGGTGATCTGCACGTACCCGGACGGCACGCCCTCTACGCGCTTGCCGTCCTTGTCGATCGGATCGAGTCGATACCGCCCTGACACATCGACGGCTTCGCGCACCTCGTCGACTCCGGCGTCTACGGGGACCGTCAAGGGAAGACCATCGCGCGCGTACACCAATCCGGGGGCGCCGCGTCCGCCGCGCAGATGCTTCACGAGCCAATCCGTGACCTCCTCGGATGGGGTGAACGGTTCGCCGTTCGCGTTGTATGCCAGCTCGGTCTCGCTCATATCTGTTGTCTCCTCATAGGTGATAGGTGACGAAGGGCTCCTGATCGCCACGTGGCATGCACGCGGTCCGCGCCGACGTCTGGCACGACTCTGCTTTCTCGGACGCGAGCCCGGACACGGCCGGGCGGTCGCGGATCGCAAGTGCGGTCCGCGCGCGAGAGGCCTGACTCCGACGCTGACATGGCGTCGGATTGATCTGGGCCTCTACTTAGTAATCCCGCGAGAACGCGAAATGGTCCGCGCAAGGTTTGCGCGTTGGCACGCCTCTTTCGCTTCCCTCGATCTCTGGGGCGTACCGGAAAAACGGGTCTCCTTGTGGATGGCGCCGTGCGCTCCGCGCGTAGGTGGCCCGCTCGCCGCCGCAGTTCGCGGCGGTTCGATCGAGGGCCTCTACTATGGATACCCGCGAGAACGCGAAATGGTCCGCGCGAGGTTTGCGCGTTGGCACGCCTCTTTCGCTTTCCCTCGATCTCAGGGCGCACCGGCGCCCCCGTACTCGGGGTGACGCGACACCGTTCGCGGCGGGTTCGATCGAGTGCCTCTACTTAGTAATGCGCGCGAGAACGTCAACGAGACGGCACAATCGACACGACGCGGTCGTTTGGACCGCACTTGCGATCCGCGACCGCCCGGCCGTGTCCGGGCTCGCGTCCGAGAAAGCAGAGTCGTGCCAGACGTCGGCGCGGACCGCGTGCATGCCACGTGGCGATCAGGAGCCCT
>JACCRC010000384.1 GCA_013813765.1 Deltaproteobacteria bacterium | reverse complement strand
GAGCGCGTCAGCTTGCGCGCCTCCAGCTCCAGGCGGGACGCGGCGGCGTCGAACGTGACCTCCGCCGCGATCGCCTTCGAGATCTTGGCGAGCTCGTACATGGTCGGCAAGGTCGGCGGGGGAGGCGGCATCGCCCACGAGAGGTGGACCGGGCTTGGAGATGCAGCAGGCACGAGGGGACGAGGTGCGACCCGCGTGCCATCGGCACATCCGCTGATCTCGTGCCGCCGCACGCGCGAGTCGCGCATCGTCGTGCACGCACCGCCCGTAAGTCTGCTCAATTGCGCTGTATGTCGTGGGCACGTCTCACGTCCACAGGGTGTGTGAGTCCCAGGCTGCTTGCGCTGCCACCCGATCCCCGGAACCATCAACGCGATGGCGAAGTTGGTCCTCTGGCTACCGCTCGTGGTGCTCGTCGCGTGTGGTGACAACCTCGAGGGCAACGAACCGCCGGGGACCCCGATTCCCTCGGTCGACCCCGGCTGCCGCGACGTCGCCGGCGATCTCGAGTCCTTCAAGAGTCCGGGGGACTTCGGCCCGTTCGTCGAGAGCAGCCTCGAGGGTTGGGATCCGGATGGCCGCTGGTTTCTGACCGGCACGCGCACCGGCGGGGTTTCGAGCTTCCATTTCGAGCGCCGCGGAGAGCAGCTGATCTTCGATCGCGATGAGGAGAACCCCGGCATCGGAGACGACAGCGCGCTGTTTCAGCGTGGCCTGTACGAAGATTCGAAGGGCGAGCCCTTCCTGATCGCGAAGCGCGTCGTCAACTTGAAGCTCGACGGCACCGCACGCGCCGATCGCGCGGTCTGCGGCCTCGAGGGTTGCACCGTCTGCACGGCGAAGCTGATCCGTGCGACCCATCACGCGGACGAGGGCGAGAGCGAGAAGCTCTCGCTCGCGGGCGAGCTGTTCGGGGACACGTGGGACCCGGGCACCACGTTCAACGTGCGCGTCGCCGGCACGATCGCGTATCTGATCCGCCTCGACGGGCTGCACATCATCGAGACCGCCGATCCCGCGAACCCGACCGAGCTCTACCACTGGCGCCGCAACGGACCGGGCTACTCGAACGACGTGAAGATCGTCGAGGCGAACGGGAAGCGCTACGCGATCATCGCGGACTACCCGTCGGATGTTGTCGAGGTCACCGATCCGGCGACCGCGCACCTCGTCGCCCAGATTCCGGTCGAGGCACACACGGTGTTCACCGAGACGCGCAATGGAAAGACCTACGCGTACTTCGGTGCCTACGACGGCAGCACGCCCGCGTACGACGTCACGAACCCCGAGGCGCCGGTGCGTCTGTCGATGTACGACGCGAAGGCGTCGGTCGTCCACGACCTGATGATCGACAACGGCATCGCGTATCTCAACGCCTGGGAAGAAGGCCTGCACGTCGTCGACTTCACGAACCCGAGCCAGCCCGTGCTGCTCGGCACGTGGAAGGACACGCCGACGAAGACCAGCCACTCGAGCTGGGCGATGACGGTGGGCGGCAGGAAGATCGCGCTGCACGGCGAGGAAGCCTACGGGGCGCACCTCGACGTGGTCGATGTCGACCGAACCTCGCCGACGTTCATGAGGTCGATCGGCTCGTTCCGCACGCGCGACTGGGTCTCCATCCACAACGTGATGTCGGTCGGAACGCGCGCGTACATGACCTACTACCAGGACGGCATCCGGGTGCTCGATATGGCAGACCCCACGCGCCCGAAGCAGCTCGGCTACTTCAACACGTGGGATCCGCAGGGCGCGAAGAGCTCGAGCCGGTTCTTCGAGGGCGCGGTCGGAATCGATGTTGATCCGGTGCGCAAGCTGATCTTCGTCGCAGACTCGCCGCGCGGCCTCGTGATCCTGCGCGACGAGACGTTCTAGCGAAAGCCCGACTTCAGATCCGCCTCGAGCCGGGCGATGGTCGCCTTCTGCTTCTCGAGCACCTCGTGAAGCTGGCGCTGGGACATCTCCTCGCGCAGTCGGTCGGCGCGGTCGCGCGCGGCGCGGGAGACAGCAGCGAGCGACACGACCCGCGCGACGGTGACCGCGACCTGCGTCGCCGCCTCGACAACGACCATTCGATCGGCGGGATCGCGAAATGCGCGATCGACCGCGACGAGCAGTCGATCGAACATCAGCTCTGCATCCTGCAGCACGACCTCCTCGCTGTCGCCCCAGGCAAGGCGGCGCGCGACCGATTCGTGCAGCGTCAGATCGAGACCGGGCACGGACTCTCCACCGATCGAGAGCGCGCGAAGGAGCGCGTCGAACACCTCGGCGCCGGGAGGATCGCGATCGCCGTGCTCGACGGTATCGAGGACCTCGTCGCGGAGGACCTGAACGGCGGCGGACATGTCGCGATCGCTCATGCTCACCACTCCGTCGTTCCGCGGGATCCCCACGGCAGGCTCGGGTCCACACCGGTTGCGAACTTGCGCTCGAGCTCCGCGCGCCGTTTCTCCGCCTTTGCCACCTGATCGCGAAGCTCCGACGTCTTTGCCTGCGCCTCGCGGAGCTTGTCGGTGAACGGCGCGGCGGCCTCGAGCACGAGCCCGGTGGCAGCGCCGACCAGCCGCTGATGCGCCGCGCTGATCGCGCGCAGCGCGCGAGCGCGAACGAGCTCGGGCACCTGGATCTGGTGAACACTCGAGGCGGTCAGGATGCGCGCCTGATCGAGCGCGTCGAACAGCGGCATGATGCCGTTATCGTCGACGGTGCGGATGCCGTACAGATCGCGTGCGGCGAGCACGGACGTCGCGAAGTTACCCCCGCCGTCGGTGGCGATCGCCTCGAGCGCCGAGAGCACCTGCTTCACCAGCTCGGCGCGCGGCGACGTGCGGGCACGGGCGATCGTCAGCGTCTTCTCGATCGCCGTGATCACCTCGTTCGACTCGCCGGAGTTGGTGATCGCGCGATCGGGATGCAGGAACGGGATCGTGGGGCGGTCGATGAACTTGTCAGCGGTTGGACCGCCAACCTCCGTGTCACTCTCGTCCGGAGCCTCGATCGTGCCGTCGATGGTCTCCTGCTGCGCCGAGTGCAGCTGGATCAGATCGGTGTCGACCTGGCGCAACCGCTCCGCGAGGAGCCCGCCGAGCGCGAGCTCCGCGACCACGAGCGCGCGGCTCACCGCGATGTCGAGGAGAAAGCCGAGCTGCGGATCGATCATGCGGATCTCGTCGACGACCACGCGCGAGCTCGTGCCGAGGATGTCCATCATCCCGCGCAGCGAAGCCCAGTCGCCGCCGCGCTCGAACCAGCCACCCGCGAGGGTCTGCGCGAACGTCCACACGTTGACGCCCGTAGACTTCTCCAGATCGTGGAAGATCGCCTGGCACAGGCTGAGCCCGACGAGGTCGAGCGCCTCGCTGGGATCGAGACCACGCACGATCGGGTTCTTCGTGAGCCCGCGATCCTTCGCGACGTGCAGGAACCGCTGGCGACGCTGCCACCACGCGACCGCGCCGTTCGTGCGGACCATCTGCGTTCCGCTCGGGACTGCCTGCGGCGCTTCGAGCACGATCGTCGTCACGTTGTCGCCGCCGCCGCCGCGCAGCGCGAGCTCGATCAGATCGCGTGCGACGTGATCCGGTGCGTCACCGGAGCCAAGGATGTACTGGATGGCCTCGGCCGAGGCGTACCCGTAAAGGCCGTCGGAGCACAGCAGCAGTCGATCCCCCGGCTTGAGCTCGAGCTCGACGAGATCGACGCGGGTCTCGGCGCGCGCCCCGAGGTTGCGCGACAGCACATTCTTGTAGGGATGACGCTCGGCCTCGTCGGGCGACAGGAGCCCGCGATCGACGAGCTCCTCGACGATCGTGTGATCGCGCGTCAGGAGCTGAAGCCGGCCACCGCGAAGCAGATACGCGCGGCTGTCACCGACATGCGCGATCAGCGCGCGCGCGGGATCGATCATCATGCAGGCGACGCACGTCGTGCCCATGCCGTGACGCTCGCGCTTCGCCTGCGCCGCGGCGAACACCGTGGCCGAGCCTGCCTGGATCGCGCCCTCGAGCAACTGGCGGTGCGTCATCGTGGAGCGGCGGTGCATCACGAACTCGGCGATCGCATCGCGCGCCATCTGTGATGCGATGTCGCCCGCGTTCGCGCCGCCCATTCCGTCGAGGACGACGTACAGGCCGCGCAGAGGATCGACGATCATCGAGTCCTCGTTCGTGGTCCGCACGCTCCCGACGTTGGTGTCGCCGGCGACGCGGATCCCGGGGGGCGGCGTCGACGCGCTCACGTCCGCTTGCCTCCCTGGTCCTTCTTCGCCAGGTCTCCCCACTGGCCCAGGCGGCGACCGAGCTCCTCGGCGATCAGGTCGTTGACCGCGCGCGCGGTGCTCGCGGTGACGCGCGTGAGCAGCAGCGTCAGCTCCGCGCCGTGTGGGGTGCCCGCTCCCTCGTCCTGCGCGACCTGCGCTGCGGTGTCGCCGATCGCGACCAGCATCGCGAGCACGGAGGCCGGGCTCTGCGCTTCCGCCGCGCGCATCGCGAGAAACGTGTGGAGAAACGCGCGGTGAAGGCCGAGGTCGCCGGTGGCGATGAAGTTGCCGAGGTGGTCGAGCACCGCGCCGATCTGGGCGCGAGCCGTGGCGTCGTCGAGACGGCCGAGCGATGGATCGAGCGTGGTGCGCAGCTCCAGGAGCCGCTGCAAGATCTTGGGACGTAGCGCCTCGTAGCCCGCGGCCAGCGGCGGTGACGTCGACGACATCGTTGCGATGGTACACCCCGCAAAGAGCGGGTGGTACGCTGCGCGAAGGGAATGGGGCCGCAAGCGAAGGAGGGGCGTGTGCTCGTTGTCGACGACGAGCCAATGGTGCGCGAGACACTCGGTCAGGTGCTCGCCGACGAGGGTTACGTCGTCGATCTCGCGGTCGATGGCGAAACCGCGCTCGAGCGCGTGCATGCATCGAGGCCCGACGCGATCCTGCTCGACCTGATGATGCCCGGCATGAACGGCCGCCAGTTCCTCCAGGCACTGCGCGAGAATCAATCGTTCTCCAGCGTGCCCGTGCTGATCATGACCGCGGTCCACGGACTCAACGTGAACCTCCAGACCCTCGGCGCGAGCGAGGTCGTCGAGAAGCCGTTCAACGTGGACGAGCTGCTCAACAAGGTCGCGCTCGCCGTGTATCGCTCGCGCGACGCGAACAAGACCATCACTCAGCCACTTCCGGTGGTGACGGTTCCGAAGGCTCCCGCAAAGGAGACCGAGCGCGGCGTGGTGCTGATCGTCGAACACGATCGCGCGCGGCTGCAGCAGCTCGACATGCTGCTGTCCGAGCGCGGCTTCACGGTCGTGTCGATGACGCGCGCGCTCGTCCAGCTCTCGCGCCTGGCACGCGCGCTGCGGCCGCGCGCGGTGCTACTCGACGTGCGGTCCGAAGGCGTGAACGACATCGTTCGCGAGCTCGGGTCCGCGCAGGAGCTCGAGATGATCCCGATCTGCGTGTTCGCTCGCGATCACGCACCCGGCACCGAAGGCACGGAGGTGCTGATCGATGCCAGCGACGCAGACCTGATGCAGTTCGTGGAGCGACAGGTCTAGGCGCCGCCGGGCGCCGCCCGTCATGACGGGCCGGCGCAGGCCTATGCGCTACTGACTAGGAGCCTGTAGAGCGTAGCGACGCTCTTGGTCGACGCGCGCATCGGCAGCGG
>JACCRC010000369.1 GCA_013813765.1 Deltaproteobacteria bacterium | reverse complement strand
ACGCAGCACAATATCGAGCAACTGCCGTTCGCTCGGCGTCAGTTGCGCCTGGATCCTGGAAAGATGCGCCATCGGATTCGTCGAACCTTGGCCGGTGTTCGCTGCCGTCTTCTTTCCCCGCCAGCTATCCATCAGCTCGGGGATGTACGGGGCCACCATCGTCAGCGCCGTTTCGATCCCGCCCGCTCTCGTATGTTCGGCGACCGGCCCCGGGTCGGCGTCATCCTCGTCATCGTCGTCCTCGTCGTCGGCACCGCGCTGGAGTACGTGTGGCGGCATTGCGACGTTGCGCGGTAGACCCTTCGCCATCGCGATTGTCTTGACCCAGTCGGCCTGCGCCTCGGTCACCGCCCGGAGCGAGTCCGCGCACGTTCGAGCCAGGCGATGTCCCGTTGACTGTTGAATCTCGGTGGCGGTTGGGTGGGTGATCTCTACGCGGACTGTGGTTGCGGTGCAACGGTGGTGGACGCGATCTCGGCGAACGCGTGCTCGTGACAGGTGGCGCGGTGGCGGCGATCGCGACCGGTGGCGCGGAGATGTGACGGCGATCGCGACCGGTGGCGCGAAGATCGCGGCGTGCATCGCGACCGGTGGCGGAGATCTCCGTTGCGCGCGACCGGTGATGCGGAGGTGCAACTCGCGACCGGTGGTGCAGTAGCGGCGGCGAGACCGGTGGTGCGGAGTCGCGGCGGCGATCGCGACCGGTGGCGCGGAGGTGGTGGCGGCGATCGCGACCCGTGGCGCGAAGATCGCGGCGTGCATCGCGACCGGCGGAGATCGCGGTGGCGTGCGACCGGTGATGCGGAGGTGCCGATCGCAACCGATGGTGCGGTCGCGGCGGCGATCGCGACCAGTGGTGCGGTGGCAGCGGCGATCGCGACCGGTGATGCGGAGGTGGCGCTCGCGATCAGTGGCGCGAAGGCGGTGGCGTGCTCGCGACCGGCGGCGCGGAGGTGGGTGTGGCTAGGTTGATGTTCGAGACGTCGATGGCCTTCGGCGCGGAGGTGGGTGTGGCTAGGTTGATGTTCGAGACGTCGATGGCCTTCTTGGGCGATTGGGTTGATGCGAATCGCGACGGGTGGCAGGCGAGCTGACTCTGGCACAGAGGGTTCTCGACGGACGCGCTCTCGCGCGGGCGCGTTCTCGGCGAGTGGATTCTCGGCGAGCGTGTTGTCGGCGACCGCGATCTCGGCGAGCGCGATCTCGGCGGTCGCGATCTCGGCGATCACGTTCTCGATGAGCGCGTTCTCGGTGAGCGCGTTCTCGGTGAGCGCGTTCTCGGTGAGCGTGCTCTTGGTGAGCGCGTTCTTGGTGAGTGCGTTCTCGAATGGATTGGCATCCTCGTGATCAGTCGGATGCTGCGCAAGAGCGCCGCTTGTCAGGGCCGCGCGCACCAATCGTTGCTCCTGGATTACATGTCCGACGTCCGGACAGACGTGTCCGAAAGTCGGACACGTAACTCGAATGAGCAGCAGGCACATCGCAAGGAATGCTTGCGCGATCACGACGCGGCCTTCGCTCGCAGTGCTGTGGCCGCATTTCCGTGCTGAGCGAGCGCGCGCATCAGCGGGGTCATGCCCTCCCGCGCGCCGGTGATCCTGCGGAAGCGCGTGGCGGCGTCGGCAACCGCAGCGACGGTCCACCGCAAGATCATCTTGCCTCCTCGCCAGCGTTTCACGCGACGAGAGAGTCGCCGGACGGAGCCCATGAGATTCTCGATCGCATTCGTCGTCGAGAGCTGCCGTTCGAGCTTCCTCGGGAGGCGGAGTCGCTTCACGGAGAGGGTCTCGTCAAGGCCTTCCTCGAGAGAAGCCGCGGCCCCGGGATGGTCCTTCTCCAGACGACGTACGAGGTTCGTCAGCATCTTGTGCGCACGATCGGCGTCGCTCGCCGCGTACGCGTCACGCATCGCCTGCCGCACCGAAGGCTTCATCTCGTCAGGTAGCTGATCGACAACGTTGCGAGTCTTGTGGACCTGACACCGTTGGACGATCGCACGCTCCCCGAACACGCTGCGAACGGCCTTCGCGAGCGCCTTCGATCCGTCGATCACGACGAGCGTCGAACGATCAGTGGGAAGGCCACGGTCTCGCAGATCGGCGAGCAGCGCCGTGCACGCCGCCGCGTTCTCGGTCGCGCCCTCACGAACGCCGAGTACGTGCTTCTTGCCGTCGGCGTCGATGCCGAGCGCAACGAGCATCACGTGCTCGTCGATGTGCACGCCATCGATCATCAGCACGCCGAGATCCAGCGCGCTGAGATCGCGACCAAGCCACTCGGTCATCTGTCGTTCCGTCGCAGCGACGAAGCGTCGACTCACGGCGCTCTTGCTCGTGCCGCGCGACGGCAGGTCTGCTGGCAGCGGCTCCAGCGACCGTGCGTAGCGACGGGTTGTGACACCGACGAGCGCCTGCTCGACCGCTCGGTCGTTCAACGGGTCCTCCGCGCCGAACGCCGTCCACGACGGCAGCTGCACCTCCTGGCCGTCAAGCGTGCGTGCACGCGGTCGACGAACCTGCACGCGTCGACCGCCCATCACCAGCTCGCCGGGCGCCGATCCCGATCGTCGAGCTTTACGCGTCGGCAGATGCGCATACCTCGGCCCCACGAGCTGGGTGCGCTCCTCTTCGAGCACGGCGGCCAGCGCCTCGGCCCCGGCACTGATCACGAACTCGCGCAGGTTCTTGCGCACCAGTTCTCTGAGCCCGAGGACGAGCTGGTTCTTGGCCTCCTCACGAGCAACCTCGCCGAGGGTGGCGCGGAGCTGGGAACGAGTGGCTTCCGTCGGACGTGTCTTGCTGGCAGTCTTCTTCATGGCGGTCTCTCCGGTTTGAAGCCCCGAGAATTCTCTCGGGGTCGGGTTGACCGCCACCTCAAATTTCAACAGGGATCGGGACTACGCCGGACCTACGAGTCGGTGAATCTGGCCGTCACGTTGACGCAATCCGCCGAGCTTGACGTTTGGCGATCGAGCTCGGTGTGCCGCGGCGCGGACGGCGAGGTACGCCCGATCTATTGACTACGGTGCTCGTGCTCGTCGTCGATCGATCGGAACCTTGCTGTGCTGGCGCCGGGCAACGTCGGTCGCTCCGGCGGCCGAGTGCGCCTTGTGACGCGCTCGGCACCGTGGCAGCGGAGGCGAGGCGTGGCACTTCAGGTGTCGAACGCGAGCTCGGAGACCGGGTCCTGGGGCGGAGCGCGTGCGGGCGCGATCGGCACGGCGTTGGAGGTCAGGCCGAGGTGTTCGAGGATGTGTGCGGTGACCCTGAGATCCCGTGATGAATGCGAGCACGCGCAGGCCATCGCCGCCTCGGCGAGGGCCGCGCGCCACAGCGGTCGCAAGAGGTCCGGGGCTGCGCCACGCGGTATCCGCGATGGATCGCGGATCGTGACGTACAGTGGGGCG
>JACCRC010000357.1 GCA_013813765.1 Deltaproteobacteria bacterium | reverse complement strand
CGAGCCGATGCCGAGCTTGGCGAGCTGGGTCTGGAGCGCCGCGGATCCGATCTGGACGCCGAGCCGACCGCCGACCCGCGCGAGCGCGCCGAGCAGCTCCAGATCCGGCTTGATGCGAAGGCCGCCTAGCGACAGCCCCGAGCCTGCGTTGCGCGTCGCGCGCTGCGCGGCGAGCGCCGTTGCGAGCTTGCCCGCGGTCTGATGATGGAGCGCGCGGCCCCGGCGCCCGAACTTCTTCGCCTCGCCGTCGGCGACCGCGACGGTGTACGCGACGTCATCCACCGAGCGGTCCGAGATCGGCTTGCCCGCGAACACGCGACGCATCGCGGAGCGCGCGTTGCGGACCTTGTGAGCGTCGCCCTGCTTCTGAGCCGGTTCCTGCGCGAGCGTCGCGATCCAGTCCGCCGCTTCGCTCGGGGTTATCGCGACCGGGCCGCGATCGAGCTTGAACAGGGCACCGACGAGGGCGTTACGCGTGTGGAGCGGATCGAGCACGACGGGCTCCCCGTCTTCGATTGGAAACGTGTGGCGCCCCTCGGGCACGTCGATCGTGACGAGAGCGCGCGTCGGTCCTGGGTCGATCAGCTCGGCGAGGACGATCCTCGTCGCGGAACGTTCGACACAGTTCATGTCCGGCGCCGCGATCCGGAGCCGCTGCGGCGGAGAGCATGCCAAGACCTTCGGCCCATCGCTCGGATCGCCGACGTCGTCGCGCTGGGGCATCGAGCGGATCCACGCGTCGACATCGGCGGTCGTGGGGAAGCGGCTCGCGAGCTCGACGAGCTCCGGAGCGCGGTCGGCGACGAGCGCGCGCATGATCTCGGTGATCTTCGAGAGGCACTTGCGGTCATTGACGGGTTCGGCGATCACGACACCTTCTCCTGGGTCTGGGCCGCCGGCGTTGCCGTGGACGTGGGCTTGCCGGGCTTCGCCGACCTCGCGATCTCGGCGCGGATGCCCGCGACGGCTTCCGCGACGGACATGCGGGAGAGCTGCTGCTGCCACTGACCCACCTCGGAGATCGTGAGGAGCGCGATGGCGCCCTCGACGAAGCGACGCTCGTCCGCGGTGAGCTGCTTCTGGATCTGCATCACGTGGTTGCCGATGTCGGCGACCGGTGCGCGCTCGGGCGTGGGAGACTCCAGGGTCGTGTCCGCGTCAGACGAGGTTTCGTCGCTGGTCGGAGTGGGCGGGGCGGTGGTCCCGCCGCTCGGCGCACGGGTGGGCTTGGGCGCGGCAGCGCCGGGCATGCCGAGCTTCGAGCCGAGGTAGGCGCTACCGAGCTGAACGAGCGGCGCCAGCTGATTCATGATGGCCCCGAGCGGGGAGTCGGACTGCGCGATGTCGGCATTGTCGTCGCCGTCTTCATCCTCACTGTCCCAGTCCGCCAACGGCGCGCGGCGCGGCAGGCCAGCGCCATCCGCGGCGCGCAGGATCTCGGCGGTCGACGCCATCACCTCGGGCTGCCGGTTCACGACGGTCTTGGCCAGCTCGGTGTTGCAGCGCGCCAGCTCGAGGTTGGCGCGCACGATCTCGCGGAGCGCGTGATCCACCGACGTGAGCCCGGTCAGCGCGCTCAGCTCCGACGTCGCCGCGTTGCGCTCGGGGATGGTGACCTGCACGTACGCGGCTGGAACGCCCTCTACGACCTTGCCGTCATCGTCGATCGGATCGAGTCGGAAACGACCACTCACGTCGACCGCTTCGCGCAGGTCGTCGAGGGTCGCGTCCACTCCAAGCGTCAGCGGACGGCCGTCGCGCCCGTAGGCAACGCCCGGTGCGCCACGTCCGCCGCGCAGCAGCTTGCCGCGCCACCCGGTCACCTTCTCGGGAACGTCGAACGGCTCGCCGTTGACGTTGTATGCCAGCTCGCTCTGAATCATCGCTTTGTTCTCCTCATAGGTGATAGGTCACGACCGGCTCTCGATCGCCATGTGGCATGCGAGGTGGTCCGCGCGGACGTTTGGCATTGGGTCGTCAATCGCGGACACACCGCGTGAACGCAAACGCTCTCCACCGCAGCTCGCGGCGGGTTCGATCGAGGCTCTCTATTTAGAGCTGCGCACGAGATCGTCGAAGTTCCCGCGCGACACCGTTCGCGGCGGGTTCGATCGGGTGCCTCTACTTAGAGTTGCGCACGAGATCGCCAAAGTTCCCACGCGACACCCGTTCGCGGCGGTTCGATCGAGTGCCTCTACGTTGGTATGCGCACGAGATCGCCGATCGCTCCGCACAATCGACACGCCGCCGTCGATCTCCGTTAAGTGCATGGAGACACGCAACGGCCGCGGCTGCCGAATTGCCCCCCGTATTCGCCAACGGTCGCGCGAGAAATGGCCGTTGAACCGGCACCGAATTCCCGGACAGAAATCGGGGCGCCGCATTCCCCTCAGTCGAAGACCCGGTCAGGTGAGGCGCGGAAATGCCCTCTTAATCACCGGCGCGGGATTTCGCTGCGGACGGTTCTCGTTTCGGTTCGCCGGCAGATCGTGCAGCGCGGCGGGCGCGGCTCTCAACACAACTCGCGCACGCGCGTGGGATCGCGGTCATGGATAAGCGCGTTGAGCAGCTCGTCTGCCACCACGTCGCGGAGTTCCACGTGTGCGAGGGCGAGGATCAACAGAATCGACGCGGCTAGGAGCCGATGGGAACGTCGGCACCGGCCACAGAAGCGCGAGCACGAGGGTGACACCGCGGTCATGCATGCCGCACCTATCGACCGGTCTCGGCGCCGGTCGCGTGCCTTCTAACCAGGGGCGCGGGCGGACGTTTCAGGCGGCATGGACAGCATCGACAGCACACCGCCCCAGCCAAGCTCGGGGACTACTTCCGCGTGCTCGAGGATCGTACCGGCGTCGATAGCTCGCGGGATCCAGCTCGCCACCGGCAACGCGCGCGGTTCGTGCTCAAGCGCGACGCCATCGAAGTGCGCACGTGCGAGCGTCGCGACATGGAGGCGCGTTCCGGGGAAGATCCGTGCCCGGAACCTGCGACCGTAATGGATCCAGCGAACCCGGCCGGTCTCCGAGTACACGACAGCGCAGGTCGCCGGCGACAAGTCGATCACGCGCCGCGCGCTCGCGACCGGCGATGCGGGAAACAGCCGGGCGACTGCGCGCGCCGCGTAAAGGTTCGGCGTGTCGAGATCGCAGTGCGCGCGCACCATGGCCTCGGGCATGGTGTGCGTAGACGCGAACACGTCCGCCTCGCGCTCCTCGTGCACGGGCCTGCGATCACAGGTCGCATGCGCCCACGTACGTTCGTCGTGCTCGCTGGCGATCGTGTGCCCGAGCAGGTAATGCCCGAGCTCGTGCGCGATCGAGAACGCCGCGCGGCCAGCCAACACGATCTGGTCCGACACGCGGATGCGTGCCTTGCGCCCGTTGTGACAGATCCGGGCCGTCGCTCCGGCGAGCTGCCCGAACGCGACCTCGATCCCGAGCGTCTTGGCGCTCAGGACCGGATCGATGTGCTCGGGGCGCGTCGCACCGACGCGCGTCAGCAAGTCTGCGGCGGCCAGCTCTGCGCGTTTGCGCGAGCCCCTCGCCATGGTCTACTCGGGAAGGCCGGCCACAACGAGCGCATCTTCGAGAGCACTGCGCAGGTCGTCGTCGCTCGCGGTCTCGAAGTCGCGATGCGCGAACTGAAGGCTCGGCTCGGCCGCGATCACCTGGTTCAGGCGCGCGAGGACCTTGTCGCGCACCATCGCGAGGATCGAAGGGCGCACTGCGCCGCTCACCACGTTAGAGGGCTGCGCGGCCAGCTCGGCACGGCGTGCCTCGGCGAGCTGTTCGCGTGTGAACATGACGAGGGCCGCGGCGTCGCGCTCGATCGCCGGCGTCGTGGGCATGTGCTTGGCTTCTTCGGTGGCAACGGCACGTGCGACCGCCATGAACGTGGCGAGGTCGCGGTCGGTTGTATCGGGGGTAGTCATGGAAGTGTTCTCCGTCATGGGTTGAAGTTCAGATAGCCTCGTCGAGTGCGCCAAGCACCTCGACCGCGAGCGGCGCCGCCATCCGAACGAGGCGCTTGAACGCCGCGTCGTACGCGGACCGCGAGATGCCAGTGACGCGCATGACCTCGCGGCGCGTGAACGCGCCGCGATCGTAGCCGTCCAGGATCATCAGCACGCCGCGATCACGATGCGCGATCTCGCGCAGCTTCGCGATCGCGTCGACGAGCACGAGGCCGGGAACTTCGCTCGGCGTCTCCGATGCCTCTTCGATGAACGCGTGCATCTTCGGTTCGTGCAGTTCGAGCGCGTCCGGCCGGCTGATCGACACGTGGCGGAAGCGCTGCGCGCGCTTCAACTCGTTGCTCATGTCGCCCGAGACAGCGTCGAAGAGGTGGTCTTCGAGGCTCTTGGGCTCGGCGGCGTGAAGGTCCCAGGTCAGCTCTCCGTCGATTGTCTTCAGGATCGCGCCGTTGATCCGATCCTGCGGGCCGCGCTGATCCCGCCACGGTTTGTTGCGCTCCGTGTACCTGATGAGAGCCATCACCCTCTTGGTCAGGCTCACGTACATCGCCTTGGTCACCTGCTTTTCGATTGCGGTCCGGCACAGTTGCTGTGTCGTGTTCTTGGTCGTCATGTACGCGAACGTACACGCTGGGGCTGACACCTGACCTCGCGTTCAGTAAGTGCCGAGAACGCAGCAGAATCGACGAATAAACCTGGTTCCTTGCGAAATGTCCGCTTTGCGGACGTGCGTGTTCAATCCGGAAGAGCGCGCCGTGCGACCACTCCGAGAGGCCCGTGTGACATCCCAAGCATAGCTGCAACGCGAGTTAGGCTCGGCATCCGGGTGAGCGTGCTCGGTCGCCGAGTCAGCGCCGAAGCGCAGCGCGGGTTGAGCTGAGGTCTGTTCATGCAGCCAATTCTTGGCGGGCATGAACATCCCTCGATGGGCCACTGCTACGTTGCGCGTCAGCACGACCTAAGGGGGAAGTATGAGAACGACTCTTGTCCGAGCGAGGAGAGCGGCCCACGTCTTGTTGTTTGTGATCTGCCTGAGCGTCACGACGGCGGATGCGGCTCCGGTGACAATCAACTGGAACGATGTTCGACAAACGATGGACGGGTTCGGGGCAGCCCAGGTCGGCGGCATCAATTTTACCAATGACCACGATCTCGCCCACTACCTGTACACGTGGCCAGAGCCACAGCGTAGCCAAGTCATGGATCTCGCCTATTCGCAAACACTAGGAATCGGACTCACAATTCATCGCAGCAAGGTACTCACGTCACTTGAGTCTTCAGTGGGAAATTGGAACTACACTGATACGAAACAGGTGTGGCTCATGAAGCAAGCTGCACTCCGCAGCACCGCGATGAAACTCATTGGCTCCGTGTGGACGCCACCACCGTGGATGAAGAATAATAGCAGCATGGTGGGCGGCAGCCTCAACCTGTCGTCCTACTCTTACTTTGCCGAGTACTTGAGTCGTTATGTCAACGAGTACGCCGCAGCGAATGGCGTATCCATTTACGGCGTTTCAATGGCCAACGAGCCTAATGCACAAGTGAATTGGGCATCGTGTTATTGGACTAGTGCTCAGATCGCGCAATTCTTGGGTACCTTCATGGTCACGATTCCCGCCAAGCTCATTGCTCCGGAGACCTCGGACTGGGACTTGATCGACACGTACCTCACTGACACATACAACAATACGAATGCGCGCGCGAAGCTCGACATCGCAGCAGGTCATTTGTACGGAGGAAATCCGGCGAATAGCTCATGGGCAATAGGGTACGGGAAACGGCTCTGGCAGACAGAGGCATCGATTCGGTGGACACCGTGGACCATGTCTGACTCCCTCAACTGGGCAAAGGCAATTCACGAGGGGCTGAGTATTGCTGGAATCAGCGCTTGGTTGTGGTGGAACCTAGCTCTGTGGCAAGACACTGGTTCGTTGATGTCTCTCGACAACTCGAGCACGGGCGCATTCTCGGTGAGCAAAACGTTCTGGGTGCTCGGCAACTTTAGCAAGTTCATCCGGCCTGGGTTCGTTAGAATTGGTGCTACGGCGAATCCTGCTGCTGGCGTCTTCACTAGCGCGTACAAAGACCCCTCATCGGGTCAGCTTGTGATAGTCGCAATCAATCAGAACACAACTTCGGCGAACCTCACGTTCACGCCACAAGGATTCACTCTCCTTACTGCAACTCCGCACGTCACGTCGAGTACTCAAAATCTTGTGGCGCAGTCCCCCGTTTCGCTCGCGAGCGGCGTCACTGTTCCGGCCCAGAGCGTCGTGACATACGTACAGACCCCCGCTAGCGACTTTAATACTTGGGCAAACGCGCCGAATGCGCGGGCGCTTGCGGGCGACTTCAACGGAGATGGACTCGCCGACATTGCACTAGTTGGCGGCAACGGTTGGGTCACAATTCCTGTGGCGCTTGGACTTGGCAATGGAAAGTTCACCGTTACAAACAACAATCGTTGGGACTTTGCTGGCTTGGCAAATGCCCCTGGCGCGCAGGTCGTCGTTGGCGACGTCGATCATGATGGATGTGATGATCTCATCGCTACTGGTGCGCAGTACTGGTCCACAATCCCAATCGCGCGCTCAAACTGCAATGGCACGTTTGTGGTCTGGAACCAACCTAATGCCACCATCCCAGGATTAGCGACGGCTGTAGGCGTCAAAGCGCTTTCTTCTGATGTCGACAATGACGGACGAGATGATTTGATCTTGGTTGGAGGGCAGAACTGGAACTATATCCCGGTAGCATTCTCGCAGGGAAATGGGTACTTTACGGTCACTACATACGTTGTGAATCCTGCCGGTACATTCACGACATGGGCGCAGGACCCTTATTCCAGAGCGGTGACAACCGATGTCAACGGCGACGGACGTGGTGACATCATCCTAACGCATGGAAATGGGTGGACAACCATTCCAGTGGCGATGTCCGATGGGTGCGGATCCTTTCCAGCCGGGCAAAGCTGATCGATTCCGAGAGGTTGTCGGCGGTGGAGCTATCCGGATCGATCGGTTGCGGGTAGCGTCCGCGGCCTGATGACGACGACCAACGCGAT
>JACCRC010000337.1 GCA_013813765.1 Deltaproteobacteria bacterium | reverse complement strand
GTGCCAAACGTTCCAATTTCCGATGTCATATCGTGCATTTACTTCTGGCGACCCACGCGAGCTGCCGGTCTCGCGCTAGCGGCACCTGTCTGTTTTCGCACCCTTATACTTGCTATTGGGATGCGGGGTTGCGTAGCCTATCTATACCTTACGCGGAGTTACGGGTGACCAAGTCCGAGCTCATCGAGAAAATCTCCGAGACGTTGAAGCTGCCGGCTGGTAAGGCGGAAGCGATCGTCAACACCATCTTCGATTCGATGGTGAAGGCACTCGAGCGCGGGGAAGGCATCGAGATCCGCGGCTTTGGTAGCTTCACCGTCCGCAAGTACAAGGCCTATGAAGGTCGCAACCCGCGCACCGGCGAGACGGTTCACGTCGCCGAGAAGCGGTTGCCTTTCTTCAAGGTCGGCAAAGACTTGCGCGAACGAGTCAACGCCGGCCTCGGCACGCCGCTCCCCGCGGACAAGCCTGACGAGGCCGACGATACCGATCCGAACGAGCCCGAATACGACGACGACGACGACTAGCCGTTAGACCGTCTCGTCGCGAAATCACGTCTCGATCTCGACGGTTCCACGATCTCCGTCGACGGTGACGACCATTCCGTCGGCCAGCATCGACCACGCGTCGTGGCAGCCGACCACGCACGTGATGCCCAGCTCGCGAGCGAGCGCGGCTCCGTGATCCAGTAACCCGCCCGACTCGCTCACGATCGCGGCACATCCGATTACCTGGACTGCGAGCGCGGGTGTCACAGCTCGCGCGACAACGACGTCGGCGGATCCGACAGTTACCGTCGAGGCGAGCGTCGCAAACCGGACGATCCGGCCAGTTACGCGCGGGCCCGTCCCGACACCGCGAAGCGCGGTCGACGGTTCGCTCGGCTGCTCGCCACCGCCGATGGTGCGAGGCATCAACCAGTTAGCCGCTCGGCTCGCCGCAGCACGCGCGGCCGACGCCCGGCGCCGAACGTCGTCGGGATCGAGCGGTCCCGCGGCGAGGAGGTCGTCGAGCGGGATCCAGAACGCGTCGTCCCGCGAGATGCCCAGCTTGTCGGCGCGCGCCTGGATCGCCTTGCGAACGAGTAGTTGGGCGCGTGCGAACCACAGGTCGTCGCGCTCGGCCAGATCGGCGGCCTTCGACGCGAGGTCGTCGGGATCGCTCCGCTCTGGCGCGAGATGGGCGACCGCTTGCGCGCGAGCAACGGCTGCGTGCAACACACCGGGCAGCTCGCCGTAGGTAGGCACCGCGACGTCCCACGCTGGCGCGAGGAACGACAGGCGGTCCACCGCCGCATCGCGCGCCAGCTTGTGGCGACCTGCGTCGAGCAGGGTGGCTTCCACTGCCGACCGACGGGCGCCGACGAGCGGTGTGGCGTGGGATCGAGCCGACGCCACCAGCGGGGTGAGCTCGGTGCTGTAGATGCGGCACGCGGCGACGTAGCGATCGAGTGCCTCGTCGAGCGGCGGCGGGTCGGCAGGTGCTGCGTGCCACGACCAGGCGTCATCCTCGGCTGCGGTCGACCTGCGCGCGATACCGAGCGCGTTCGCCAATCGCGTCTCGGTCTCGGTGAACCGCGCGATCAGCTCCTCGCGGCTCGTCGGCTTTGCAACGATCGGCTGAGGTTCGCGCGGCGTCGTGTAGAGATAGCCGGCGCAGACGCGCATCGCATAGGGGGTGTCGCCCGCGCGGTCGACGCGGTCGACCAGTGCGATCTGTGCAGGTGAGAGGGGGTCGGGATTGTGGCCGATGTCCCAGGTCCAGATCCGTCCGTCAGCGACGAGCGCGGCCAGCAACGCCGGTGGCGGATTCGGTCGTTGGGTCGTGACGCGCCGAACGATCGGCCGAGCCTGTACGATCCACGTCTGGTCCCCGACGATCAGCTCGACGTCCGCACCCTCACGTGCACCGATGGCCGCTTCGGCGCGGAGCGCGAGCTCGGCCACCTCGCGTGTTTGCGCCGAGACTTCGTCGGAGCGTAACGGGTAGCGGGGCACTCTCTCGATCTCGCTGCCCCGCTGGATCAGCATCGCGTCGTCGTCGCCTTTCGTCAGCGCGCGCGTGTAGACCGTGAGTCGTTCACCCTCGACGAACCTCTGAATGATCACGCCGATCGAGATCGTCGCGCCGCGCCGTCGACCATACGCGGCGGCCATTGGTGTGAGGGCGCTTGCCCAGACCTCGCGAACGTTGGACCAGACGTTGCCGGCGGGAACAGCCTGGCTCGAGGAGAACACGCCTGCGCCCGCGCCGGCCTCGCCGTCCTCGATCGTGGCCGAGCTGCGCACCACGATGAGAGGACCGAGCTCTTCGGCACGCATGAACACGTCGACCCCGAGCTCGTCGGGAAGTTCGCCTGTCCAGACCTGCAATGCTGCCTCCTCGAGAAGGTGCCCGATCGCGGATTCGTCGGCCGGATCGACCATGCTTGTCACGGCGCGGAACGCGGCGTCCTCGATCACGAACCCCGGCGGCACCGGCAAGCCCGCGGCCAGCAATCTTGCGAGCCCGAGCGCCTTGCCGCCGCAGGACGGCGTCGCATCGGCCAGCGCGTGGACCCACATGGACGGGTTGTACCGCGTGGCGTACGATCTGGGCGTGCGGGTCGTTGCGCTGCTGCTGATCGCGTTCACCGGCGTCGCCGCGGCGGACGACAGCAAGCTCGCAAAGGAAGACGTCCCGCTGCAAGCGAAGGCGAACACCCGCGGCAAGAACAAGCTGTGCTGTGGCTATCCGCTCGTCGACGATCTTGGCTGGGCCCTGCGGTTCTACTGGCTCGCGCTCGAGACCGACTACGCCGATCCGCAGAGCGCCTCCGTGCCGAAGAGTGGGCGCGTGAGTCAGGTCCCGCTCAACACGTGGGTCGAGCTCTACACGCCCGACGGCTTCTTCATGCAGCGCGTCCCCGAGCGGTTTGCGTGGGCATTGCGGCTCGAGGGTTCGGGCCTGATGGGTGATGGTCGGGTCATCAACTACACCGGCGCGTGCAAGTTCGGCTACGGCACGTGCTTCGAGCAACTGAACATCAAGGACCATCCGTTCGGCCGCGGTGCCGGAAAGCGCCCGCTGATCCCGTTCAAGTCCGTTGCCGTGGATCCGAAGGTCATCCCGATCGGCGAGCCGCTGTACATCCCGGAGTTCGACGGGCTCCAGCTGCCCGACGGCTCGATCCACGACGGCTGCGTCCGCGCCGACGACACCGGCGGCGGCATCAAGAAGCGCAAGATGGACTTCTTCGTCGTGACCTACGGCAACTTCCGGTTCCTGCTCGACCAGCTGCTCGGGGTCTCGTGGATCACGCCGCACGTCGAAGCACCGCGCTGCGAGTACCTGCGCGAGCACTGAGCCGCGTGCTAGCGTGCGGTCGATGCTCGATGGCCTGTTCGTCACGCCCGCGGTCACGGCCATCAACGAGGCGCTCGCATCGGCCGGTGCCGAGGGCAAGCTCGTCGTCGTCGGCAACGCGAAGCTCGCCGCCGCACTGCAGACAAAGCACACCGTGATCCCCGTCGGCCTGTCGCCGCGCGCTGCCAAGAAGCTCCCCGGCACTCTCGACGACACCTCCACGCTCGAGGCTGGCTCGTGCGCGGCCGTGATCGGCATCGACGTCACCGCCGACGACACATGGCAAGCCGCACTCGGCGAGTGGACGCGCGTGGTGAAAGATGGCGGCGCGATCGTGCTCGTCGATCGCGGTAACGCCTCCGAAGCGAGCCGTCGCGCGCTGTGCGCCGGGCTCACGGAGATCGAGCAGCGCCACGCCGGCCGAGCCGTCGTGACCAGCGGCCTCGTCAGTCACCTGGAGCGCACTTGACCGTTCGCCGCGGGCTGTTGGCTCTCGTTCTCGTCGCCTGCACTCCGCGGGTCGATCCGCAGGGCCCCGGCCCGTTGCCCGACCCCATCGAGGGCGCGGCCCCCGCCGAAGGCGCCGAGCGTCTTCCGGCCCGCTCCGCCGCTCCCGCCGCTCCGCCACCATCCGCACCCGCACCCGCACCCGCCATCCAGCCGACTGCGCCGCCGCTTCCGGGTCCGACACAGGCGACGCTGACGCTCAAGCCCGCAAAGGGCAGCAAGGCCGCTGGGGCGATCACGATCCTCGCCGCCGACGACAAGACGGAGCTCCGCGGCACCATCACTGGCCTCGCCAAGAAGGCGACCTACACCTTCCGCAAGACCGACTCGTGCTTCGCCCACAAGGCCGACGACGACTCCAAGCGTTCGAGCGCCGTCGCCTACGTGATCACGATCGTCGCGAACGACAAGGGCGAGGCCTCGATCTCGGACTCCACCGTCGTCCTCCACCTCGATGGCCCCCAGGCCCTTCCCGGCGCCATCTTCGTGGTCACCGCGAGCCGGGGCAACGCCGTCGTCGCCTGCGGCCGCGTCCAGTAACCCAGCGGCGCGTCAGACCGGCGGTCGCTCGTCTTCCGGCGGCTTGTCCTTCTTCGGCGGCCGGAAGATCAGATTCATCTGCGGGCCGTGCACGCCCTTGCTGTGATCGCCGCGGTCGTTCGCGCGCACGCCAGGCGGGACGATCCAGGGGATGTCCGGGTTCGGATAACCGCGAGCCGATTCGTACATGTAACGCGACCACAGCGGCACGACCGTCATGTACGCGGCGTCGCTCTTGCCGAGCGCGCGCTCCTTCTTGTCGTCTCCCATCCACGTGAGCGTCGTGAACTTCGACGTGTACGCGATGAACAACGTGTCGTGCGTGCTGCTCGACGTGCCGGTCTTGCCTGCGGCCTTGATCTGCGTCGCCCGCAACACGTTCGCGAAGCCGTAGATCACTTCGTGGGCGAGCAGCTTGCTGATCAAGTACCCGGTGCGCGGCGAGATCGCCTGCGTCGCCGTCATGCCGCCGAGCGCCGCGAACCGATCGAAACGGTCTGCCGCCGGCAGCTGCGGATCGTCCGCCAGCGTGTTGTCCTCGACGGCGTTGCCATCGCGATCGAGGATCCGGCGCACGTAGACCCAGTTCTTCTCCTTACCCTTCTCGCGGGGCCACCACGCGCCGTTGCGCGCGAACACGGTGAACGCGCGCGTCATCTCGTCGAGCTTGCTGCACGATGCACCGAGCGCCAGCGCGTCATCCGCGAAGATCTTCGTGCTGAACCCGAGCCGGCGCGCCCAATCCTCGACGTTCTTCGCGCCGAGCCGCTTGAACAGATCGACCGACGGGATGTTCTTCGAGAACACCAGCGCGTACTCGAGCGTCACATCGCCATCCATCGTGTCACCGAGGTTGGCGACGGTCCACTCCTCGCCGGTGTCCGGATCGATGATCTTCGTCGGCACATCGTTCAGGACGGTGTCGAAGCCGAAGCCCTGGTCGAGACCCAGCGCATAGTAGATCGGCTTGTACGTTGATCCCGGCTGGCGGCATGCCTGCACAGCGCGGTTGAACACCGAGCGGTCGTAATCGTGACCGCCGACCATCGCGACCACGTAGGCGTTGTGATGATCCGCCGTGAAGATCGTCGACTGAGGGTGCGGCACCTGCTCGAGCCGCACGATCTCGCTGTGCTTCTCGTCCCACTCGCGCTGATCGTCACTGCCCATCCACGCGGGATTCTTCGTATCCGGCAGGTTCCAGTCGCGGTAGCGCCCGCGCGTGCGCACCTCACGCGTCACCCACACGACAAACCCAGGCTTGAGCGCCCGCGTGACGCTGTCGATCTGGTTGTCGTTCTCGGCATTGCCGGACTGCCACTGCGACGCCCACCGCATGTTGCGCAGCGGCAGCGACAGCTTGCGATCACCGACGATCACCGTTGCTTCGTCGCCCGTCACCTTGTCGATCACCGCGAGGTACCGTTTTCCGCGCACGAGCGGCCCGGTTCCATACAGCTTCTTCTGCCGCTGCACGAACATCTCGCGAGCCGCACCATCGATGCGCCACTCCGGCCCGCGCCAACCCTGGCGTTTGTCCTGGTGACGCGCACCGAAGTCGGTGTTCGCGTACGCGCTCGACTCCCACGTCGGCTCGGCGGCCGTCTCGATCCTGAACCCGTTCGCGGCGAGCGCGTCGGCACCGTACGCCTCGGTGATGTACCGCCGCACGTGCTCGGAGTAATACGGCATCCGATCCGGGAAGACGTCGCGGT
Organism: Deltaproteobacteria bacterium; assembly: GCA_013813765.1. GTDB lineage: Bacteria > Myxococcota_A > Polyangia > Haliangiales > Haliangiaceae > JABFXX01. Next base: position 10,738 of record JACCRC010000337.1, on the reverse strand, counting down.
AGAGATCGAGCTTGATCGGCTCGGCCTTCGCCGCCGCGACTTCTTCGGGGGTCGCGAAGCCGTACACGGCCATCTTGTCGAGCACCGTGTTGCGACGCTCGATCGCCAGCTTCTGCCGGTGGATCGGCGAGTACAACGTGGGCGCCTTCGCGAGCCCGGCGATCAGCGCGGCCTCGGCGAGCGTGAGCTGGTCGAGGTCCTTCTGAAAGTACCGTTGCGCTGCAGCGCCGACGCCCCAGGCGCCCGCACCGAGATAGATATGATTCAAGTAGACGGAGAGGATCGCCTGCTTCGAGTACTGCGCCTCGAGACGGCGCGCGACGATCGCTTCCTTGCCTTTGCGCGACAGACTCTTCTCGCCACCGAGGAACTGCTTTGCGACCTGCTGCGTGATCGTCGAGCCGCCCTGCGCGAAGTCGCGCGCGGTGATGTTCGCCCACACCGCGCGAGCGATGCCCTTGAAGTACAGGCCCCGATGCCCGAAGAAGTCGTGGTCCTCGACAGCGAGGAACGAATCGACGAGCCGCTTCGGGATCCGCTCGAACGGAACGAGCTCGCGCCACTCCTTCGCAAACTCACCGAGCAGCGTGCCGTCCGCCGCGTACATCCTCGTGACCGCCGGCGCGACCTTCGCGTAGCGACGCAGGTCGGGCAGGGGAGGCGCGTTGAGCGAGAAGTATCCGTAGATGCAGAGCGCGGTGAACGCGAGCGACGCGAGGATCGTCAGCAGCGCGAAGCCGTACAGCTTGCCGATCCAGTAGAACAATCCACCGTCGGCGCGATTCGCGATCGCGACTCGGGGACGATCGCCGGGCGGACTCACGGCAGGCTTCACGGCGGCTCAGTTAGCCACGGCGCGCGCCGACGCGGCAAGTGCTACCCTACCCACGAATGGCAGCACGCGCGGGTCTCGTCGTCGGGGCGGTCGCGATCACCGCTGGTATCGCGTGGTTCGCGCTCCGCGAACGTGAGGAGAACACCACGCCCGGCAAGGTGGATCCGGGCTCCGCGACCGTCTCCGTCACGCCGCCCGCTGGCTCCGACAGCGGCAGCTCGTTCATCCGGACGACCCGCGACGGTAAGGCCGCGATCTTCGCACCCGCGGGTCCTGCACTCGAGGGCAGCAGTGCCGACGGCTCCGCGGAAACTGTCGCCGTGACAACGCCGGACTCGGCGTTCGATTCTGAAACGCGCGATGCCGCGTGGGCGTCCAGGACCGAGGATGAGATCCGGCGCCGGTTCCGGTCTCTCCGCGGTGGCTCGCTGGACGCCACCGAGTGTCGTCAGGACCAGTGCCTGCTCACGCTGAGCGGTACCGAGGAGCAGATGTCGCAAACGCTGGCCGAGCTCGAGACCAAGCGTGGCCTCGTTGGCTTCGCGCATCACGTCGTGCTGACCGGTCCGGAGCAGAAGGACGGCAAGCTCGTGATCAAGGCGTACGCAATGTTCGCGCGTGACGCCGTTCCGCAGCCGGCGAACTGACCGCTAGGCGGCTGCGGCAGCGAGGTCCGCGATCGGCGACTCGCCGTTGACGCTCTGCAGGCAACGCACGAGGTGAGCGCGGATCTTGTGCTTCTTCGAGTAGACCGTCTTCAAGCTGATCTGCATCTCGACCGCGATCTCGTCGGCCTCCATGCCCTTCTGATAGTACAGCTCGACGAACGTGCGGTCCTTGTCCGAGAACTCGGAGAGCAGCTCGTTCAGGTGACCCCAGCGCTCCTTCTCGATCAGGAGATCGAGCGGGGTGCGATCGCACTCCTCGTGCGGGTCGAGCACGCCGTCGACCTTGTCGAGAAGCGGGCGGCGGCCCGCGCCACGCAGGAAGTCGTACGCAGCGTTCACGGAGATCATGCCGATCCACGAGCCGAGCTTCGTGCCCCGGGCCGGGTTGTAGATGCGGAGCTTGTGCATGTCCTCGCGGACCAGCTGCATCATCACGTCGGCGTAGATCTCGTCGAGGTCCGCGCTCCCGAGCGACGGCGCGTACTTCAGCGTCACCTTGGTGATGCAGCGATAGATCAACGGGCGGAAGCGGCGGACCAGCTCGGTCCAGCCACGCGCGTCACTACGAAGGACGAACTTCAGGAGCTCGCGATCAGTCCAGTCAGCGGCGTTCTTGGGGGTGCGAGCAGCGAGAAGAGCCATGTGGTGCCTCCGAGTGGACCCTCGCCTAAAGCACCCTCTGTGCCGCGACTAAGTCCCTGGGATCGTTGGGAGGCTTCGGCCATCCACAGGTGCACTCCACCATTCGGTGGTGAAATCGACCAAGGCAGGGAAGGAGGAGATCTCTCGAGGCGTAGGAATCACTCCCGCAAAGCTTCCCAAGGCTGTGTAGGTATCGCGTCGCGTTACCGTCGACGCCATGTTCGGCCCCTACGATGGCAAGCGCGTCTCGGTTCCGCCGTATCGCCGGATGATGCTGTTCCTGATGCGTGGCCGGAACGAGTCGGCCGTGTACTTCGAGCAGACGCTCGATCTGTCGCGCACGTTGCCCTGGCTGAACGAGTGGAACGCGGCTCATCCCGGCAAGCATGCAACGGTCTTCCATCTGGTGATGCACGCGCTCGCGTCCGTCCTGCACGAACGCCCGCGTCTCAATCGGTTCACGGTCGGTCGCCGCACGTACCAGCGCCGGTCCGTACAGCTCTCGTTCGCCGCGAAGAAAGCCAGGTCGGATGATCAGCCGCTACGGACGATCAAGCGCGCGTTCCCCGAGGGCCAGACGTTCGAAGAGGTCGTGGATGCCGCGACGGGCGAGGTTGGCGCCGCTCGGACGCAACAGAAGACGGCGATGGACAAGGAGCTCGGGCTGCTCCTCTGGATGCCCGGCTTCCTGCTCGCGTTCCTCCTCGGCGCATTGAAGCGGCTGTACGCGTGGGGCCTCGCGCCGAAGTCACTGGTGGAAACCGATCCGCTGTACGCGAGCGCGTTCCTGGCGAACCTCGGCTCGATCGGTCTGGACGCCGCCTACCATCACCTCTACGAGCACGGCAACTGCCCGCTGTTCATCACGCTTGGCCGCATCGACAGCGACCGCCTGACGATCAAGTACAGCTACGACGAGCGGGTGGAGGACGGTCTCTACTGCGCCAAGTCTCTGCAGATCCTGAAGGCGCGCATCGAAGATCCGAGCAACTAGGCCTTGGCGACGGCCGAGTCCCAGCGCTTGATGTGCTCGGCTACGGCGGCGCGGTTCGAGGTCGGCTTGAACCGCTTCTGCTCGCGCCAGGTCGTGCGCACGTGGTTTTGATCGCTCCACACGCCAGTGCCCAGTCCGGCGAGGAACGCCGCGCCAAGCGCGGTGGTCTCGACAACCTCCGGCCGGGAGATCTCGACGCCCAGAACATCACTCTGGAACTGCATCAGCAGATCGTTCGCCGACGCGCCGCCGTCCACCTTCAGAACCGTCAGCTCGCGCCCGGCGTCGCGCTCCATCGCACGGAGGATATCGACGTTCTGCAGCGCGATGCCTTCGAGCGTCGCGCGGGCAATGTGTGCTCGCGTGGTGCCTCGCGTGAGGCCCATGATCGCCCCGCGCCCTTCGGGCCGCCAGTGCGGCGCTCCGAGACCTGCGAAGGCGGGAACCACGATCACTCCGCCCGAATCGGGAACCGATGCGGCGAGTGACTCGATCTCCTTCGCCGACGAAAAGAACTGCAAGCCATCGCGGAGCCACTGCACGGCGGCACCCGCAATGAATGCTGACCCCTCGAGCGCATACCGCAGCTCTCCGGTCGCGAGCTTCCACGCGACGGTCGTGAGCAGCCCCGACTTCGACACGACGGGGCGGTCCCCAGTGTTCATCAGAATGAACGCGCCGGTGCCGTACGTGCACTTCGCTTCACCCGGCGCGAAGCACGCCTGCCCGAACAACGCGGACTGCTGATCACCAGCGAGTCCTGCGATCGGAATGCCGTCGGGAAGGCCGGGCACGCCGCGCGTGGTTCCGATCGTCCCACTCGAGGCCACCACCTGGGGAAGGATCATCCGCGGCACGCCGATGATCTCGAGCAGCTCGTCGCTCCACGAGAGCGTGTGCAGGTCGAGCAACAGCGTGCGCGAAGCGTTCGTGACATCCGTCGCGTGCACCGTGCCGCCGGTCAGCCGGTTCAGCAGGTAGCAATCGACGGTGCCGAAGGCGATGTCTCCCGCTCTCGCACGCGCCGCGAGACCGTCGACGTTGTCGAGCATCCAGCGGATCTTCGTGCCCGAGAAGTACGGGTCCAGAGTGAGGCCGGTGAGCTGCTTGACCCGCGCTTCCTTGCCGGCGGCCTTCAGCTCGGCGCAGCGGTCGGCCGTGCGTCGGTCCTGCCAGACGATCGCGTTGTGCACCGGCTGTCCAGTCTTGCGGTCCCACAGGATCGCCGTCTCGCGCTGGTTCGTGATGCCGACGGCAGCGATCGACTTCGGATCGATATCCTCGAGCGCCGCCTGCAACGCGAACGTGACGGAGCCCCAGATGTCCTCGGGATCGTGCTCGACCCAACCCGGGGTGGGATAGATCTGGCGAAACTCCTGGTAGCCCCGTCCTCGAAGCTGGAGCTGCTCGTCGAGAACGAGCACCGTGGATCCCGTGGTGCCTTGGTCGATCGCGATCACGTGGCGCATTGCTTGTCTCCGCAGGTTCGCAAGAACTCTACGACCTCGGCTGCGACGATGTCGCGCTCGACGTCGACGGCAATCAGGTGATAGCTGCGCGGCAGGATCCGCACGCGCTTCGCGTGCGCACGCTCGGCGATCCGCTGCGCACAGGCGACCGGCGCGGTGTGATCCTGCGTCGCGTGCAGGACCAGCACGGGCTGTGTGATGCTCGGCAGTGCGTCGTCGGTGACCTTCATGAAGGCCATCAGCTGTGCCAGGGCGCGCGTCGGGATGCCTTCGTAGCAGGGATTCTCGGCCTTCGTGCGCGGGTCACGAACATCGGAGCCGCTCAGCTTGGGCAACTTCGTCACGCGTGACAGCCAACCACCGGGGCGCGTCCAGTGCGCGACCCGGCCGTTCAATCCGTCGAGCCAAAGTGGAGCTGCGAGCGAAGCGACCGCGCACACGTCGGGACGATGGCTCGCGAGGTGGAGCGCGAGCAATCCACCAAGCGACTGCCCGACGACCGCCACTCGCCGGCAGCGCACTCGCAGCGCATCGACCGCGCGCTCGACGGCTTCGGCCCAGTCCTCCCACGTCGTGGCGTCGAGGTGTGCGAGTGTCGTGCCGTGTCCCGGGAGTCGGGGTGCGCGCACGGTGTACCCCGCAGCCGCGAGCTTATCGCCGAGGTAGCCGACTTCGTAGGGTGTGCCGGTGAAGCCATGCACGAGCACGACGCCCATATCGTCATCTCCGACGAGCTCGAAGGGCTCGCTCGACGCGCGCTGACCCGTCACGCGGCCGGCTTATCACACCGCCGCACACATTGACAGGTTGGAGCCCTTGCGGTCAGATCCACAAACCAACGCGATCACGCCGAGTTGAACCCGTCGTCTCATGTCCGAGTGGAAGACACGCATCACCAAGGTCCAGGTCGTAAAACCGACCAAGGAAGCGGGCGAGGCGTGCCTCGTCTTGATCTATCCACCGGGCCCCGACATGGGAAAGCGGTTCCCGCTGCAGCGCAGCGAGGTCGTGCTCGGACGCGGCGCCGATTGCGACATCCAGGTCGACCGCGACAGCGTCTCGCGCCGTCACGCCCGCGTGTTCCGCACCGGGGAGAACTGGTCGGTGGAGGATCTCCAATCAACCAACGGCTCCTACGTCAATGACGTCCCGGTCACCAAGTCCGTGCTGCGTGACGCGGACTTCGTGAAGATCGGCGCTGCGATCTTCAAGTTCCTCTCGGGCTCGGGCATCGAGGCGAGCTACCACGAAGAGATCCACAAGATGACGATCGTGGACGCCCTGACCGGCGCCCACAACAAGCGTTACTTCCTCGAGTTCCTCGAGCGGGAGATCGCACGTTGCGCGCGCTATCGCCGACCGCTCTCGCTACTGATGTTCGACATCGATCACTTCAAGGCGATCAACGACAAGCACGGGCACCTCACCGGCGACTACGTGTTGCGCGAGCTCTCGAAGAGGCTCCTCGGCCGCGTGCGCCGCGAGGAGCTCCTCGCACGCTACGGCGGTGAGGAGTTTGCGGCCGTCCTCCCCGAGACCGACATCACCGGCGCTCGGACGTTCGGAGAGCAGATCCGCCGGATCGTCGCTGACACACCGTTCGAGTACGAAGGCGACAGCTTCCCCGTGACGGTCTCGGTTGGAGTCACCACCGTCGAGGGCGAAGACGTCGACGTCAGCTCCTTCATCAAGATCGCCGACGACAACCTGTACAAAGCCAAGCGCGAAGGCCGGAACAGAGTCGTCGGCTGACGCCGCCGGGGCGTCGTCGGTCGAGCGCAGGCCGGGCGCCCTTTCTAGGCGCTGGTCCGCGACGCGTCCAGCGCCGCCGTCGGCTCGAGCACCGGCGGAAGCGCCATGTCCTCGAGTCCGCCGTGCCCGGCCTCGTCGCCGTGGTAACCGGACTCGCCGTGATCGATCGAGTCAAGACCGGCTTCCTCGTCCTCGGTATTCGGGCGTAGGCCCATCACTGCCTTGATCACGTACGCGATCACCGCCGTACCGCCGATCGACAGCGCGAGCGTGACGCCGATGGCCTTGAACTGCTCGAGCACGAGACCGTTGCCGACCACCTCTCCCAGGTTCGTCTTGAGGTTCGGGTTGATGTCCGGGTTCGCAAAGACGCCGGCGAGGATCGCACCGAGCGTGCCACCGACGCCGTGGACACCGAACGTGTCGAGTGCGTCGTCGTACTTGAACATCGACTTCAACTTGGTGACCGCCAGGTACGGCACCACGCCGGCGAGGATGCCGATCAACACCGCACTCGAGGGCGACACGAACCCGGCCGCCGGCGTGATCACGACGAGACCGGCGACCACACCCGAGCAGAACCCCAGGACGCTCGGCTTGCCGCGCGTGGCCCACTCGATCGCGGGCCACACGGCGCCGGCGATGGCGGCGGCCAGCGTCGTCGCAACGAACGCGTTCGCAGCGACCGCGTCGGACGCGAGGGCGCTCCCGGCGTTGAAGCCGTACCAGCCGACCCACAGCATGCCGGTCCCCACCACCGTGAGTACGAGGCTGTGGGGCATGAAGGCGCGCTTCCCGAACCCGGTGCGCTTGCCGAGGATGAGGCACAGCACCAGAGCCGACCAGCCCGAGGACATATGGACCACGGTGCCGCCCGCGAAGTCGACCGACTTGATCGCCGCCAGTGGATTCCACACTCCGTTCATCAGGCCGTCGATGCCCCACACCATGTGCGCGAGCGGGAAGTACACGACGAACATCCATAGCGTGATGAACGCGAGGACCGCCGAGTACTTCATTCGCTCGGCGATCGCACCGACGATCAGCGCCGGTGTGATGATCGCGAACATCATCTGGAACATCGCAAAGACGTTCTGCGAGACCCACGCGGCGTAGTCACCGTTAGGTGCAGCCGTGACGTTCCGGAACAGGGCGAAGTCCATGCCGCCCAGGATCGAGTTGCCCTTCGCAAACGAGATGCTGTAACCGACGGTCCACCAGAGGACCGTGACGAGGCCGGCGCAACCGAAGCATTGCGCCAGCACCGACAGCACGTTCTTGCGGCGGACGAGACCGCCATAGAAGAGTGCGAGACCCGGGAGCGTCATGAACAGCACGAGTGCCGTCGACGTCATCATCCAGCCGTTGTGACCGGGGCCGGCGGTCTGGGCGAGGGCACCACCAGCTGCGTCGGGAGCGCTGTTGGTGACGTACGCCTCGAGGTTTGCGAGCCGTTGCTCCACCGTCGGTCCCGTCGCGGGCGCTGCCTCCGCATACGCGGTTCGCACCGCAACGAACGTGACGAGAAACATCCAGGTGAGGACCGCCGCTCCCATCAATCGTTTGAGTCGCATGCGAATGAGGCTATCCGGCGCGTGTTTCCGGCTCGTAACGCGCGGGCTAACGTTTGAGCGCGAACAGCTCTCAGGATCTGAGGACGCTTACCACCTAACCAGTTACGACTCCGTTACGTGCGCGAAATGCAAAGTCGTCAGGCTCATCCGCTATGACGAGCTCCAGCCGCTCCGCCCACCCCTTCTTTGTTTCACCTCTCATCGCGACGCTCTTGATCGCGGCTCCGGCCGGAGCAGACACGCTGTTCGCGACGGCCGTCGAGCCAGCGGCACCTGCCGTCGAAGTCGAGACGACAGCGGCGCCACTGGTGTCCGCGCCTCGCTATCCGCGGGAGGTGATCGCGAGGCCGCTCACCTTCCCCAAAGGGCTCCTCGCCGTCGGTGCCGACGCCGGAGGCAATCACGACTTCTCGTCGATGACGGGCTCGCCGATCGCGGGCTACGGCATCACCGACAAGCTCGAAGTTCAAGTCCCGTACTCGTTCTCGACGCGCGACTTCGAGGCGCGCGGGACCGTCGGTGTCGACGTCGGTTACGCCGTCCTTCGAGGCGCAGTCGACGGCAAGCTCGAGGTAGTCGCGCGCGTGCGCAGCGGCTACGACACCCTCGCGGTCGACGCGATGCCGCTGCAGCTCGGCGTGCACGCCCAGTACAACATCACCCCGAAGCTCGCCGTGATCTCCGGTATCCCGGGTACGCAACAGCTGCGCATCTCACTCGCGGAGAACGCGGCCGGCGCGCGGCCCATCGATCTCGCGCTGCCGATCGGCGTGGGCATTCAGGCATCGACGTCGATCTACTTCCAGGTCGACACGCGCCTCGCACAGATCAACCTCAGCGACTCGGAGAACATCTTGATCGGCAAGGACGCGCTGCCCGCCTCGCTCACGATGGTGTGGAATGCGCTGCCGGCGCTCGATGTCCAGGGAGCCGTGGGCACGGACTTCAAGAACTCGCCCGGCGACGCGCTGACGTTCCTCGTCGGCGCCCGCTACTACGCCGGCGATCTCTGATCGTTCACGTGAGCTGCGACTCGGGCTGGTGCACAGCCGCCTCGCGCAGCGCACGCTCTCGGATCCGCTTGTCGAGGAAGTAATCGCGGCCCCGCCAGAACTCGGCGGCGACACCGACGAGCGAGACCGCGGTTGCGCCGTAGAGGAACAGGTCGGCGTGGTCGGGTACCAGCAAGCCGCCGACGAGCAGGGCGCAGACGCCCAGGACTCGGCCGCCCCAGGCGAGGGCCTTGGTCGCGCGCTTGTGGTGGGACATCAGGTTGTCGAGGCCGCCGACCGCGAGCTCGAGGGACAGGACCGTGAAGACCGGCCAGGCGGGGACCCAGAGGGGCACGGAGACGAGGTTGGCGAACAAGAGCCCCGGAAGGGCGAGAGAGCCGATTAACCGGACGCCGTCCGCCCGCGAGAAGTCACCGCGTCCGCGGAGCTGCTTCCAGCCTGCTGCGATGTAGTCGAGGCCGGAGATCCACGTGATCGCGACCACCGCGAACATGATCCAGCGGATCGTCCACAGCGTATCGAAGGCGAGGTGCATCGCGAGGATCGGCGCCACGGAGCCGGCCATCACCAGGCCGCCGCGGAAGAACTTCCGCTTGAACACCCAGATCGCCCCCATGACGACCAGCGGCAGCACGGTCGAGATCGAGAGGAACCAGGTCAGGACGCGCGGGTTGTCGACCAGCGGGAACAGCAGCATCACGCCGATGCCCTGCATCTGCGTCCAGGTCTTCACCTTCGCGAGGTAGCTGGTCTTGAGCGTCAGGTTGCGCTGCTCGTAGGCGGATCGCAGCGCCGTGATGAACAGCTCGCGCGTGAACATCAGCGCGCACGCCCACGCCGGCACCAGCCCGACCGTGTCGTCTGCAAACGGTACGTACGCGAACGCGATGAAGACCTTGTCCGCGATCGGGTCGAGCAGGCCACCGAGCACCGTCGGCCCGTACTTGCGGGCGAGCATCCCATCCACCCAGTCGGTGCAGCCGATCAACGTGCCCGCGATCAGCGCGGACCACAGATACGTGTCGTTGTTCTCGGTCGCACCCTTGTAGATCAGCCAGCTCAAAAGCGGCATGGGGATCAGGCGCGCCAGGGTGACCTGGTTGGCTGTGATCAACGGCTTGCCGCTCGGCACGCGGGGACCCTATCACGCGCGCGAACCCAGTGATTTTCCCTCGAAGATCTTTACCTATCCGCGGCCTTTAGGCAGGGTGGCCCCAGGATGAGCCCGCCCGACGACAGCGTCCCCGAGCCCATCCCCGATCGCCCCGCCGAAGCCACCGGCGAGATCAGCCAGCTCCCCCCGGAACAGGCCCAGGCGATCGCCGCCGAGATCAAAGCGATCGCCGAGAGCCGTGGGGAAGATTCTGAGGTCGTCGAGCTGGTCGAGCTCCACCACGAGCAGTCGCGCCGCAGCAAGCGCACCACGATCGTCCCGCCGATGCCGGCGGTTGCCGAGCAGCCCGCCCCCCCGGAGCCGTCCGACGACGAGCTCACCGCCGACGAGCTTCACGACGCCTGGCCCCTCCTCGATCTCGAGGAGCGAGCCGACGGCCTCCGCGTCCTCCCACGTGAGGACGCCGAAGACTATTTCATCGGCCTCAACCCCACCGATCAAGCCGCGCTCCTCCAGCACTTCCGCCCCGGCCAGCGTCGCCAGTGGATGCGCCTGCTCGAGCCCGACGACGTCGCCGACGTGATCCAGACGGTCCCCGAGGTCAACCGCGCGGGCGACGCTGGCCGGGGCGGAAGTGCTGGAGGAGCGCGGCTTGATCGGTGGGGTTGAGGCCGATG
>JACCRC010000275.1 GCA_013813765.1 Deltaproteobacteria bacterium | reverse complement strand
GTGTTATGTCAACTTCGAGGTGGGTAACTCCGGGAATTCAGGGCCGCCCAGGTCTGGTAGCCCGTACATGGCGGCGCTGAGGCTTCTGCTCGTGATGGCTGTCGGGGCCGGTTCGGTCGCCGCGGATCCTTCCAGAACCGTGGAGGTCCAGCCGTGGGAACCGCCGGCGCGCGCGACCACGAAGTCTCCCGGTATGAAGGGCGCGGATGCGTCGGGCATCGTGATCGATCCCGGCGAACACGCCGATGCTCGGCGCTGGCCATACGGCATGTGGATTCCCACGCCGGATGTTGGCGACCGGAACGTGCTCGTTCCCGGCACCAACGGGCTCTCGGATGGCAGCTCGACCGCGCTGTCGTCCCGGCTTGCTCGCGGCATCGACCAAGGTGTCGGCTCGTTCCTCCAGTGGCTCTGGCCGCCGCCCAAGCTCGTCCGGAAGAACTAGCGACATAGCGCTGTCAGCTATCCCGTGGCCGCGGGCCCGCTTCGGTTCTCGCTTGCTAAGGTCTCGCCGTGGCACCTGACGCCCTCGCCCCGTTCGGCGCGGTCACGCGCACGTGGTTCTCGCAGAGCTTCGCTGCGGCGACGCCCGTGCAGGCCCGCGGCTGGGAAAAGATCGCAGGCGGCAACCACACGCTGATGCTCGCGCCCACCGGCAGCGGCAAGACGCTCGCCGCGTTCCTGTGGTGCCTCGATCGACTCGCTCACCTTCCGCCCGGAAGCCAGGGCACGCGCGTCATCTACGTGTCGCCGATCAAGGCGCTCGCCTATGACATCGAGCGCAACCTGCGGGCGCCGCTCGCGGGGCTGCAAGCGCTCGGCGCCGGCGGTCAGATCAAGGTCGATGTCCGCACCGGCGATACGCCTGCCAAGGAGCGTGAGCGCCAGCGCAAGGAGCCCGGGCAGATCCTGATCACCACGCCCGAGTCGCTGTACCTCGTGCTCGCGAGCCAGTCCCGCGACCGTCTCGCGAACGTCGATACGGTGATCGTCGACGAGATCCACGCCCTCGCGCCCACCAAGCGCGGCATTCACCTCGCGCTGTCGCTCGAGCGCCTCAGCCACCTGATCACGACAGCCGGCAACCCCGAGCCGCAGCGCATCGGCCTGTCGGCGACCCAACGTCCACTTACGGAAGTCGCTAAATACCTGGGAGGGGACCGCCCCGTCGAGATCGTCGACGCGAGCGCGAAGCCGAAGATCGATCTCGAGATCATCGTGCCCGCCCAGGAGATGGACAACCCGGGCACCGAGGCCAAGGACGGCGGCGGCATGTGGCCGCTGATCTATGCGCGGCTGCTCGAGATGATCCTCGCGCACCGCACCACGATCGTGTTCGTCAACTCGCGGCGCCTGGCGGAGCGCGTGAGTCAGCAGCTGACCGAGCTCGCGGTCGAGACCGGAGTCGCACCCGAAGGTGTGGAGCTCGTGCGCGCGCACCACGGCTCGGTCGCGCGGCACCAGCGCATGGAGATCGAAGAGGCGCTGAAGGCCGGCCGGCTCCGCGCGATCACGGCGACCAGCTCGCTCGAGCTCGGCATCGACATGGGCACCGTCGATCTCGTGGTCCAGGTCGAGTCGCCCGGCGCCGTCTCGCGCGGCCTGCAGCGGATCGGCCGAGCCGGTCACCACGTCGGTGGCACGAGCATCGGCCGCATCCTTCCGAAGTTCCGCGGTGACCTGCTCGAGGCGACGGTCGTCGCGCGCAAGATCCTCGATGGAGAGGTCGAGTCGATCCGCGTACCCGACTCGGCGCTCGACGTGCTCGCGCAGCAGATCGTGGCGATGGTGGCGACGGAGCCGTGGCCGGTCGCCGAGCTCGAGCGCGTGATCCGCCGCGCCGCGAGCTATCGCGATCTGTCGAGGGCGGCGCTCGTCGGCGTGCTCGACATGCTCGCCGGCCGCTATCCCTCCGACGAGTTCGCCGAGCTGCGCCCGCGCCTCACGTGGGATCGCCAGGCCGACGTGCTGACCGGCCGCAAGGGCGCGCGCCTCTTGAGCGTGATCTCCGGCGGTACGATTCCGGATCGCGGCACGTACGCGGTGCATGCCGGCATCGGTGGTCCGCGCGTCGGCGAGCTCGACGAGGAGATGGTCGCCGAGAGCCGCAAGGGCGAGACGTTCATCCTCGGCGCGTCGACCTGGCGGATCGAGGACATCACGCGCGATCGCGTGATCGTCACGCCCGCGCCCGGCGAGCCCGGCAAGATGCCGTTCTGGCGCGGCGAAGGTCCGGGCCGTCCTGTCGAGCTCGGTCAGGCGCTCGGTGCGTTCTGCCGCGAGCTCGATGGCAAGCTCGCCGGTGATCCGGTCGCGGCCCGTGCGTGGCTGCGGGCGGACTTCAAGCTCGACGCGTTCGCCGCGGAGAACCTCATCCAGTACGTCAGTGATCAGCGGGCGCAGACCGGCTCGCTGCCCACCGATCGCGCGATCACGATCGAGCGGTTTCGCGACGAGCTCGGCGACGTGCGCGTGTGCATCCTCACGCCGTTCGGCAGCCGCGTTCACGCGCCGTGGGCGCTCGTGCTCGCGAAGCGGCTCGAGGCTGACCTCGGGTATCCGATCCATCCGCTGTGGACCGACGACGGCATCGCGCTCCGGTTCGCCGATGGCGACCTGCTGCCGACGGATGATCAGCTGATCCCGGAGCCCGAGGATGTCGAGAACGCGCTCGTCGACGAGCTCGCGCGCTCGAGCATGTTCGCCACCCACTTCCGGGAGAACGCCGCGCGCGCCCTGCTGCTTCCGCGCCGTCGCCCGGGCCAGCGCACGCCGCTGTGGGCACAGCGCCTTCGCGCGCAGCAGCTGATGAGCGTGGCCCTGCGGTTTCCCGCGTTCCCGATCACGCTCGAGACCTATCGCGAGGTGCTGCGGGACGTGTTCGACGTGCCCGCGCTTCTGGGCGTGCTGCGCGATCTACGCTCGCGGGCGATCCGGATCGAGCCCGCGACCACCGAGGCTGCCTCGCCGTTCGCGCGCTCGCTGGTGTTCGACTACGTCGCAGCGTTCCTCTACGAAGGCGACGCGCCGCTCGCCGAGCGCAAGGCGCAGGCGCTCACGCTCGATCGCGGCCTGCTCCGCGAGCTGATCGGCGGCGGCGAGCTGCGCGACCTGCTCGATCCCGAGGTGCTCGACGAGGTCGAAGCGGAGCTGCAGCAGCTCGCCGAGGAGCGCAAGGCGCGTGATCCCGACGAGGTGCACGACCTGCTCCGCCGTGTCGGCGATCTCTCGCGTGATGACATCGCGGCGCGCAGCACGGTCGGCGACCTCGATGCGGCGCTCGCGGGCCTCGTGCAAACGCGGCGGATCGCGGCCGTCCGGATCGCCGGGATCGAACGGTTCATCGCCGCCGAGGACGCCGCGCGCTATCGCGATGGCCTGGGCGTGCAGCTACCGCAGGGCCTGCCCGCGGCGCTCCTCGAGCCCGTGGCCGCGCCGCTCGAGTCGCTGATCGCGCGATACGCGCGCACGCACGCGCCGTTCACCGCCGATGGACCCGCCATTCGCTGGGGCCTGCCGCCGGCGCAGATCGAGCCCGTGCTGCAGCTGCTCTCCGCGCGTGGACAGATCGTGCGCGGTCAGCTGCGCCCCGGTGGACTGCACGAGGACAGCTGCGATCCGGAGGTGCTGCGCCAGCTTCGCCGTCGCACGCTCGCGAAGTTGCGCGCGCAGGTCGCGCCCGTCGATGCGCGTACGTTCGCGGCGTTCGTTCCGCGCTGGCACGGGCTCGATCAGCCTCGCCGCGGGCTCGGCGCGTTGCGCGATGCGATCGGGCGGCTCGAGGGTGTCGCGCTGTCGTTCGTGGAGCTCGAGCAGCGGATCCTCCCCGCCCGGATCCTCGACTACCACCCGCGCATGCTCGACGAGCTCGGCGCGGCCGGCGAGGTCGTGTGGGTCGGCTCCGGTGCGCTCGGCACGAAGGACGGCCGCGTGGTGCTGCTCCGCCGCGAACGCGCGCTCGCTCTCGCACCCGAGGTCCAGGAGGTTCCGAACCGCTCGCGCGTGCACGATGCGATCGAAGCACATCTCACGACCTCCGGTGCGTCGTTCCTCGTCGCGATCGAGACCGCGGCGAACGCTCCGCGTGCCGAGGTGACCGCCGCGCTCTGGGATCTCGTGTGGGCCGGCCTCCTCACGAACGACACGTTCGCGCCGCTCCGTTCGCTCGCGGCTCCGAACGCCCGGCGTGCGAATGCACACGCGACGTTCGGCGGCCGGTGGTCGCTCGTGCGCTCGCTCGGAGCCGCTCCGTCCGCCACCCAGCGCGCGCTCGCGCAGGCCACCGCGCTGCTCGAGCGATGGGGCTTCGCCGGCCGCGCAACGGCGAAGGCCGACGAGCTGCCCGGTGGCTTCACCGCCGTCGGTGACGTGCTGCGTGCGATGGAGGACGCGGGCACCGTGCGGCGCGGCTACTTCATCGAGAGCCTGGAGAGCGCCCAGTTCGCGTGGCCGGGTGCGATCGATCGGCTGCGCGAGGCACCCCGTGGAAGCGCCGCACGCGTCGACGTGCTCGCGGCCACCGATCCGGCAAATGCGTGGGGCAGCGCCCTGCCCTGGCCCGATCTGCGAGATCCGAACGCACGACCCGCCCGTCGTGTGGGTGCGACCGCGATCCTCGTCGACGGTGCGCTCGCGGTGTGGCTCGAGCCCAAGGGCAAGCGCTTCACGACCGCTCCACTGCCCGACGAGACCATCGAGCTCGCGCTCGCCGTGGGGCTGCCCCGGCTCGCGGCGAAGGCGCGCCGCCGCGAGCTACTGATCGAAACGATCGATGGCGTGCCCGCGGGCGAGTCGCCGTTCGCTCGCGGCCTCCTCGCCGCGGGCGCGCGGATCGACTACCGCGGTCTCGTGATCCGCGGCGCGATCGCGCAGCCGCTGCCACCCGAGCCCTCCGAGCCCGAGCCCGAGCCCGACGACGAAGACGACTAGTGCGGGCGCCCGGCCTGCGTACTCCTAGAGCACTCCCACCCAGACGAGGAGCGCGAGGGCAATCGCTCCGGCGACGCCTGCGACCAGGTCGTCGAACATCACGCCGAATCCGCCCTTCACGTTCTTGTCGAGCCAGCGGATGCCTATCGGCTTCGCGATGTCGAGGTAGCGGAACACGACGAAGCCCGCGGCGAGGGCCCACGCGTTGCTCCGATCGACGAACGCGACCGTCATGAGGTAGCCGGCCACCTCGTCGACCACGATGCGGCCCGAATCGTGCGTGCCCCAGGTCTCGTTCGCTACGCCGGCGGCCCACACACCGACGATGAACACCGCGGCCACGAGCGCGAGGTACGGCAGCGTACCGAGGTCGCGACACCACCACGCGAGGGGGATCGTGAGGAGCGTGCCGCACGTGCCGGGAGCGATCGGCGAGTAGCCCGCACCTCCTGCGGTCGCGATCGCCGTCGCGATCCGTTGGCGAAGCATGGACGGAGCGTAGCGCATGCCGGTACGCACGGCCCATGGAACGTCTACCGCGGCGCTCGGTAGTACGCTGTATGGATGCCCACGCTTCGCGAGCTGTCCTCCGATCTGCTGAGCGGCAAGCTACCGGTCGATGCGGCCCAGCCAATGGCGCCGCGCTTCATCAGTGACGAGGTCGCGCCGCGCACGACGTTCGTGTCGAGCTTCGCGAACGTCACCGCGTTCGCCACGGACGCGGGGCTCGTGCTGGTGGACACGGGGAGCTTCGTCCTCGCCGAGCCGACACGCGCGTGCTTGCGGAAGGCGACACCCGATCGTGTGTCCACCGCGGTGTGGACGCACGGGCATGTCGATCATTGTTTTGGCGTCGAGCTCTACGAGGCGGAGCAGAGCTCGCCGGTGCACGTGATCGCGCACACCGCGGTGCCGCGCCGGTTCGAGCGCTACAAGCTCACGCGAGGCTGGAACCACCGGATCAATCGACGGCAATTCCAGACAGGGGCTGAGTTCCCGGGCACGTTCCGCGCGCCCGACGAGCTGGTCGCCGATCGCAAATCACTGGACGTTGGCGGCCGCCGGTTCGAGCTCGCGCACGCGCTGGGCGAGACCGATGATCATCTGTGGGTCTGGGTGCCGGATGCGGGCGTCGTGTGCACGGGCGATCTGTTCATCTGGGCGTCGCCGAACTGCGGCAATCCGCAGAAGGTGCAGCGATTCCCGCGCGAGTGGGCAGCGGCGCTGCGCGCGATGGATGCACTGGGCCCCGAGGTGCTGTGCCCGGGCCACGGCGTTCCGATCTACGGCGCGGCAAACGTGCACCGCGCGCTCGACGACACGGCGAGCTTCCTCGAGCAGCTCGTGGATCAGGTGGTCGCGCTGATGAATCAGGGCGCGAAGCTGGATCGCATCCTCGACGAGGTGAAGCCGTCCGCGGAGCTGGTGTCGCGGCCATATCTCTCGCCGGTCTACGACGAGCCGGAGTTCATCGTGCGCAACCTGTATCGCCTGTATGGCGGCTGGTGGGACGGCAACCCGGCGCACCTCAAGCCGGCGCGCGAGGTCGCGATCGCCACGGAGCTGGCGCGGCTGGCGGGCGGCGCAGCGACGCTCGCGAGTCGCGCCGAGGCACTCGCGACTTCGGGAGACCTCGCACTCGCCGCGCACCTCGTCGAGCTCGCCGCGACCGCAGAGCCGGGCGACGCTTCGATCCGAGCACTGCGCTCGAGCATCTACAAGCAGCGCGCAGCGGAGGAGCGCTCGCTGATGGCGCGCGGCGTCTTCACGACGGCCGCCTCCGAGTCATAGTTCATCCATGCCCGAGGGCGACAGCATTCACCGGATCGCGGTGGCGCTCGGGCCGCGGCTGGTCGGGAAGTCGCTCGAGCGGGTGACCACGCAAGGCCTCGAGCGCGATGTTGCCGGCCAGGCGGTCGTCTCGGTCACCGCGCACGGCAAGCACCTCGTGATCGAGCTCGCCGACGGCACGCACCTCCGCGCGCACCTCGGGATGTACGGCCGGCAGCGCTCGTACACGCGCACCGATGGCGAACGAATGATCGGCCGCATGTCGCCGGGCAAGCTCTCGCTCGCGATCACCACCGCGGAGAGCGTGCACCTCTGGATCGGCGCGAAGACGATCGAGGTCTCGAAACGACGCGCACCGATGCACGGCCAGGCAATCGCATCGATCGGACCGGACATCCTGGAGGACGAGTTCGACCCAGCGGAGGCGGCGCGGCGCGCGGCGGTGTACGTGAATCGGACGCTCGCCGATGTGCTGCTCGATCAGCGGGTCGCGTCCGGGATCGGCAACATCTACAAGTGCGAGTCGCTGTTCCTCTGCGGGATCGATCCGCGCGACACGATCAAGACCGTCGAGCTCGCCGAGCTGGAGACGATCTACGCGACCGCGCGCGAGATCATGATCATCAATGTCCGGCCGAAGGGCATGCGCGCGACTCGCGAGCGGCTGTCCGGCGATGTACCGGGAGATGAGCGGTATTTCGTCTACAGCCGCAGCGGCAAGCCGTGTCGCCGGTGCAAGACGACGAAGATCGACTGCTACCAGCTGGGCAATCCTCCTCGGTGGACCTGGAGCTGCGCAACCTGCCAGCCGCGCCGTGGGGTCTCCGGGTAGCGGATACCGATCTTGCTATCGGCTACTCGACCGGCCGGCGAACGAAGTTCAACTGCCTGTAACCTGGTGAGTCGGGGCTGGTACCGGGGTTGCTCGTAGGGATGACAGCTCGGAAAGGATGTATCCCATGGCCACCGCCCTCGCCTTTGCCCCTTCGATCTCCCCCGTCTCCAGTGAAGTCTCGACGACGCTGACGGTCAGCGCCGCGGTCGCCTACGAAGTGTTCGCGGACGTCGTGGAGATCCCCCGGTGGCTGCCGATCGTGCAGACAGCGCGCGTGGCTCGCCGGACTCCGGACGGGCGGCCCGAGCAAGTTGCCTTCATCCGCAAGCTCGAGCGCGGCTCGCTTGGATACACGCTCAACTATCAGTATGACCCCACGAACTTGACGATCACGTGGTCGACGCCGGCCACCTCGAACGTGGTCCTGCATGGCGAAGCACGGTTCGTCCCGCTGTCGATGGGCGCCTGCATGATGGTCTACCGGCTCGTGCTAGATCTTCCGATCGTGGACGACCTCATCAACTCCGAGCTCGACAAGCACCCAGCCTCGCTGGTCGTCGCCGAGTTCCGGGAGCACCTCCGCCGCCTCTGCTGACAAGTGCGTACATCCTGCTCCAAATCAGCGTTCTGACTGGAGAAGCGGGTTGGCTGGGGGGCCGCGGGCCTTGTACGATGGTGATCGTGCCGACCGATCGTCTTCCTGGTGATTCGCGCGGCCTCGCGAATCTGTTGCCGGAAGTTCGAACTGAACCCGCGACGAACGCGTTCGCGCAGGGCACAAATCCGTTGTCACTGTACGAGCCAGTCGACGCAGCAACGAATCAGCTACGCGAGCTCGAGGAGCGTCTCGATCGTTGCCTCGCCGGCATGACGATGCACTTCCAGCCGATCGTTCACGCAGGCACGCGCGCGCGGTTTGGTTACGAGGCGCTGCTGCGATCGACGGACAAGTCGCTCCCGCATCCGGGCGCGATCCTCGACGCGGCGGAGCGGCTCGAGCGGATCCCGACGCTGGGTCGTGCGGTGCGCGCGCAGAGCGCCAAGGTCTTCGCCGCGGCGCCGGCGGAGCGTGGCGTGGTGTTCATCAACCTCCACCTGCTTGATCTGTTCGACAAGCAGCTCACGTCCGCGTTCGCACCGCTGTCGAAGATCGCGTCGCGCGTGATCCTCGAGATCACCGAGCGCACGTCGCTCGAGGGACAGATCGATCTCCGGTACCGGGTCGCCGAGCTTCGCGAGCTGGGGTTCCGGATCGCGATCGATGACCTCGGCGGCGGCCACGCGCGCATGGGCACGTTCACGCTGCTCGACTGCGATCTCGTGAAGCTCGACATGTCGCTCGTGCGCGACGTCGACAAGCACCCGATGAAGCAGCGGCTGATCCGCTCGGTCACCGACCTCTGCCGCGATCAGGGCATCACCGTGATCGGTGAAGGCGTCGAGACGGAGGCCGAGTCGAAGGTGCTGGTCGACCTGGGTTGCGACCTGCTGCAGGGCTACCTGATCGCCCGGCCCGCCCTGCCGTTCGTCGATCCGCTGTAGATCAGTCGAGATCGAACGCGTACAGGATGCCGCGGTTCGACATCACGAACAGGCGGCCATCACCGGTGATCGTCGCTGCGGCGGAGATGCCGTCGCCGGGATCGAAGTACTCGAGCGTCTCGCCGGTCTTGCGATCGGCGATGAACATGCCGTCCTTCGCGAGCGAGTACACGAGCAGCTCCGCGAACACGACGGGCGCTGCGGGCTCGCCGCCGCCCTTCGCGCCGACGCGCCAGATCACGTTGCCGCTGAGGTCGAGCGCGTAGGTGCCGAGGTCGGCGACCGAGACGTAGAGCGTCTTGCCGTCGCTCGCGAGCCCGCCGACGTTGCCGGTCGAGCTCGGCATGCGGGCGTCCCAGAACGGCAGCCGCCAGCGCACGAGGCCGGTGGTCTTGTCGAGCGCGTACACCCCGCCCGAGGATGACGAGACGTAGACGCGGTCGCCAATCACGAGCGGCGTGGCGTCGACATCCATGAAGCGATCGGCTTCGGCCTTGAGCGACGTCGACCACGCGACGGAGCCGGTATCACGGCGCAGCGCCGCGAGCGTTCCGTTGGAGAAGCCGGTGTAGACGAGGTCGCCATCGACCGCGACGCCGGCGTGACCGCGCAGCGTGTACTCCTCGGGCGTCTCGGTCTTGTACTGCCACTTGAACTTGCCGCTGATCGAGTCGACCGCGACGACCTGGTCGGCCTCGTTCGAGAAGATGATCAGCTCGCTGGTGGCGGAGGGCGTCTGCGAGATCGGGCCGCGGCTCTGATAGCGCCACTTCTCGACGCCGGTCTGCGCGTCGGCGGCGATCAGCGTGCCGTCACTGGTACCGACGTAGAGCGTCGTGCCGAGCACGAGCGGTGCGCTCGCGACCGCGCCGAGTTTCTTGCGCCAGCGCACGGTACCGGTCGAGGCCTTGAGCGCGTAGAACCAGCCGCCGGCCGAGCCGATGTACACGGTGTCGGCGTAGACGGTGGACCGCGCGAACTCCTGCGGCGACACCTCGGTGAGGCGGTCCGCGGTGATGAACTTCCAGTGGAGGCTGAGGCGATCCTCGCCGAGCGGCTCGCGCGGTTCAGCGCGCATCGCATCGGCGCGGTTGATGGGCGCGCGCACGCACGCCGCGAGGGTGAGTGCCGCGAGGACGGCGAGGAGCTTGTGGGAGGAGGTCACGATCACATCGTGGACAGGCGACGATCGATGATCGCCGACAGCAGCTGCGCGTCGGTGCGCGGGTCGCGGGTCTCGGGTTCCGCCGCGGCGGCGAGCGGCTTGGCCTTCTCGAACATCGCCTTCGCCTCGGGGACCTTCTTCAGGCTCTGCAGCACGCGACCCTGGTGATAGAGCGCGTAGACGTGGCGCGGACCGGCCGCGTCCTGCTGCATCGAGGCGAACACCGAAAGCGCTTCCTCGAGGAGCTTCGTGCGATTCGCGTCGGTCTCGGGCAGCGCCATCGCCTTGGTCTCGAGCGCGATGCCGAGGCCCTCGCGGTTCAGCACGCCCTCGATTCCGACCGCGCCCTGCCCCTTGCGATACTCGGCGATCGCGTCGTCGATCTTGCCGGCATCGAGCAGCACGCCGCCCTTGTACGACGACACCGGCTTGGAACCGGACGACTCCATCGCCGCGAGCATCGCCTCGGCGCGGTCCTTCTGCGTCGGGAACGGCTGCGGTGCGTTCTTCTTCGTGGGCAGCCCCGGGATGTCTGGCTGCACGGGGCCGACTGGACGGCGAGAGACGTCGAGCACCGAGAGCAGCTTCTCCGTCTGCCGCTCCTTCCCGACCTCGCCGCGCCAGCGAATGACGAGGATGATCGACACCGCGACGGAGACCATGATGAGCATCACCAGGATCTTCTTGATGTGCGGAATGATCCGGTCCGCGAGCGATTCGCCCCCGATCCTGACGGCCTTCGGGTTCACGCCAGGGACGGCGGTGGGCGGTTCGTTCTTGTCGGCCATAGGAGCGGGGGCGGATGTAGCACCGCGATCGGTAGCGCGTCAATTCGCACCCTTGGACCGCGGATCTGGGGCCGGAGTTGCCTACAATCACTGGGCATGCGCCCTACCCTCGCCGCTGCCGCACTCGTGGTCCTCGCGGCCAGCGAGGCGCGCGCCGACAGCGAGAAGGCGCTGTCCGGGGGGCTGGGCTGGGCGACCTTCAGCATCCCCGGGTCGGGACCGCCGATGAACAACCAGCCGCCGCCGGCCGTGACCCCGGACCTCGGCGGCGCGCTCTCGCTCATGTACGAGCAGATGATCGGCTCGGACGTCGGCATCCGGGCGGAGGTCGCCGGCGGACTGTTCCGCGGCGGCGAAGGTAAGGATCAGTCGCCAACCGCGTATGCCGGCCTCGCCGATGCGGGCCTCGTGTTCCGCTTCGACGTGCTGAAGTACGTGCCGTACGCGTTCGCGGGTCTCGGGGTCGTCTACACGGGCGGTGGGCCGATCACCGGCGGGCTCGACCCGGTGCTCGCGATCGGCGGTGGGCTCGATATTCTGTACAGCCGCCAGTACTCGTATGGCTTCGAGGGTCGGCTCGCGAGCTTCGGCGGCGACGTCACGGTGTTCACGCTCGGCATCCGCGGCACCACGCGCTGGGGCTACTTCTAGAGTCCGGCCAGGTCGCTGGCCACTGCCGTCGCCAGCGCGGTGTTTTGATCCGCAACGCCGCCGTGGCGGCGGCCTCGCAACCTGCGGGATTCTCTGGAGCCGACTGTGGTGCGAGCCCTGCTACGGCGGGGGCACGTGAAGCACGCCTGGTTTGCGCTGATCCCGTCGCTGTTCACCGCCTGCATCGCGGCCCCCGAGGACAGCTCGGGGTCGCCGGACGATCTGACCTCGGTCGACGGCCTCGAGCACGTCATCGACTTCGATGCGTTCGTCGACGTCGCGCCGGGTGCCTCCGACGAGGTGGCAAAGGGCGTCATCCACCGCCAGATCAAGAGCGCGCTCGGTGCGCTCCGCGAGCAGGGCATCGGGATCGCCGATCGCGATGCGGTCAGGAACCTCGCGTCGATCCAGCTGGTGCGTGCGCGAATGGCGATCCGTGGCGGCGGCGAGGTCGATCGCGTTCGCTACCACTATCGCGATCAGGCGCTCGTGCAGCGGTCGCAGCTGCCGAGCGGCCCGGTCGATCTGACGCTGATGTTCGGCGACTACAAGGCGCGCTCCGCGAGCTACCAGCCGTCGTGCGTCGACGAAGCGACCGACGCGGACTCGCTCTGGTACCACTACGCGCCGCGCCGCTCGGCCTGCCGCACGCGGATCACCGCGGAGCTGAACGCGATCAACGCGGAGAAGACGCAGCTCTCCGATCCGAACACGCAGATCGGTCAGGCCGATGCGAACCGCTACTTCCTGCCGACGCGCGCGATCCTCACGCCGGTGACCGCGCCGCCGACGGCGTGGCCCGAGCACGATCAGCTATGGGGCTTCGCGGGGAATCAGTCGCGCACGAAGGTCGTCGTCTACTCGTTCTTCGGCGTCGACTCCGACAAGGCGAATCCGGCGGACCTCGGGCTCGTCGAGTATCTGCGGTTCCAGCGCGAGCTGCGCACGAAGCTGCCGGCGCTGCGCGTGACGGAGACGTCGCCGAACGCGTGGCTCCTCGACTTCTACATCGACGGCCAGAAGCTGCCGAACGTGACGTGGGCCGATGTCGAGCGCTGGGTCGTCGACAAGACCGGGTTCCCGGCGGCGGTCGGCACGAACGCGACGAAGCGCGCGGAGCTGCTTCGCCAGGTGGTGAGTCTGTATTCGGAGCGCTGGATCGTGTGGTCGATGCCGGTGCGCGTGAAGCGCGGTGGCGTCGAGCGCCAGATGACGGTGGAGATCCGCACGTGGCACGGCGAGGAGGATGGCTCGCCCGACATCCGGCAGCGCGCGCGCTGGCGCTACCTCGAGGCGTTCTGGCACGGCGACGTGTTCGCGTACACGGGTCACAGCCACTTCGGCCACGGCCCGCTCGAGCCGTGGGAGTACTCCGGCGCGAACTTCCCGGATCGCTACCAGACGCTGCTGTTCAACAGCTGCCTGTCGTTCAACTACTACGACGAGGACTTCCTCGCGATGCACCCGCGCGGCAAGGACAAGCTCGACGTCGTCGTGAACGCGCTGCCCGCGTACTGGCAGGGCATGGGCCAGTCGACCGCGAACTACGTCGTCGGCACGCTCTCGGGCGGCCAGTCGTGGAAGCAGGTGCTGCAGGCGATGGCGGTGAACCTGCCGTGGCAGTCCGGCTATGACCCGATGCGCGCCGTGAATGGCGAGCTCGGCAACGCGTTCAATCCGGCGAGCGGCGCGATCACCGTCACGCCGTGATCGCTACTCGCGATCATGCCGATCCTTCTTCTCCTTGACGGCGATCCGGATCGGCGTGCCGCGGAAGCCGTAGTTCTCGCGCAGGCGGTTCGCGAGGAAGCGCTTGTATGACGGCGCCAGGCCCTCGGGCTTGTTCGCCCACAGCACGAACGTCGGCGGGCGAGCGCGGGCCTGCGTGAGGTAGTTGATCTTGATCGAGCGGCCGTTGTGCAGCGGCGGAGGCATCTGCTCGATCACCTCCTTGAAGAAGCGATTGAGCTGCGCCGTGGGGATGCGCTTCTGATGCTCCTGCGCGACCTGCCGGACCAGATCGAGCAGGCGATCGACGCCGTCGCCGCGCTGCGCGGACAGCAGCGTGACCGGCGCCCAGGTGAGGAAGTGGAAGTTGTCCTCGGTCTTCTCGCGCAGCGCGCCCTTCGCGACGTCGCCGGTGATCCGATCGGACTTGTTGAGCGCGATCACGAGCGCGCGGCCCGCGTCCTCGATCATGCCCGCGATCCGCGCGTCCTGCTCGGACGGGCCCAGCTCGGCGTCGATCACGAGCACGACGACATCGGCGCGATCGACCTGACCGATCGCCATCGATACGGCGATCTTCTCGATCTCCTCGTCGATCCTGGCCTTGCGGCGGATGCCGGCGGTGTCGATCAGGATGTAGTCGCGGCCGCCGATCGAGAACGGCGTGTCGACCGGATCGGTGGTGGTGCCCGCGACGTCGTGGACGAGCGAGCGCTCCTCGCCGAGCAGGCGGTTCGTGAGCGAGGACTTTCCGGCATTGGGGCGGCCGACGAACGCGACCCGCAGAGGGCGCGGCTCTTCGGGCTTGTCGGCATTCTCGGCTTCCGGGTCGCCGGCCTCGTCGTCGCCGAGCACGTCGAAGATGTCATCGCTGTCGGCCTCGTCGTCGACGGGATCGGGCTTCGCGTCGGGAGCGACGACCTTGCAGATCGCCTCGAGCAGGGCGTCGATGCCACGACCGTGGGCGGCCGAGATCGGGAATGGACTGCCAAGGCCGAGCTGGTGGAAGTCGTGCACGAGGTCATCGACGACCTGGTGATCGATCTTGTTGACCGCGAGGAACACTGGCTTGCCGGTCGAGCGCAGCTGCTTCGCGAGGTCGTGATCGACCGCGGTGAGGCCCGCGCGCCCATCGACGACGAGCAGCAGCCCATCGGCCTCGCCGATCGCCTTCAGTGCCTGGCGGTGGATACCGGCGCCGATCACCTCGCGCGCTGCTTCCGGATCGAGACCGCCGGTATCGACGATCCGCAGATCGGTGCCGAAGTACTCGGCCACGCCATAGCGGCGATCGCGCGTGAGGCCCGGCGTGTCGTGGACGAGCGCGGGGCGACCTCCGACGAGGCGGTTGAACAGGGTCGACTTGCCGACGTTCGGGCGGCCGACGACGGCGATCAGCGGTGCATTGCTCATAGGCCCTCGCCTTCGCCACCGTAACCGAGGCGGCGCAGTGCGGCGTCACCACGACTCCACTCCTCGAGCACCTTCACGAACAGCGTGAGGTGCACGGTCTTGCCGAGCGCCGCGCCCACGGCCTGGCGCGCGGCGATGCCAAGCTCGCGGATCCGCGAGCCACCCTTGCCGACGACGATCGGCTTCTGCGATTCGCGCTCGACGATCACGACCGCGCCGATCGTCAGCTCGTTCTTGTCGGCCTTCTCGCTCCAGCTCTCGATCTGGACGGCGCAGGCGTACGGCAGCTCCTTGCCGAGCTGATGATAGAGCTGCTCGCGGATGATCTCCTTCGCGATGAACTGTGGAGATCGATCGGTGATCATGTCGTCGGGGAACAGCTGCGGACCGGGCGGCAGCATGGCGGCGATCACCTGCTCGAGTGCGTCGACGTTCTCGCCCGTGCTCGCGCTGATCGGGACGACCTCGAGACCGTGCTTCCACTGCGCCCACGCCTCGATCACCGGGAGGATGTCGGGCTTGGACATCCGATCGACCTTGTTGATCGCGACGATCAGCGGCCGGCCGGTGCCGGTTGCGTGCGCCAGCGCGGCGGCCTCGGGCTGGCTCAGGAACGAGGGGACCCGCCCGTTGCGGTGAGTTCCGTCGACCAGCAGCAGGATGACGTCGGCGTCCGAGGCGGCGCTCGTCGAGGCGTCGCGCATGTAGCGCCGCAGCGGGCCCTTGCCGTCCTGCACGCCGGGCGTGTCGACGTAGGCGATCTGCGCGCGGTCGGGGGTCTGGCCGGGCAGCGCGAGCGTGTGAACGCCGAGGATCCGATCCCGGGTCGTCTGCGGCTTCGAGGAGACCGCCGCCAGGTGGCGGCCCAGGATCCGGTTGAGAAGCGTCGACTTACCGACGTTTGGCAGGCCGACGATCGCGCAGAACCCGGCGCGCAGATCGTTGGTCGCGGCGTCGGACATGGCGGGCTCGTGTAGCACGAAACTGGCCCGGTTCGCCCACCCCCGGTAGCGTCGGTCCATGCAGCGGCTCGCGCTGGTCCTCGCGTTCGGCGCGCTGATCGCCGCTGCGATGCCCACCCCGGGCCTCTACCTCGCGCTGGGCCTGGGTATCGGCGCCATGGGCACGGGCTGGATCGCGTTCCGCACGCGCACGGCAGCCGGGTTCGCGCGGCTCGCCGGGGCCGCGGCGTTCACGCTCGGCATGGTCGGGTTCCTGCTGGGCGCGCTCCGGGTGGTGCTCGCGCTGGCGGCGATCCGCCACCTCGAGCGCATGCTCGGTTGATCGCTCGCTCACGCCAGCATGTAGATCAGCCACCACGTGAATCCGCCGACCGCGGAGAGCACGAGCACGATCACCGCGATTCCGCGCCACAGCTTCGCCTTGTCGATCGATCCCATGATCTCGCGAAGCTCCATCACGCGTCGATCCGCCTCGCCGAGCTCGACGTCGATCGAATCGATCGGAGACATCTGCGGCGCATAGTCATCGGGGCGGTCGACGTAGAGCCGCTCTCCGAGCTCGAACAGGATCTTGTCGCGCACCACCTCGGCATCGCCGGCGGCGCGGTCCATCACCTTGCGCTTCGCGCCGATCGCGACGAGTAGCTCCTCGGCGCGGCGCTGATCGTCTTCCTCGGCCTTCACGAGCTCACCGCGCTTCTTGGTCGCCTCGGTGAGCTTGGACTCGAGTGCGGCGATCCGCGGGCTCAGGGCGTCGAGCTCCTGCGCGATCTTCGGTTCGTCGCGCTGCACGGCGACCTTGTCGGCCTTCAGCGTCGCGAGCTCCGCCTGGATCGCCGCCGGATCCTGCTTGGGACCCTTCACCGACACGAGGCTCGACGTGGTCTCCGCGATCTTCCGCTCGACGTGGCGCAGTGACTCGCGCAGCTCGGCACCGCGCTTGGCCGCCGCCGTCTGCTCCTTCTTCAGCGGCTCGAGTCGCTTCACGAGCTCGGCCAGCTCGGCGTCGATACTGGCGAGGGTCTTGACGTGCTGCTTCGCGGCCTCGTCGCGATCGCGCTTCACGCGCGTCAGCTCCTGATCCGAAGCCACGACCTGACCCTGGTGCCGCGCGCGCTCGTCCTCGACGGTGCCGAGCTGCTCACGCGCGGGACCGAGCGCGGGGTGATCGAAGCCCTCGCTCGTGATCGCGGTGCGGCCAAGCGTCACGAGGTAGCGGCGGCGCTCGGCCTGTCGCGTGACCTGCTTCGCCTCGAGCTCGACGAGCTCCTTCCGCGCGCGGCGCACGCCGAACAGCGCCGTCGACACGTAGCGCACGTCGCCCATGAGGCCGCGCTGGCGACGCAGCTGCGCGACCGTGCGCAGCCTGCCCTGCTTCGCGACCGGTGGTGTCGAGCCGAGCGTGATGTCGGGACGACCGATGTTCGTCGGGTCGCCGCGCTCGAACTTCTGCGTCTGCGGATCGATGCTCGTCGGATCATCGCGGCCGTGCTGCGCGTTCTCGGTGAGCAGCACCTCGACAGGCGTCTCCTTGACCACGGTCAGCGGTGCTTCGGGGATGCCGAGCACCGCGTTCGAGACGTCGCGCTTGATCGTCGCCTGCGCGTGCGCGATCCGCTTCTTGTCGGGCTCGACCTGCGTCGATCCGTCCTCGAACTCGCCGATCGGGACCGGGCCCGTCGCGTACGGGGCCACCGAGGGTGCGGT
>JACCRC010000269.1 GCA_013813765.1 Deltaproteobacteria bacterium | reverse complement strand
AACTCGGATGGCGGTGGTGGCGGCGGTGGCGGTGCGGGCGGCATGTTCGGCCCGAGTCGCCGATGCTGACCATCACGGCGGGTGCGGTGCTCGCCGCGAACGGTGGCGGTGGCGGGCAGGGCGGCGGTGCGCAAGGCGGTCCGGCGGGACAGAACGCGAATCCGAGCACCGCACGTGCGAACGGCGGCGCGGGCGGCAGTGGCGGTGTCGGCGGGCGCGGCAGCGGCACGACGCCGGTCATTCCTGGCTACCTCGCGCTCGAAGGCATCGACGGTGCCGCCGACGGAGCCGGCGGTGGTGGTGGCGGCGGCGCCGCGGGCTACATCACCGTGAAGTCGGCAACGGTCACTGACAACGGCGCGATCTACTCGCCGCCGAAGAGCGTGATCCCGTAACATCGGGCTGAATGCGCCGAACGACGCTCGTCCTGACCACGCTGCTCGCGATCACCAGCTGCAAGAAGAAGGACGCCGAGACGGCAGCGCCGCTCCCCACCGGCAGTGCAGCGGCTGGCTCCGGCTCGGGCTCCGCCGATGACAAGAAGCAGGTCGACAAGATCGGGCACGCGAAGAGACCCACGGGTGACGCGGCGGTGGCCATCGCGGGCGAGAACAAGGTGCTCGTCGGCGACGTGGTGCCCGTCAAGCCCGAGCAGAAGGACCGCGGCCACCTGAAGCTGATCTACAAGGGCGCCGATTCCGAGACGCGCAAGATGCTTCGCTCGTGGGGCGCGTTCGAGCAGATCATCCCGCAGCTCGACAAGGCGCTGCACCTGCCCCGCGACGTACCGATCACGTTCGAGAAGTGCGACGAGGCGAACGCGTACTACGATCCGGAGACCGTCGCGATCACGATGTGCGACGAGCTCGTCGACTTCTACGGCGAGCTGTTCTCCGAGTACGTGGGCGACGAACAGAAGGACGCGATCGTCGGCTCGCTGGTCTCGGTGTTTCTGCACGAGCTCGGTCACGCGCTGATCGATCAGTTGCAGTTGCCCGCCGTCGGCAAGGAGGAGGACGCGGTCGATCAGCTCTCGACCGTGGTGCTGATCGCCAGCGGCGATACCGGGAACCAGATGGCGCTCGACGGCGCGTTCTCGTGGATAGCGGAGGGCGAGACCCAGGGCGAGGACACCACGCCGTTCTGGGATGCGCACTCGCTCAACGAGCAGCGCTTCTACAACATGATGTGCCTGATCTACGGCTCGAGCCCCGACGACTACTCCGAGGTCATCACCGACAAGGAGCTGCCCGAGGAGCGCGCCGAGGGCTGCTCTGACGAGTACAAGCTGATCAGCACGAGCTGGAACAAGCTGCTCGAGCCGCACCTGGCAGTGCCGACGATGCGGCTCCAGCTCAAGCGCGTGAAGTGATCAGGGCTGCTGCGCGTGCGCGGCGAGCACGTCGGCCACGCACAGCGTGAGACGGCGCGCGGTCGGAACGTGGAGGAACTCGTTCGGGCCGTGCGCGTTGGAGCCGGGCCCGAGCACGCCGGTGATGCAGAACTGCGCCCGCGGGAACTTCTCGCCGAGCATGTACATGAACGGGATCGTGCCGCCCTCGCCCATGTACATCGCCGGCTTTCCGAAGTGACGCTGCGAGGCGTCGTCGAGCGCCTTGTCGAGCCACGGCGCGATCTCGGGTGCATCCCAGCCGGCGCTCGCGGTGCCGCCGGTGAACGTCACCTTCGCGCCGTACGGCGGATCCTTCTCGAGCACGGCCTTCACCGCGGCCTGCGCCTTCACCGGATCCACGCGCGGCGGGATCCGGATCGAGAGCTTGAGCGTCGTGACCGGACGCAGCACGTTGCCGGCGTTGCCGATCTGCGGCCAGCCATCTGCGCCGGTGATCGCGAGGCCCGGGCGCCACGTGCGGTTGAGGATGAGCTCGGTGTTGTTCTTCGACACCGGCTCGACGCCCGGCTGCAGCGGGAACTTGCTGAACACCTCGTCGCCGATCACCTGCGCGGTGCGCTCTGCCTGGAGGACGCGCTGCTTCGGAATCTGCACGGCGAGCTCGGCGAGCTTCACGACGCCCGTGTGCGAGTCGTCGATCCGATCGAGCAGCTGGCGGATGACGCGCTCGCTCGCGGCGATCACGCCGGTACCGTCGCCGGAGTGCACGCCCTCGGTGAGCAGCGAGACCTCGAGGTTTCCGATCACGAGGCCGCGTAGCGACGTCGTCGACCACAGCTGGTCGTAGTTCGCGCAACCCGAGTCCAAGCACACGACCAGCGACAGATCGCCGATTCGCGGCGCGAG
>JACCRC010000238.1 GCA_013813765.1 Deltaproteobacteria bacterium | reverse complement strand
CAGCGGTGGGTATTAAGACCACCGATTGCTGCGACTTCTGACTCAGCGGTACGTGCTCGAGTTGAACCACCACTCGGCCTGAAAGCCGAGGAAGTGGGTCCAGGCGTGGCGGCCCCGCGGATCGCCGGGCACGTACTCGTGGAGCGCCGCCTCGTTGCGATTGGCGGCGCGGTAGACGAGGCGCAGCTGCGGGCGATCGTACGCAGACGGTCCCATCGGCGAGTAGACGAGCATCGGCGCGATCTGGAGCACCGCAGGATCCTCGGCGCGCTGTGTGGTCTGGTTGAGTCCGCGCGGGAAGCGGGCCTGATACGAGAGATCGACGCCGGCGAACACCTCGCGACCGAGGTGAGCGAGCGGGCGAACGTTCACGGCGTACTCCCAACCGTCGTCGTGATCGACGGAGTCGGGATCGGCATCGACGAAGCGGCGCGACAGCGCACCGAGCATCACGTTGGCGAACGCGTGATCCCAGTTGCCCGAAAGGCCGAATGTCAGCTCGCTCGCGCGGTTGGTCTTCAGATCGGTGCCGAAGCTCGTCGGCGGCGCGAGCTCGTCGAAGGCGGCGAGACCCTTCGCGTAGCGCACGAAGCCGTTCAGGTGACGACGGTGCAGCTTCTCCGTCGACATGCCGAACGCGCCGACCTCGGCACCGATGAGGAAGCCGCTGTCGGAGGGGAGGGCCTCGAAGTCGCTGCCACCTTCGCGCTGCCGCGTACCCGAGGGCAGGGCGTGGACCTCGCCGTGCAGCTTGGCCTTGAGGGAGAGGCCGCCGCGGCCGCCGTCGTCGATGTAGGCGCCGGTCGCGCTCGCGATCATGCGCTGGCGGTTGAGCTGCACGACCGTGGTCGCACCCTGCGCAGGATTCGGGACCTCGATCTCCTGGTACTGGAACGGGGTGAGCAGGCGGTTGAAGCCCGCGTGTGCCGCGATCTCGAGCGCCGATTGCTTGAAGAACAGGCCGCCGCCCACGGTGTTCAGATCGTCGAGCGGCCAGTAATCGAACAGGTAGATGTCGTCGCCGCGGTACATCCGCGAGCCGACCCACGCGGTCAGCTGCTTCGTGACCTGCGCATCGAGGAACATGTTGCGAAGCGCGGGCTGCGCATCGAACTCGCCGGTGTCGTGGAACAGCGTGCCGTTGAAGGCGAGCGTGATGACCGGCCGAAGCACGAGGCCACGCTTCGTCGT
Source organism: Deltaproteobacteria bacterium (assembly GCA_013813765.1). Taxonomy (GTDB): domain Bacteria; phylum Myxococcota_A; class Polyangia; order Haliangiales; family Haliangiaceae; genus JABFXX01. Next base: position 9,519 of record JACCRC010000238.1, on the reverse strand, counting down.
GAAGCCGAACGAGAAGTCGAGCTCGAGGTAGCTCGGCTCGACGATGCGCGGGCCGTGCGCGACCACGTTCTCTGCCTGCGGTTTGCCACCGCGTAGATCACTGCCGGCGATCACCCGGCCGTACGAGCCGAACCGAAAGCCCGTGTTCGCGGCCGGTGCCGTTTCCGGCTCTGGCGGCATCGCCGGCGGCGGCGGATCGACGCGAACCGGCGTGACCGTTGGCGGTGCAGGCGGCGCGGCCGGCGGAGGTGCTGGTTCCGGCGCCTGGGCGGAGCCGGCGCCTTCGCCTTCTGCGGGGGGCGCAGGCTCGGGCTGCGCGAACGCCACGCGTCCGGCCGCGATGAGCGTCAGGACAATCGCGGCGCGGCGCATCCGCGGGGACACGAGCATGATCCATGCCCGCGTCGCAACACGTGATGTTCAGGATCTGGGCGCGAGATCCGCGCGCACTGTTGCTGAAGGCAACGCGAAGCCCGCGGGCGCGTACGAGCCTAGGGCATGGGGCGGCGCGGCTCGGTCTTCTCGACCGGGGCGCGCTTCTTCTTCGCCGGCTTGCGCTTCGCCTTCGCGGTGATCTTCTTCTTCGCCGGCGGCTTCTTCTTCACCGAGGTCTTCGCCGGCCGCGGGCGCGCCTCGGCGGGCGAGGGGACGCTCGTCGCGAGGAAGGCGGTCACGACCGCGATGAGCGCTGCTCGGAGCACGACCTTTAGGTAACCCCATCCCGGGGCAACGGACAACGACTGATCGCGTTGCCGATCGCAACGGCGTGACCCCGATCGCGCGCAACTGTCGAACTTCGTGGATGTCCCCGCCTGGTGAGCTAGAGTCGGCGCGATGTTGCGTACCACCCTACTGGCCATCGCGCTGTCGTTCGTCGGGTGCCACCGCGATCCAAAGCCGACGACCCCACAGGACGGCGAGCTGCCGCCCCTGCCGCCCGCGTCGGGCACTCCCGTCGGCTACCTGATCGACAGCTCGTCGCAGCTGAAGCTGCGCGACGAGCAGATCGAGCAGCTGAAGAAGATCGACACCAGCCTCTCGGCGCGCAACGACGCGCTCGACACGCAGCTCCGCGAGATCGAGCGACCGCAGGAGGATCCCGAGCAGGCACCGAAGAAGGGCGAGCCGCCGCCGAAGCCGAAGGACTGGGCACCGGGCGCGACGCCGGTCCACACCACCTCCGACTCCGGCAAGCTCCACGAGGCGAAGGCCGCGAACAACCGCGACGCGTTGCAGAAGGCGTTCGCGATCCTCGATCCGGATCAGCAAACCGCTGCGCGCAAGCTGCTCGACGACCGTGGCATCACGTCGCCCGGTGCATCGTCCAAGCCGGTGTCCAACGACGCCGCGGGCGTTCCGCACGAGCCGTAACGCTCCTGCGACGGCTTGACGTCGCGCGCACACCCAGGCGTAGAGTCCGGCCGTGCTGTCCCGCCTTCTCCTCCCGATCCCGCTGATCCTTTTGAGTGCTACGTGCTGCCCGCCGAAGGGCGCGGCCAAGCCCAACGACGCGGCGCTCGCGGCCGAGGCGACGAAGTTCGTGGCCGATGCCGACAAGGAGCTGCGGCGCGTGCTCGTCGGCGCCGCGGAGGCGCAGTGGGCGAACGCGACCGACATCACCGACGCGCACGAGGCCGCCGAGTCGGCCGCGAACAGCGTGCAGAACGACACCGTCGCGAAGCTGATCAAGCAGGCGCGCAAGTACGAGCCGATCCTCGACCAGCTCGATCCGTCGACGCGTCGTCAGCTGCAGGCGCTGATCTACATGACGACCGTTGCGATCCCCGTGGCCCCGTCGCCCGACGATCCGCAGCGGGCCGCGGAGCTCGCGAAGACCGGGACGGAGATGGCGAGCATCTACGGCAAGGGCAAGGTCTGCGACGCATCGGGCGCGAACTGCCAGGACCTCGCCGCGCTCTCGAAGACCATGCAGACCACGCGCGACCCCAACGCCGCGCTCGCCGCATGGAAGGGCTGGCACGACACCGTCGGTCGCCAGGAGCGCGATCTGTTCATCAAGTACGTCGGGCTCGCGAACGACGGTGCGAAGGCGATCGGCTTCACCGACGTCGCCGCGATGTGGAAGTCGGCGTACGACATGCCGGCGGATCAGTTCGAGGCGGAGACCGATCGTCTGTTCAACCAGCTCAAGCCGCTCTACACGCAGCTCCACTGCTACGCGCGCGGCAAGCTCAACGGCATCTATGGCGACGCCGTCGTCGCGAAGACCGGTCCGATGCCCGCGCACCTGCTCGGCAACATGTGGGCGCAGTCGTGGGACTGGATGTACAAGGAGCTCGAGCCGTACCCGGGCGAGGCCGTCATCGACGTGACGCCGGCGATCGCCGCGAAGCTCGATGACAAGGGGATGGTCCGGCTCGGCGAGGCGTTCTACACGTCCCTCGGCATGCCGCCGCTGCCCCAGACGTTCTGGGAGCGCTCGATGTTCCAGAAGCCCGCCGGCAAGGAAGCCGTGTGCCACGCCTCTGCGTGGGACGTCGGGTTCAACAACGACCTCCGCCTGAAGATGTGCATCGAGAAGACGCAGGAGGACCTCGTCACGGTCCACCACGAGCTGGGTCACCACTATTACTTCGCGGCGTACTACAAGCTCCCGATCGTCCTGCAGCAGGGCGCGAACGACGGCTTTCACGAGGCGATCGGTGACACCGTCGCGCTCTCGATGACGCCGCAGTATCTGAAGACCAAGGGCCTGCTCGACGAGGTCAAGGCGAACGACAAGGTCACGATCAACCGGCAGATGCACAACGCGCTCGAGAAGATCGCGTTCCTGCCGTTCGGCCTCGTCGTCGACAAGTGGCGCTGGGACGTGTTCTCGGGGAAGGTCGCGCCCGCCGACTACAACAAGCACTGGTGGGACCTGCGGCGGAAGTACCAGGGCATCATGCCGGGCGTCGCGCGCGGGCCCGAGGACTTCGATCCGGGCGCGAAGTACCACGTGCCCGCGAACGTCCCCTACATGCGGTACTTCCTCGCGCGGGTGCTGCAGTTCCAGTTCCACCGCGCGCTGTGCAAGGAGGCCGGTCACAAGGGGCCGCTCAACGAGTGCTCGGTCTACGACAACAAGGCCGTCGGCGAGTCGTTCTGGAAGATGCTCCAGCTCGGCGCGTCGGTGCCGTGGCAGGACGCGCTGTTCCAGCTCACCGGCGAGAAGCAGATGGATGCGACGGCGATCCTCGAGTACTTCGCACCGCTGCAGACGTGGCTCGAGCAGCAGAACAAGGGTCAGAGCTGCGGCTGGTAGCTCCCTGCAACGGCTGACGACCACCCCGAGCATCGATGACGGTGCGGATCACGCGAAGGAGGCTCTCGGCCGTGTAGGGCTTGGGTACGAAGTCGTCAACGCCGACGCCGAGTGCCGCGATGACCTTATCGTGGCCGTCCATGCCACTCGAGCCGACGATTCTGGCGTCGGGGTCAAGCGCCCTGAGTGCGCTGATGGTCGTCCGCCCGTCCATGACCGGCATCGACATGTCGGTCAGCGTGAGGGCGATGGTTCCGCCGTGCTGGGCGTATAGCGAGACCGCCTCGGCCCCGTGGCAGGCGAGGAGGACCGTGTAGCCGTATCGCTCGAGGGTCCGCCCGGTGACGGTTCGGATGCTGGCCTCGTCATCGACGACCAGGATGAGCTCGCCGTTGCCGCGCGGGAGACAAGACGCATCTATCGAGACGTCGTCGGCGACCGTGGCATGGACCTCGGCGGGCAGATAGATCTGGAACCGACTCCCCCTGCCGACCTCGGAGTAGAGGTGGATGAAGCCGCCGTGGCTTCGCACGAGTGCGTGGCAGGTCGAGAGGCCCAGGCCCGTGCCTTTGCCAACTCCCTTGGTGGTGAAGAACGGCTCGTAGATCCGGTCCTGGATCGCCTTCGACATCCCGACTCCGGTGTCTTCGACCCGGAGCAGCACGTACGGACCGGGCTTCGCGTCGATGTTCATGCCGGCGTAAACCTCATCGAGCACGACATGCTCGACGACGACCGTGAGCGTGCCGCCATCGGGCATCGCGTCGCGAGCGTTGACGCACAGGTTCACCAGGAGCTGATGCATCTGCGTCGAATTCGCGGAAACCGGCCACGTAGTCCTGTCGGTCTCGATCACGGCCGCGATGTTCTTGGGGAACGTGTCGCGCACCAGCTTGCCGACATCCTGGACGATCGGACCGAGCTGGATCGGAGCGCGTCGTCCTTCCACGCCGCCACGCGCGAACGTGAGGAGCTGGCGGACCATGTCGGCACCACGGCGTGCACACGCGTCGAGGACCTCGAGATCCTCGACCTTCTCGACGTCGGTCTCGCCCTCGCGCAGGAACGCGATCGAGGTGAGGAGCGGCGTCAGGACATTGTTGAGATCGTGCGCGATGCCGCCCGCGAGGGTGCCGATGCTCTCGAGCCGCTGCGCGCGCAGGCTCTGGAGCTCGAGTCGCTTGCGCTCCGTGATGTCGGTGTGGATTGCGAGGATCCCGGAGGGGATGCCGTCGGCGTGCCGGAGCAGACTCCACCGGCCCTCGACGAGCAGCGCCACACCATCGCCACGGGAATGCTCGAGCTCACCGGTCCAGATGCCGTCGCGCAGGACCGCCTGCCGGGCACTCGCGAGGACTTCGGAATCGCGCGCGACCCCGAGCTCGCTCACGTTGGATCCGAGCACGCTGTCGAGGTTCCACCCGTAGAGCATCGCGGCGTGGGCGTTTACGTAGCGCACGCAGCCATCCAGCGCGTACACCATGATCGCGTCCTGGGCCTTGTCGAGCAGGGCGGCCTGCTCCAACAACGTCTCGTTGGTTGCCTTGCGCGCTCGTTCCGCGGCCTGTCGCTCCGTGATGTCCTGGAACGCGCCCTGGATCGCCACGATCACCTCGTCGCCGCGTTCTTGACGCAGCGGCTCGCCGATCGCCTGCACGGCGCGCCGTCGCCCCCGCGCGGTGATGATCTCCAGCTCGAGATCGAAGGGGGTTCCATCGGTGACGCACCGCTCGATCGCGGCCCGGAGGCGGGCCCGGTCCTCGGGGACGTAGAAGGCGAGCCAGGTGTCGACGGTCGGCACCTGGTCGTCCTCGACCTCGTGAACCTCGCGCGTCTCCCTCGACCACGTGAGCTCCAGCCCTGGCACCGCGACGCTCCATGCCCCGAACCGAGCGACTCGCGAGCCCATTTCGAGCAGCGCCTCGCTGCGCTGGAGCGACGCCCGCGCCGTGGCGATCCGCTGGACGCCGAGCTCGAGGTTGCCGAGCACCATCCCGATCGCGAGCACGAGCGCGACGTTGACCATCACGAAGTTGAGCGACACGATGATCCAGGTGCTCGAGCTGTCTACCCAGATCGGCAGCACCATGGTCGGCGCCATCGCGCCGAGGTAGCCGGCCGCTACGAGGGTGAGCGCGTTCAGCCCGGCCGAAACCATGCCCGCCCGTAGCCCGAAGGTCAGCGTGACCATCAGGGAGAAGCCGAGCAGGTAGACCTCGCTGATCGGGCCGATGAACAGCAGCAGCATCAGCCCCAGCAGGTAGAGGACGATGTTCGTCGCGCCGGCGCGGATGCGATAGCCGAGCCGTTTGTGGCGGTACAGCACTGCGATCGCGGCGATCGCCAGGGTGTCGCCGATCGCGACAGGTAGGTGACCGGCCCGGACGGCCAGGATGACGCTAGGCACGCACACGATGCCACCGAGAACCAGGCACACCTTCAGCACGGCGTCGATGAACGCGAGCCGCCACCCGAGGGACGCCGGGCTCGACCCTGCGAGAACCTCCGGTGTGGCGCCCGCGCCACTACCGAGCGGCACCATCCTCGTCATGGTGTCCGGTTCGACCACCTGCGAGCAATGTGTGGGGCGCGGGGACGGGTTTCGGTGACCTCGTCGACGGACCCGCGCGAGCCCCGCGGATCAGTGGCCCTTGCCGCCTTCCTTCTCGAAGTCCCACGGGAACGCCTGCATCTGGCAGGGGCCGCGGTGCTGGACCTCGCCGTTGGGCGCGACGCCGGCGACGGTATCGCCGCCCGTGACGTCGCCGACCCAGCCGATCTGCGTCGTGGCCTGTAGCGCCATCACGCACATCTCCTGATCGCCGATGCCCCAGCCGACGGGGACCGCGCGCGGGTTGTTGAAGCCGCAGGTGAGCCGCACGCCCTGTGCACCGGCGGCGACGAGATCGAACGGAGGATCGAGCGCCGTGCCGGCGTTATCGCCGTGGCCTTCGTGACGCATGATCACCTCGCCGTCGCGCGGACCGCCGAGGACCTCGAGCTGCTGGTACATGCCGAGCTCGTGATAGTGGGTCAGCGTGAAGTAGAGCTTGTACTCGAGCGGCTCGTTCCAGAGGTTGGCGTTCGCCTCCATCAGCTTGCACTCGGTGGTGAACGATGACTTCTTGCCGGGATCGAGGTGCAGGTCCTTGTACTGGATGCGCGCGGGCGCGAGCTTCGCGGTGACCTGCGGCGGCGGAATCGTCCGGATCGTGATGTCCATCGTCGTCGTGATGTCGAAGTCGGTGACGTTGAGCAGGTGGCTCGAACCGATCACGCGACTCCACGGCGGGATGCGGACGGCGGCACCTTGCGGCAGCGTCTGCGTCTCCTCGAGCGACTGCGTGCTGAGCGCGAACAGGTAGCCGCCCTGCAGGCCGGCCTCGAGCTCTGCGAACCGGTTCGCCTCGCAGGGCCACGCGCCGTCAGGGAGCTTGTAGTTGTGATCGGGAACGAAGAACCAGTTCGCGTGGTGATACGCGCCGTCGTTGTTCTGCGTGATCGAGTTGACCCACAGCTCCGTGGGGTTGTTCAGCGTCCAGCTCTGGCAGGTGTCCTCGTCCTCGACGCCGGAGGGCACGGTGATCGTGCTGACCGCGGCCGAGTAGGTGCACGCCTCCGTCGTCGGATCGCACGGCGGGTCATCTCCGCAGCCACCCGCGACCAGTACCGCCACCAGAAAGCACGTGCGCATGACGACGACCTACCACGAAGTGGATTGGTCCGACCAGGAATTCTGGTCTACGGGCAGCTCTCGCAGTTCGGGATCGCCGACGAGCATCCGAGGCCGGTATCGCACTGGAACGTCGTGCAGCTCACCGCCTCGCAGGACGCGCTGAGGCCGCAGCTCACATCGCAGCCGCACGACTGATTGCAGTCGACGCCACGGCAGGACTGCGCGCCGGTGCACTTCACGTCGCACTTGCCGCTGCCGCACTCGAGCGAGCGGCACGAGCCCGAGCCGCCGCACGTGATGGTGCAGTTGCCGGTCGCGGGGCACTGGACGCCGTTGCGGCAGCTGTTCGCCACCGTGCACGCGACCTCGCAGTTCATGCCCGGCGGGCAGATCACGTTGCCGTTGCAGCTCGTGACCGCGCAATCGATCTTGCAGGTGTTGGTTCCCGCGATGCAGCTCGTGCACTGCGGCGGACAGACCATGCCGGCGTCGGGGAGCGGACCGTCGGTCTTGGGCGCGTCGCTCTTCGGCGCGTCGACGCTGCCGCCGGGGACGACGCAGTAGCCGCCGGTGCACGTGCGGCCGCCGGTGCAGTCGGCTTGCGTGTCGCACTCGAACTCGGTGGTGCGATGATTGATCGAGCAGCTGCCCGCGGTGATCGCGGCGAGGACGAGCACGGTGAGCCACGCGACGACGAGCTTCATGGTGCTCCGAACGACAGGGCGATGCCTGCCCCGTGATCGAAGACGGTAGGCGCGATCCGCGCGGTCGTCGCGTGACGGCCCGCACGCCGGTCCTTGATGAAGAAGTAGGTGCTGACACCACCGAGGATCGCGCCGCCGATGAAGAGGGCGTTGCCCCACCCGGCGTAGGAATCACCGCTGGCCTCGAGGTCCGCGAGCGCGTCGAGCTGGCTCTTGGTCTGCGTCGGCGACTCGTCGATCTGCGACTGGATGTCGGCTGCCGAGCCCCAGCACATGAAGCCGATGAGCACGAGCGCGCCACCGCCGATCATGCCGGCAAGCTCCAGGCGCTTGCGGCCGCGGCTCGGGCCGGTATCGACGGGCTGCGCGGGGGAGGGCGTGGGCTGCGTCACGACGACCGGCTCCGTCGGCGTGATGTCGGCCACCACGGGGTTCGCGGGCTCGGTTGGCGGCGGCGTGTCGGTCACCACGGGCTTCGCGGGCTCGGTTGGCGGCGTTCCTGGCGGCGTGATCGGATCGCCGGTGCGTGCGCCGAACAGGGGCGCGATGCCATCGAGCTTGTCGAGCGAGTCCTTCGAGGCGATGACCACGCGAGCATCGGTGGTGGTCCCGCCCTTGATCGAGCGGTGCACCTGGACCTCGGTGCCGCCGGGCTTCGACGTCAGGTTCGTGTAGACGAGCTCGTCGACGGCGAGCATGCCCATGATCTCGTCGCGGCAGGTCGCCGTCTCGGGCTTGCAGCCGACCGCGGCGGCGGCATCTGACAGCGTGGTGTCGCCGGGGGAGACATCGGCCGCGGGCATGCCCTTCGCGAGCCTCAGCACGCTGGCGTCGATCTTCGCGCGGAGCACTCCATCGGCGCGGCCTTCGCTCTGCAGCACGAGCACCTTGTGCGGATCGGCGTACGCGGTAGCCGTGGAGATGACGAGCAGCGCCGCGACGAGTGACCTTCGCTTCATGACCCGAGCTTCTCCATGCGGTCTTTGATCTGCGCCGCATCGTTCGCGTTCGGCGAGAGCTGCAGGTACCGCTTGAACGCGAGCTTCGCGGCGGTCTTGTTGCCCATCTTCTCGTAGACGAGCCCGAGCCCGCGATACGTCGGCGCGTAGCCCGGGTTCGCGGACTGCGCGCCCTTGAACGTCGCGAGCGCGCCGGAGGTGTCGCCGCGCACGTACTGCTGGAAGCCCGTCTTGTAGGCAGCCGCGGGATCCGCCTTCGGTGGAGCGTACGGATCGACGGGCGCTGCGTTCGTCGCGACCACCTTCTTCCGCGGTTCCTTCTTCGGCGCCGGTTCCTTCTTCGGCGGCGGGTTCCTCGCGGCTTCTGCCCGCTGTGCCTCGAGGCGCGCCTGCCTGTCGGCAGCGGCCTTCTCGGCGGCGACCTTCTGCGCCTCGAGCCTGGCCTGCTTCGCTGCCGCGGCGTCCGCCTTCTGCTGCTCGAGCCTTGCCTGATTTTCCTTCGCGAGCTCCGCCTTCTTCGCCGCAGCAGCATCGGCCGCGACCTTCTGCTCGGCGAGCTTCGCCTGCTTCGCGGCGTCGGCGTCGAGCTTCTTCTGCTCCTCGGCCTTCGCGGTCGCCGTCTGCGCCGCTTCGGCCTCGAGCCGTTTCTCCTCCTCGGCCTTCGCCGCCTCGGCCTTCGCCGCCTCGGCCCGCGCGGCTTCCTCGGCAGCAGGATCGACGGCCGGAACCGCGGCGGATCCCGGATCGCCGGCGACAGGCTGCGTTCCCGGATCGACGGCCGGCTGCTGCGTCGGCGTGGGGACGGGGTCCGCCGCCGTGCGCGACGGCCCACCGATCACCTCCTCCTTCGGCGGCTCCTTCTCCTTGTCCTTCTTCGTTTCGCCACCACCGAAGAGCGAGGCAATGCCCACAATC
>JACCRC010000224.1 GCA_013813765.1 Deltaproteobacteria bacterium | reverse complement strand
CGTTCAACGTGATCAAGACGCAGGGCGACAAGATCCTCGACGTCCCGCTCGCGAAGGTCGGCGGCAAGGGACTGTTCGTGAAGGAGATCGAGCAGGCGTTGATCGACGAGACGGCCGACATCGCCGTGCACAGCATGAAAGACGTGCCCGCCGAGCTCGAGCCGGGCCTCGCGCTCGCCGCGGTGTCGACGCGCGAGGTGCCGTGGGATGCGCTGTGTGCTCGTCACCCCATCTCGCTCGACACGCTGCCGCAGGGCGCGACGGTCGGCACGTCGAGCATGCGGCGCCAGTGCCAGCTCCTCGCGGTGCGCCCCGATCTGAAGATTAAGATGCTGCGCGGCAACGTGCCGACGCGGATCAAGAAGCTGGACGACGGCGAGTTCGACGCGATCGTGCTCGCCGCCGCGGGGCTCACGCGCCTCGGCCTCGCCGATCGGATCACGCAGCTGTTGCCGCTCGAGATCTCGATCCCCGCCGTCGCACAGGGCGTGCTCGGCCTCGAGACCCGCGGACAGGACTTCTTGACCGGCGAGCTGATCCGCCGCGCGATGCACGACGCCGCCGAGGAGCGACGCGTCGCGGCCGAGCGGTCGTTCCTCGCGCGGATGGGCGGCAGCTGCCAGACGCCGCTCGCGGCGCACGCGGTCGACCGCCCCGGCGGTGGGATGCGGGTGCTCGGAATGTGCGGAATGCCGGATGGTTCGAAGATCCTGCGCGCCGAGGTCAGCGGTTCCGTCGAGGAGGCCGAGCTGCTCGGTGTGAAGCTCGGCGAGGACCTGCTCGCCCAGGGCGCCGACGCGATCCTCGCCGCGACGAAGTAAGCACTTCGGTAAGCGCTGGCGTCAGCTCCGGCGAGAAAGTTTGCTGGCCGTGTGCGGGCAGCCTACGATTTTAGTGCGATGAACCGCCACATCTGGGGACTTTCGATGGTGCTCCTCGTCGGGTGCACCACGCCGATGTCGGCGCTGCGCGACGAAAACAAGCAGCTCGTGCGCACCGTCGAGGAGCTCCGCACCGATCGGCGGTCCCAGGAGCGCAAGCTGAGGGACCTCCAGCACCAGCTCGACAAGCTCCGTGCGGACAAGGTGACGTCGATGATGGCGTCGATGCCGCCGTTGACCGTCGAGGTCGCGGGACCTGCCGCGCCACCACCGCGCGCCGATGCCGCGCGGATCGTCGCGATCGCCGACGACGGCACCGAGATCGTGTACGAGGGCGACGCCGCACTCGGCAAGGCGGCGACGTATGACGACGAGCCCATCACGCCGACAGCCGCACCGGTGCCACGTGCGAGAGCGCGAGCGTCGTCGGCGCCCGCGCCGATCGGTCAGTACAACCCGGGTGATGATCGGATCGAGGTCACGCGTCGGATCCCGCCTGCGGTGTCCGCGCGCACGGCTCGCATGGCGACGCGCGAGCGCGAGGTTCCGGCGGAGCGCGGCGATAACGCGTCGGCCGATTACCGCACCGCGGTGGAGCTCGTGAAGTCGGGCAGCCACGGTGACGCGGTCGACGGGCTGCGTGCATTTCTGAAGAAGTACCCGCGCCACGACTACGCCGACAACGCGCAGTACTGGCTCGGCGAGGCGTTCTACGCGCAGAAGGACTACCCGCATGCACTGTCGGAGTTCCGCAACGTGATCGAGACCTACCCGCGTGGAAACAAGGTCCCCGACGCGCTGCTGAAAGTCGGATACTGCTATCAGGCGCTCGGCCAGACCGAGAAGGCGCGCGCCGTCCTGGAGCAAGTCGTGAACCTCTATCCGAAGACAGAGCCGGCCTCGCTCGCGTCGAAGCGCCTGGAGACGCCGTGAAGCGATCGATCACCATCGCGGCGCTGTTCGCTGTGCCCAGCGTTGCGCTCGCCCAGCCGTTTCCGACGGTCGAGGCGCCGACGAACTTGAATCCCGGTGCGACCGGCACGCAGAACCCGACACCGCCGCCCGCGAGCACGGGCAACACGCGCGGCGCGGGCACGCTGCCGCCTCCGCGGACGGACGTGATCATCGTCGGTCCCGACGGCAAGGTCACTCGCGACACCGGCGAGCAGCCGGCCGAGAACGGCTATTACATCTCCGGAGGCGGTGGGCCGACCGCGCCTGCGGAGGACACCGTGCTGCATGCTGGCCCGGTTCCGGATCTCCACGTCGTGCGCTCCGGCGACACGCTGTGGGACATCTGCTTCTACTACTTCAACAACCCGTGGGAGTGGCCGAAGATCTGGTCCTACAACCCGCAGATCACGAACCCGCACTGGATCTATCCCGGTGACCTCGTGCGCCTGTTGCCCAGGGGCACCTTCATGCCCGTGGGGCCCGAGCCCGCGAACCCGAACGGCACGCAGGAGCCCGTGGTCGATCGGCCGCTGCCCGCACCCGCGCGCAAGCTCGAGGTCAGCATCAAGCAGATCGCGTTCGTGCAGAAGAGTGATCTCGACAAGAGCATCGCGATCGACGGCGCGGTCGACGAGAAGGAGCTCCTCGGCGACGGCGACTCGGTCTACCTCAGCTATCCCGAGGGGAAGCCGCCGCAGGTCGGTCAGCGCTACTCGATCTATCTGCCGGGCAAGAAGGTGAAGGACGGCACGACCGAGTACGGATCGTACGTCCGCGTGATCGGCACGCTCGAGGTCGTGAGCGTCAAGCAGGACAAGCGCGCCCGCGGCGTGATCATCCAGGCCAACCGCGAGATCCAGCGTGGCGCGAAGGTCGGCCCGCTGATGAAGACGTACAAGAACGTGCCCCCGGTTGCGCCGACGGTGGACGCGCAGGGCCCGATCGTCGGCATGATCGCGCACGACGCGCTGATCGGCGAGGGCGAGATCGTGTTCGTCGGGCTCAACAAGAAGAGCGGCGTGCAGGTCGGCAACCGGATGTTCGTGGTGCGACGCGGCGATGGAAAGCCCGACCAGATGGAGAACAACATCGGTCAGGACGACCGCCGGTTCCCCGCGCGTGCGCTCGGCGAGATCGTGATCGTCGAGGTCGGCGAGAACGTCTCGATCGGCCTCGTCACGCTGTCGGTGCAGGAGATCTCGGTCGGCGACATCGTGATGATGCAGAAGACCAAGTGATCCGCTGATTCCAACATCGGCTAGCTGCGCGCGCACCGTATATAAGGAAGGGGATGCGGCCAACCGGCTGAAATTCCTTGTCCGGCGCGTCCTGCACTTGACGGCCGCGCCGCAGGTGGCTAATTGCATTCCCCCTGTGACCTCGCTCGTCCTGACTCCCGGGCAGCTGCCACGGCGCCTCGAAGCGCTCCGCTGGACGCACGACGTGCGCGTTCGCGGGGTCCTCGATGACGGTCCCGCGGTCGCCATTGTCGGAGCGCGCGCGGCCACGCAGCTCGGAATGGACCGCGCACACGCACTCGCGAAGCACCTCGCTCGCGGTGGTTACCGGATCGTGTCGGGCGGTGCGCTCGGCATCGACGGCGCCGCGCATCGCGGTGCGCTCGCCGGCGGCGGCACCACGACCGTCGTGATGGGCTCGGGGCTCGCTCGCCCGTATCCGGCGCGACACCGGCCGCTGTTCGATCAAGTGCTCGCAGCGGGCGGAGCGCTCGTCAGCATGCTCGCCGATGACGTGATGCCGCGCCCCGGCACCTTCGTACAGCGCAACCCACTGATCGCCGCGCTCGCGGACACGGTGATCGTCGTCGAGGCAGACATCAACAGCGGCTCGTTGCACACGGCGCGCGCGGCCACGCGGCTCGGCCGCATGCTCGCGGCGTGGCCAGGTAGTCGCGGATGTGATCGGTTGCTGGCGGCCGGCGCGGCGCTCATCGAGGACGAGCGCGACGCGGAGCTGATCGCGGCGGGAACGCCACGGCAGCGCTCGGCGCCCGCGCTCGATCCGATGGCAGCCCGCGTGCTCGCGGCGATGCACGCTGGCGCGTTCAGCGTCGACGCGATCTGTGCGTCCACAGGTTTGGCGGTGCGCGACGTACTGCGCGCACTGCCCTCGATCGAGAGCTCGTTCCTTGCGAGGAAGCAGTGAGTAAAGACGCGAAGAAGGCGGCGAAGGCGAAGAAGGCGAAGCCGGCGGCGAAAGCCAAGGCCGCGCCTGCCAAGGCACCTGCCGCGCCTGCGCCCGTCGCCGCGAAGGCGAAGCCCGCTGCGAAGCCGGTGAAGGCCGAGCCGAAGAAGGCGTCCGCCAAGGGCAAGGAGATCAAGCCCGCGAAGGGCAAGAAGGGGAAGGCGAAGGCGCAGGCCGGCGTCGAGGAGGACGTCGAAGAAGAGGTCGTTCGCAAGCCGAAGAAGGTCAAGCCGGGCTCCGCGCTCGTGGTGGTCGAGTCCCCCGCGAAGGCGCGCACGATCGGCAAGTACCTGGGCTCCGGCTACGTGGTGAAAGCCTCGGTCGGCCACGTGCGCGACCTGCGGAAAAAGGATGGCGTCGACGTCGAGAACGGCTTCGAGCCGTTCTACGAGGTGATCGAGGGCAAGAAGAAGGTCGTCGCGGAGATCCGCAAGGCGGCGCGCGAGAACGAGAAGGTCTACCTGGCGTCGGATCCGGATCGCGAGGGCGAGGCCATCGCGTGGCACATCTCCGAGGAGATCAAGGACGTCAACACGAACTTCCAGCGCATCCTGATCAACGAGATCACGAAGAAGGGCGTCGCGGCCGCGCTCGCGGCGCCGCGGGCAATCGACATGAACCTGACCGACGCGCAGCAGGCGCGCCGGATCCTCGATCGTCTCGTCGGTTTCCAGATCAGTCCGATCCTCTGGGAGAAGGTCCAGCGCGGACTGTCCGCGGGTCGCGTGCAGTCGGTCGCCGTGCGACTGGTCTGCGAGCGCGACGAAGAGATCAAGGCGTTCGTCCCCGAGGAGTACTGGTCGGTCGAGGCCACCGCGAAGAAGGACGGCCAGCCGCCGCCGTTCGAGGCGCGAATCTGGAAGTGGAAGGGCGAGAAGGCCGAGCCGAAGACCGCCGACGAGGCAAACGCGATCGCGGCCGAGCTCAACGCCGGCACCGCGACCGTCTCCACCGTCGACAAGAAGGAGCGGCGCAAGAAGCCGCAGGCGCCGTTCATCACGTCGCGCCTGCAGCAAGACGCTGCGCGCAAGCACCGCTACTCCGCGAAGCGCACGATGGCGCTCGCGCAGCGGCTGTACGAAGGTGTCGAGCTCGGCGAGGAGGGACCGACCGGTCTCATCACGTACATGCGTACCGACTCGACGCGTGTCTCCGACGACGCGATGACCGCGCTGCGGACCCACATCGCCGACACCTACGGCAACGAGTACCTGCCCGAGCAGCCGAACGCGTACGCCAACAAGGGCCGCGCACAGGATGCCCACGAGGCGATCCGCCCGACGCTGATGGAGTGGACGCCCGAGCGTGTGGCCACGGCACTCGCCGAGCACCCCGAGGGCAACGAGCTCGTGAAGCTCTACACGCTGATCTGGCAGCGCTTCGTGGCGTCGCAGATGGTGCCGGCGGTGTACGACGCGACCACGATCGACATGGAGCGTGGTCAGGCCGTGCTGCGCGCGACCGGCCAGGTGATGAAGTTCGCCGGTTACACCAAGGTCTACGAGGTCGCCGAGACCGACGACGTCAAGGCGGAGGCCGCCGAGAGCCAGGACCGCCTGCTGCCGCCGATCGAGGTCGGTGACACGATCGTGCTCGAGGCCGTGCGTCCCGAGCAGCACTTCACGCAGCCGCCGCCGCGCTTCTCCGAGGCGTCGCTCGTCAAGGAGCTCGAGGAGAAGGGCATCGGCCGCCCGTCGACCTACGCCGCGATCATGTCGACGATCGTCGACCGCGGATACGTCGAGAAGAAGGAGGGCCGGTTCTGGCCCACCGAGCTCGGCATCCTCGTGAACGGTCTGCTCGTCGTCAGCTTCCCGGAGATCGTGTCCTCGGACTTCACCGCGAAGATGGAGTCCGATCTCGACAAGGTCGAGGAAGGCGCGGTCGACTGGCGCAAGCTGCTCGGCGGCTTCTACGTGCCCTTCAAGGAGGAGCTCGAGAAGGCGAAGGCCGAGATGCGCGACGTCAAGCGCGAGGAGATCGCGACCGAGTGGGTCTGCGAGAAGTGCGGCAAGCCGATGGTCGTGAAGTGGGGCCGCAACGGCAGCTTCCTCGCGTGCCAGGGCTATCCCGAGTGCCGCAACACGATGGAGGTCGTCAAGAACCTCGACGGCACGTGGGAGAAGGTCCCGCCGCAGACCACCGACGAGATCTGCGAGACGTGCGGCGCGCCGATGACGGTGAAGCGTGGCCGGTTCGGCAGCTTCCTCGCGTGCACGAAGTACCCGGAGTGCAAGACGACGAAGCCGATCTCGCTCGGGGTGAAGTGCCCGCGGCCCGGCTGCGGTGGCTACATCGCCGAGAAGCGATCGCGGCGCGGCAAGCCGTTCTACGGCTGCTCGAACTGGGCGAAGAAGCAGTGCGACTTCGTCGCGTGGGACAAGCCGATCCCGCAGCCGTGCCCGATCTGCAACGCCAAGTTCGTCCTCAAGAAGGAGAACAAGAGCGGCGTCACGCTCCGCTGCATGGAGTGCGACTGGAAGCAGGGCGTCGACGACGCCGAGGAGAACGCGGCGTAAGGATGCCGGTCGAGGGCTTCGTCCTGTTCGGCGGAATCCTCGGCCTGTGGGCGTTGCTCCGGGGGATGCAGGGCAAACCCTCGAAGTGTCCGAACTGCGATGCGCGCACGCTGATCCCCGATAAGGACGGCTACTTCTGGCGCTGCGTGCCGTGCGAGGCGCAATACACGTATGTCCGCGGCGAGCTGATCCGGAGCCACGCGAAGCGCCCGCGCGGTGACGAGGCGGTACCCACCGCGACGGTGCGCGTGAAGAGCGATAAGGTCGACGAATGAGGTGGGAGCCCGACGTCACGATCGTCGGCGGTGGCATGGCAGGCAGCGAAGCGGCCTGGCAGCTCGCCGAGGCGGGGCTGCGCGTCGCGCTCGTCGAGATGAAGCCATCCGCCATGTCGCCGGCGCACCAGAGTCCGCTGCTCGGCGAGCTGGTGTGCTCGAACTCGCTGCGCAGCGATGATCCGGTGGCGCCTGCCGGGCTGCTCAAGCACGAGCTGCGGCGCTGCGGCTCGATGGTGATCGCGTGCGCAGACCAGCACCGCGTGCCCGCCGGTCAGGCGCTCGCTGTCGAGCGGTTCGGATTCGCCCGCGCGATCACGCAGCGAATCGCGCTGCATCCCGGGATCCGGATCGAGCGGCGACGCATGGACGAGCTGCCGAAGAGCCCGGTGATCGTGTGCACCGGCCCGCTCACCGAGGGCCAGCTCGGCGAGGTGATCCGCGCGGAGCTCGGCGGCGATCGGATGTACTTCTACGACGCGATCGCGCCGATCGTCGCCGCGGACTCGATCGACTTCGACTACGCGTTCCGCGCATCGCGGTGGGGCAGGGACAGCGACGCCATCGACCGCGACACCGCCTCCGACCGCGCCGCCGGCGGTGACACCGGCGTCGGCGACTACATCAACTGCCCGATGAACAAGGCGCAGTACGACGACTTCATCACGGCGGTGAACGCGGGCCGCAAGGTCCTGCCGCACGACTTCGAGGAGCCGAAGTACTTCGAGAGCTGCATGCCGATCGAGGTGATGGCGGAGCGCGGACCGCAGACGCTTCGGTTCGGACCGATGCGGCCGATCGGTCTGCGCGACCCGCGCACCGGCTTTCGTCCGTGGGCCGTGGTCCAGCTACGCCCCGAGAATCGCTACCTCACCGCGTACAACCTCGTCGGGTTCCAGACGCGCCTCGCGTATCCCGAGCAGCAGCGGATCTTCCAGATGATCCCGGCGCTGCACCGCGCCGAATTTCTTCGCTACGGCTCGATCCACCGCAACACGTACATCGATGCCCCGGCGCGCCTCGGTGAACGCTTCGAGCTGCGCTCGCGTCCGAACGTTCGCTTCGCTGGCCTCTTGACCGGTGTCGAGGGCTACATCGAGTCGTGCGCGATGGGCCTCGTGGTCGCGTGGATGCTCGCGGGCGAGCTGACCGGCCGCGCGGCCCCACCTCCGCCACCGACGACGATGCTCGGCGGGCTCTACCACCACGTCACCGCGCCACGCGACGAGGGCTACAAGTACGGCCCGACGAACGTGAACTACGGCCTCCTGCCGCCGCTGCCCGGGACGCGCAAGGACAACCGCAAGGAGCGGATGAGCGAGCGCGCGCGGGCGGACCTGGAGACCTGGCTCGGCATGGTGCGTGTTAACGTGGCGGCGTGAAGCGGCTCCTCGGGAAGTTCGCGATCGTCACGGGTGGCTCGACGGGCATCGGCGCGGCGTGCGCCGAGGCACTCGCGAGCGAAGGCGCAGCGGTGATGGCCACGGGCCGACGCTTCGCGCAAGGACCGGCACCGCACCCCGCGCTCGGGCAGGTCGTGCACGCCGGCCTCGATGTCACGGACGAGGCGCAGGTGGTGCAGCGGTTCGGCGAGCTGCCACAGCTCGATCTCGTCGTCTGCTCGGCGGGCGTCGGGACGTTCGGTCCCGTGATCAACATGTCGGTCGCTGACCTCCGCGCGATGCTCGAGGTGCACGTCGTCGGCACGATGCTGTGCGCGCGCGAGGCCCTGCGCCGGATGCAGCCGAAGCGGAAGGGCCACATCGTGATCATCGGATCGCATGCGGCGCACCGCGCGTTCACCGATTGCTCGGGCTACACGGCCGCGAAGGCGGGGCAGCTCGGGCTCGCGCGCGTGCTCGCCGAGGAGGCGCGGCCGTACGACATCCGCGTGACCACGCTCCTGCCGGGCGCGACCAACACGGCGATCTGGGATGACCGTCCCGGCTTCGATCGATCGAAGATGATGAAGCCCGAGGACGTCGCGAGCTTCTTGGTCGCGATCGTCGCGCGCCCGGGCATCGCGGTCGAGGAAGTGATCCTCACGCCGCCCGCCGGAGTTCTCTAGTCGCTACCGGATCTGATCGGCGACCGACAGCGAGAACACACCGCCCGAGTCCCTGCGGATGCCGGTCGCGATCGCGAGATCGATCGACAGCGTGTGGCCGGTGTCGCCGATCGGTACGGCGAACCCCGGATCGAGCGTCAGGTACAGCTTGGGCCGCACACCGCGGCCCTCCGCGGGCGTGAACATCGCGCCTTCGCCGCCGCGACCGAACGCGTTGATGTCGGCGCTCTCGCGATCCATGTCGCCGAACGAGTCTCCCTGGTTCACGGGCACGGCCAAGGCGAAGCCGGCGTGGAGGTACGGCTGCCAGTAGTCGTTGATCCAGGCGACCGCGGCACCGCCGTGCGCGGAGAGCGTGGTCATGCCGGTGTTCAGCACCGAGACGCCGGCGCCGTAGGTGATCGCGACCCAGTCGCGCGAGCGCGGTGTACCGCGGCCGTAGCCGCGCAGCGCGACGAGCCAGATCCGCGTGTCGTCGGCATCACCGCGACCGGCGGTGAGCTCGAGCCCCAGCGCCGAGCGTTCGGTCTGCTGGTGCTGCACGCGTACCGCGAGCCCGATGCCGCCGCCGCCGAGCCCCTGGCTGACGAAGCCCGCGATGACGAGCACGGAGGTCTCTCCCTTCGCATCGGCCGCCGTGGTGCCGTGCAGCGGGATCATCGGAGGCGGCGGGATGACCTTGCAGCCCACCGCGCAGAGAACTGGCGCGAGCACCATCCACGGTGGGATCGTCGGGCGTGGACTGGGATCAGGCGCTCGAAGCATTCCGCCAGTACCTTGCCATCGAGCGTGCCTATTCGCCTCGTACCGTCGAGGTCTATCTGCGGGACGTGACGGCACTGCGCTCGCATCTGAGGGAAAAGCGCGGCAAGGACACCCCCCTCGCGCGGCTGTCGGCGATCGACGTGCGCAGCCAGCTCGCCGCCCTGTTCGGCGAGAACGGCCCGGCGACGATCGGGCGCAAGCTCTCGAGCGTTCGCGCGATTCCTGGTCAAGCGCGGCGTGCTCGCGGGCAATCCCGCGGCGGCGATCCGCGGACCGAAGAAGCCGAAGGGGTTGCCGCGCGCGCTCGATGTCGACGACGCGAAGCGCTTGATGGAAGCGCCACTCGCGACCGGAACGACCGCGGCTCGCACGCTCTCGGCGAGCGAGGAAGCGCGTCACGGCCTGTTGCGGCTGCGCGATGCCTCGCTGCTCGAAGTGCTGTACGGCACCGGTCTTCGCGTCTCGGAGGCGTGCGCGCTCGACCTCGGCGATATCGATCGCGATCGGTTCTCGACACCGATGATCCTCGTCCGCAAGGGCAAGGGGAACAAGCAGCGCCAGGTGCCGCTGGGCAAGCTCGCCGCGGATGCACTCACCGCGTACCTGCCGGCGCGCAAGGCCTTACATGCGACCGGTGCGGCGCTGTTCGTGAACGCCGCGGGCGAGCGGCTGACGCCGCGCTCCGTGCAACGCATGGTGAAGAAGTGGACGATCGCCGGCGGCGTGCACGCCGACGCGACGCCGCACGCCCTTCGTCACTCGTTCGCGACACACTTGCTCGACGCCGAGGCGGACCTGCGCTCGATCCAGGAGCTGCTCGGCCACGCGAGCCTCGCATCGACGCAGATCTACACGAAGGTGTCGCTCGACCACCTGATGAAGGTCTACGACGACGCCCATCCGCGCGCGAAGATCGGCAAGTAGCGCCTCCGGCATGCTACGCATCGGGGCGTGAAGACGCACTCGACGACGATCCTGTCGGTCCGCCGCGGAAACTCCGTGGTGGTCGCCGGCGACGGGCAGGTCACGCTCGGCAACACCGTGGTCAAGGGTGGTGCCCGCAAGGTCCGCAAGCTCGGTGAGGGCAGGGCGATCGGCGGCTTCGCAGGATCCGCTGCCGACGGGATGGCGCTGTTCGAGCGGCTCGACGAAAAGCTCCGCGAGCAGCGCAGCCCGCTCCGCCGTGCCGCGGTCGAGCTCGCGAAGGAGTGGCGCACGGATCGCGCGCTGCGCCGGCTCGAGGCGATGCTGGTCGTCGCCGATGCCGAGGCCACGTTCATCCTGTCGGGCACCGGCGACGTGATCGAGCCCGATGACGGCGTCTGCTCGATCGGATCGGGCGGCAGCTTCGCGCTCGCCGCCGCGCGTGCACTCGCGGTGCACACGCAGATGTCCGCACGCGAGATCACGGAGGTCGCGATGCGCATCGCCGCCGACATCTGCATCTACACGAACACGAACCTCACGATCGAGGAGCTGACCGCGTGAGCGCGCATCCCACGCTGACCGAGGGCCAGATGACCCCGGCGAAGATCGTCGAGGAGCTCGATCGCTACGTCGTCGGGCAGAAAGATGCGAAGCGCGCCGTCGCCGTGGCGATGCGTAACCGCTGGCGCCGGCAGCAGGTCGAGGGCGATCTGCGCGACGAGATCGCGCCGAAGAACATCATCATGATCGGCCCGACGGGCGTCGGAAAGACCGAGATCGCGCGCCGGCTCGCTCGCCTCGCACGCGCTCCATTCCTCAAGGTGGAGGCGAGCAAGTTCACCGAGGTCGGCTACGTCGGCCGCGATGTCGACTCGATCGTCCGCGATCTCGTCGAGGTCGCCGTGAAGCTCGTGCGCGACGAGGAAGCGCAGAAGGTCCGCGGTCACGCGAAGGAAGCGGCCGAGGAGCGGATCCTGGATCTGCTACTGCCGCGCGCGACCGGCCGCGGCTTCACCGACCGACCGGGCGAGCCCGCCACCGCGACCGACACCACCCGCGAGAAGCTCCGCTCGATGCTGAGGGATGGTCGGCTGGACGATCGCGAGGTCGAGGTCGAGATCACCGACGACTCCAACCCTCTGATGTCGGTCCTCGGCGGTCAGCCCGGAATCGACGAGAACGCGATGGCGGGTCTAAAAGATATGTTCGGTGCGTTCGGCCGGAAGACGAAGCGCCAGAAGCTCAAGGTGCCCCAGGCCTGGCGCGCGCTCACCGAGCAGGAAGTCGACAAGCTGATCGATCACGAGGCGGCGACGCGCGAGGCAGTGCGCCGCGCCGAGAACGCCGGCATCGTGTTCATCGACGAGATCGACAAGATCGCGACCAGCCGCGAACGCGCGGGCGCTGATGTCTCGCGCGAGGGCGTGCAGCGAGACCTGTTGCCGATCGTCGAGGGCTCGACGGTCACCACGAAGTACGGACCGGTGAAGACGGATCACGTGCTGTTCATCGCGGCCGGCGCGTTCCACATGAGCAAGCCGAGCGACCTGATCCCCGAGATGCAGGGCCGGTTTCCGATCCGCGTCGAGCTGCAGCCGCTGGTCGCGGAGGACTTCGTGCGCATCCTGACGGAGCCGCAGAACGCGCTGACGCGTCAGTACGCGGCGCTGCTGCAGACCGAGGGCGTGACGATCGAGTGGACCGCCGAGGCCGTGAAGGAGCTCGCCTCGATCGCGGCCGACGTCAACCGACGTACGAACGACATCGGTGCGCGGCGCCTCCACACCGTTCTCGAGCGCCTGCTCGACGACCTCCTCTACAACGCGCCCGACATCGGCGCGCAGACGATTCCGATCACGCAGGCGTACGTGCGAGAGCGGCTGAGTGCGCTCGTCGCCGACGAGGACCTGGCGCGCTACATCCTCTAGAGCACCGACCGGATTGAAACCATCGCGATCACGCGGCCCTGGCAATTCGGGTGGCGGTAGACGCCTCGAGCTGGCGTTGAATGACCTCGAGGTTGCTGACGGCGCTGGCTCGTCGGAGATC
>JACCRC010000233.1 GCA_013813765.1 Deltaproteobacteria bacterium | reverse complement strand
ACGGACCAGGCGCAGGCGGCGTCGCGGGAGCCGGTGCCGGAATCGCTTCCGGCTTCGGAGCCGGCGGCGTCGCAGGCGCGGGCGCGGCAGCACTGCCGGTCTTCGGAGCGGGCGGCGTTGTCGGAGGACCGGGCGGCGTCGGTGCCGGTGCGGTGCCGGTGGGCGGAGCCTTCGGAGCAGCAGCGGAACCCGGACCGGGCGGCGCGGGCGCCGGCAGCGCAGCGGAGCCGGGGCCGGGCGGCATGTTGCCATGCGGCGAGAGCGCGTCCTTCGGCAGCTTGCCAAACGGGTTGCCCTTCGGATCGACGGACTCGACGGCCTTGCCGCTCATCACGGTGGGCACGTCCTGCTCGGTGCGCTCCGCGGTGTCCTTGCGAACAATCGCGGGCACGCGCGTGCGGGGCGTCATGATGAAGTACTCGGTCTCGGCCTTCGCCGGGTTCGCCATGTCGACGGGCGCTTCCGCGTTCGCGGACTTCTCGTGCTTGTAGAGTGCGAGCGTACCGAGCACCGCGCCGCGCTCGTCCTTGTACGTCAGCGTGACCACGGGCTTGAGACCGGCGGTCTTCACGTCGGGCGAGTACTCTGTCGGGCGGAGGTTGTTCGCGTTGTCGATGAAGTTCGCCATCGTCTGGTTGGGCTTCTTCGTCGCCTCGTCGCCCCAGGTCTTCACCTGATGACCCTCGTCGCCGGCCTGCACGCGCACGGCGGTCTTGACCTGGCCCTGCGCCTCGATCGTCACGCTCGCGACCTTCGCGGCGTCGAAGCCGCGCGGATCGGTGAGGTGCAGGCTCGACTCGCCGATCTCGAGGCTGCTGATCAGCTCCTTCGAGAGGACGTACGCCTTGCCGGTGGACTCCTCGAGCACGTACTTGTCGCTGCCGCCGTAGACCGAGCCGCCGACGAGGAACGAGCGCGAGCCGTCCTTGAACGTGATGGTCAGCTTGTTCTTCGTGTCGGTGAGCTTGTAGTCCTTCATCGCGGCTTCGCTGGGCTTGCCGAGATCGCGGAGCGCGCGCGCCGCGGTGTAGTTCTTCACGAGCTTCTCGCCGGTGTCGCCGAGCGGGAACTCGCGGGTCTTCTTCGTCTCCACCATCTCCGGCTCGGGCGGCGGTGCGGCCGAGCCCGAGCCCGCGGCGGATCCGGAGCCCGCTGCCGAACCAGAGCCTGCCGCGGAACCGGCGGCAGAGCCGGAGCCGTCGGCGGAACCAGAACCCGTGCCGGGCGGCGGCGTGGGAGGCGTCGCCCCGGGCTTCGGCGTCTTCGTGATGGTCGTGTCCTGGCCCCACCAGTACGTATCGGCGCCGCTGCGGCGCTCGAGCTTCACGTGCTTCGCCTCGGTCTTGTACTCGATGGAGACGAGGTCCGCGTCGGACTTGTCCCAGAGGACCACCGAGCCGTGGTCCGGTGCAGTGGACTTGTCGCGGGTCCACGTGCGGTACCCGTAGACGAGCATCACCGCGAGCAGGATGCCGTGGATGATCGCGCCCTTCATGGCTTCACCTCGGTGGGCTTCGTGGCGGGTCGGCGCCGGCGGGCCCATGTCCCGACGAGGCCGAAGACGAGGACGAGCAGCGGACCCGCGACGACCGTCAGCGTGAACCACTTCGCGTCCTGATCCTTCGTGTGCTTGAGCGGCTTGTCGTCCTCGGAGACGGACTCGCCAACGAACTGCTCCTCACCACCGAGCCACCGCACCGAGTCGTCGAGGAGCGGGCCCGAGACGAGCACGACCGCCGCGCGGCCCATGCCGCTCGACACGAGCGCATCGGCGAACAGATCGACATCGGCGAACACGAGGGCGCGGAAGCCGTCCTTGTCCTTGCCGTCCTTGTCCTTCAGCTTCGGACCCTCGACGGCCGCGGCGAGGTTCCAGCGCTGGCGCTTCTCCATCGTCGCATCGAAGTTGAAGTTGTTGTTGTAGTCGAGGAACGCGGACTCCTGCGACCGGATGGTCACGGTCTTCGTCGGTGCGGCCGCAGGGTTCGAGAACGGAACGTCCTCGAGCGCGCCCGAGTCGATCAGCACGAGCCCCTTGTCGACCGACCGTGACAGCGACGTCGTCGACGCGTGCGCCGAGAACTGCTGCGTGATCGCGAACCGGCGATCGGCCGGCGTACCGCGCTGCGGGAGGAACGCCTGGTCATCGGTGAGGTCCGCGTTGAGGAACTTCAGGCCGAGCCGACCCTCGAGCACTCCCATCGACGCCTCCGCCTTCGGATCGAGCGCGATCATCACGCGGCCCCCCTTCACGAGGTAGCGATCGAGCGCTTCCCACTCCGCGGGCTGGAGCGCCAGCGTCGGGGCGAGCATGATCACGAGCGTCGCGTCGTCCGGAACGTCCTTCGCGAGATCCATGAGGCCGAGATCCTTGACCTCGTAGTTGAGCTCGCCGAGCCGCTTCTTGAACACCGTCGTGCGGCGCTCGGGGACGCGGCCCTTGAGATCGACCGGGACCGACTCCTGGTCGTTGATCTCGCCGTGGCCGGTCATCACGTAGGCCTTGCGCTTGTCGCGCGCGATCTTCATGAGGACCGAGTTCACCTCCTTGTCGAAGTTGCGCAGCTTGCCGGAGCCCTTGCGCGCCTTCTCGATCTCGACGTCGACGTCGAGCGTCTGCGACTTCTCCTTGTCGCCGGTGCCCTTCACGAGGACGATCACGCCGTCCTTCGTGACCTTGTACTTGCCCGCGAGCTCGGCATTGACGAACCGGTCGTGCGTCTCGATCGTCAGCTTTCCGCCCGACGACGATGCGAGCGACTCGAAGTAGTCTTTGACTTGCTCCTTCACCGCGTTGGTCTCGGGGAAGAACAGGAGGACCTTGATCGGGTCGGCGCTCGCCTCGACGATCTTCCGCGACGACTCACCGGGCGCAGCGGTCTTGAAGTAGCTGACGTCGCGCTGGACGTTGCGCTGCGACGCGACCTGACAGGTGACCATCAGGAACGCGGCCGCGAGCGCGACCGTGATGCCGGACCAGCCGACATCGCGCACTCGCGGATACTCGACGAACGCGTCCTGGACGTCGCTGGTCTGACCGATCTCGAAGTTCGTGCGCAGCGCCTGACCGAGCGACAGCTCGATCATCAGCACCGGAACGATCGACGCGAACAGCACGACCGCGTACAGCACGGTCAGCGCGCCGAGCCAGTGCTGCGTGCCGCTCTCCGAGAACGCGAGCTTCTGCGTCGCGAAGTTCGTGGTCAGCGCGTAGAGGAACAGGCCGAGCAGCGTGCCGATGTGACAGAGCAGGAGCGTGCGCTCGACGCGGCGGCGCGCGCCGGTGGAACCGACCATGCCCCAGGCGCGAACACCGGTCGCACCGATCACGAGCACGACGCCGAGCATCGTCATGATGCCGCGCATGCCGCCAGTGTGAGCGAATAGACGCTCGCCGAGGAACACGAGTGCAAGGCCGATCCCGAGAACGAGGGACAGCCACCACGGAGTCGCAGTTCTCATTGCCATCGCTTTGCCTCCAGCGTCTTCACCGCGAGGAGCAGGAAGAAGTAGATCACCGCGAGGTAGTAGATGACGTCCTTCAGGTTCAGGACGCCGCGCATGAACCCGTTCTGGAAGTGGATCCACCAGAGGTCGAGCTCCTGCAGCACCTCTCGTACCGGCGAGTCGAGCCTCTTCGCGAACATGAACAGGAAGCACATCAGGACCGTGATCGCGGCACCCGCGAGCGCTGCGACGATCTGGCTCCGGGCGAGCGAGCTACCGAAGATGCCGATCGCGAGCGCCGATGCCCCGAGCAGAAGCAGGCCGAAGTAACCGACCAGCACCTGCGCGAGCGTGATCTTGCCGTTCACCTTGATGAGGAGCGGCATGTAGAACGACAGCGCGAGCAGCACGGCGAGGAACGTCAGCGCGGCGAAGAACTTGCCGAGGACGATCTGGACGTCGCGCACCGGTGAGGTGGTCAGCAGCACGATCGAGTGATTCTGTCGCTCCTCGGCGAGGAGCCGGAACGACAGCAGGATTCCGGCGAACAGCGAGACACCGCTCGAGAAGTAGAAGAATCGCTCGAGCACGACCGCGGAGAGCTGCTCGCCCTGCATCGCGTACGCCTGGAACAGAATTCCGTCGACGAGCAACAGCACCGCGGCGATCACCCAGGCGAAGGGGGAACGCAGATAGGCGCCGAGCTCGCGGCGGTAGATGATCCTAGTTGCTGCCATCGGCTCCTCCAACGAGACGGATGAAGGTGTTCTCGAGCTCGCTGCGCGCGTAGTCGAGCTTGATCAGGTCGAGCTTCGCGTCGACGACCGAGCGGCTGACCTCCGCGCGGCAATCCTTCGTGGTCGACAGCGCGAACGTCAGTCCGCCGCCTTGCTCGTACGGATCGGCGACGCTCTTCACGCCCTCCACTCCCTCGAGCACCTTGCGGATGCGGCCCTTCGGATCCTCGCCGGTCGGAGGCCGCATCGTGACGGTGACCTGGCGGATCTCGCTCTCGCTCGCCGCCAGCTCGAGCTCGCTGCCCGAGCCGAGCAGCTTGCCCTTGCCGAGCACGAGCAGCCGATCACAGGTCTGGCTGATCTCGGTGAGGATGTGACTCGAGATCAGCACGGTGTGGTTCTGCTTGAGGTCGTGGATGAGGTTTCGCATCTCGACGATCTGCACCGGGTCGAGACCGCGGGTCGGTTCGTCGAGGATGAGGAACTTCGGCTGGTGGATGATCGCCTGGGCGACACCGACGCGCTGCCGGAAGCCGTGAGACAGCGTGCCGATCACGTCCTCCTGGACCTCGCCGAGATCGGTGATCTCGACGACGTCCGGGAGCCGCCGCTTCACCTGCGAGCGCGACATGCCGCGCAGCTCGCCCGCGAACGCGAGGTAATCGAGGACCGTC
The DNA here is from genome assembly GCA_013813765.1 of Deltaproteobacteria bacterium. Lineage (GTDB taxonomy): Bacteria > Myxococcota_A > Polyangia > Haliangiales > Haliangiaceae > JABFXX01. Next base: position 4,464 of record JACCRC010000233.1, on the reverse strand, counting down.
ATGTCCTGATAGAGCGGCGGGTGCTCCGGCAGGAAGCCGATCCGCTTTCGCACCTCGTGGGCGTCCGCGATTGCATCGACTCCGCCGACCTCGATCGAGCCACCGCTCGGCTGGAGGTCGCAGGCCAGGATGCGCAGTGCGGTCGTCTTGCCCGCGCCGTTTAGCCCGAGAAAGCCGACGGTCTCGCCGTCGTTGATCTCGAACGAGACGGGACCGAGTGCGCGTTTGCCGCCGTAGAACTTGGAGAGATTCGATGCTCGAATCATTCGACCTCGCGTGTGCGCCATGGGCGCGGAATCGCTGGGCTTTGGTAGAACGGTGTGGGAGGGCTGTCAAGCCGCCGCGGCCCCACAAACCGGTGAATCCGTCGAGGATGTTCCCGCGACCTGCCGAAATGTTTCGGACTGCGTAGCTCCGAGCTTTCCCGGCACGGTCACTGCAGACTCGGTCGCACCATGAATGGGATCCGGTTCGCCGCGCTCGTCGCGGTACTGGCGGCGAGTGGTTGTTCCGTGGGCACGTCGTCGGCGCCCGCCTATCCGACCTCGCAACCCGTCGCGTGGTCGGGCCCGCCCGGCGGCGCGATCGATCCCGGCTACGGCTACGGCGAGCCCGGCGGAGCCGATGGATCTTACGAGGGTAGCTACCCTCCCGAGGGTGACTACGGCGAGCCATCCTCCGATCCGAACGATCCGAACTACGCGCTCGGGGACGTCACGGACATCGAGATCGAGGCGACGCTCCAGGCCCACGGCGAGTGGGTCGAGGATCCTGCCTACGGCTACGTGTGGCTCCCCTACACCACGGTGGTGGGCGAGGATTTCACACCCTACGACTCGTCCGGCGAGTGGGTCTACACCGACTACGGCTGGTCGTTCGCGTCCGACTTCGACTGGGGCTGGCTCGCGTTCCACTTCGGGCGCTGGATGCTCTACGAGGATCGCAGCTGGGGCTGGGTGCCCGAGCGGCAGTGGGCGCCGCACTGGTGCGAGTGGCGGTCCGGCGGCAACACCGTGGGCTGGCGCCCGATGCCGCCGCGCGTCCGCGACAACACCACGAACGGCGCGCCCGGCTGGCGTCCGTCCAACGTCGGCCCGGCGAACCGCCGTCCGAACAAGAATCCCGATGCGGGCTGGTCGTTCGCCGCGCAGACCGAGTTCGGTCTGCGCAATCGCCCGACGGCGTTCGCGCACGCCGACGGCCTGCGGTCCACGTCGCCCGTCGTCCGGCCTCCCGCCGGCACGCCGAGCGGACGCGCCGCCGCGCTGATGGGCGGACGTCTGCGCTCGAGCGCATGGCAGTCGACGCAACCGCGCTCCGTGCGTCCGAACGTCGATCGACGCCCCGGCTTCACCGGCGCTCGTCCGCAGCGCTGGGGCAACGGCGGTGCCGGCGAGCTCGGCCAGTCCACCGCCGGTGGTCGCCCGTGGATGACGCCGCCCGCGAACGGCGGCGCTCGCTGGCAGCAGCCGCAGCGTCCGACGTGGAACCGTCCACCCGATCGCGCCCCGCAGCGTCCGACGTGGTCTGACGGCTCGCGCGGCAACGGCGGCGCAGTTCGCGGCTGGCAGCCGAGCAACGGAACCTCGACGTGGAACCCGCCGTCGCGTCCGAGCTACGGAACCGTGTACCAGCCGCCGCGTCCGAGCGGAACCGCGTGGCAGCAGCCGACCCGTCCGTCGTGGAACCCGCCGAGCGGCACGCGCTACAACCCGCCCGCTCGTCCGTCGTGGTCGCCGCCGCGCGATCGCGCTCCGTCGAGCAGCGGCTACTCGTCCGGCTCGTCGCGTCCATCGTGGTCGCCTCCCCGCGATCGCGCTCCGTCGAGCAGCGGCTACTCGTCCGGCGGCTCGCGTCCCTCGTGGTCGCCGCCGCGTGATCGCGCGCCGTCGAGCGGCAGCTTCTCGCCCGGCTCCTCGGGCGGCTCGCGCTCGTACTCGCCGCCGAGCTCGTCCGGCGGCTCGCGCTCGTACTCGGCACCGAGCTCGTCCGGCGGCTCGCGCTCGTACTCCGCGCCGAGCTCGTCCGGCGGCTCGCGCTCGCCGGGATCGTCGTCGTCGAGCGGCTCATCGCGATCGCGTCGCTGAACGTCGCGCGCGCGAAATGGGGTCGGACCCCCTTTTCTGCACGTCGCGCGCAACAAATGGGGTCGGACCCCCTTTTCTGCACGACGTGCGATCGTCCTCGCGGTGGCCGAGCCGTTCCCCGAGAGTCTGTGTCATCGCTGCGTGCACCTGCGGCGAGTCGACGCCGCGCGGTCGACGTTTTTGATGTGCACCGAACCGTCGTTGCCGAAGTACGCGCCGCAACCCGTGCGGGTGTGTCGCGGCTTCGCGCCGACGCGAGAGCCGGGGCCCGAGGCATCGTAGAGCGATGTTCGACGTGGAGCTTCCGATCATCCAGGCGCCGATGGCGGGCGGACCCGATACGGCTGCACTCGCCGCCGCCGTCACGAACGCCGGCGGGATGGGCTCGCTCGGGTGCGCGTACCTCGCGCCCGAGCAGATCGAGGCGGCCGCGGCCGCGGTTCGTGCGCACACGCAAGGGCCGTTCGCGCTGAACCTGTTCGTGAGGGCCGACGCGCCGGATGATCCGGTTGCCGAGGCACGCGTAGCATCGGTGCTCGCGCGGTTTCGCGGCGAGCTCGGCCTGGCAGCACCGGGACCGAGCACCAGCACGCCGCGATTCGAGGAACAGCTGGAGGCGGTGCTGCGATGTGCGCCGCGCGTGTTCAGCTTCACGTTCGGCGTGCCGGCGCCGGAGCAGATCGCCGCCGTTCGGGCGCATGGCATCGCGATCGTTGGAACCGCGACGACGGTCGAGGAGGCGCGCGCGCTGGCCGATGCGGGCGTCGATGCGATCTGCGCACAGGGCGCCGAGGCGGGCGGACACCGCGGCACGTTCCTCGGCGCGTTCGAAGATGGCCTCGTCGGAACGATCGCGCTGGTTCCGCAGATCGTGCGAGCGACACGCCTACCGGTGATCGCCGCCGGAGGCATCATGACGGGACAAGGCATTCGCGCGGCGCTCTCGCTCGGCGCGACAGCGGTCCAGCTCGGAACCGCGTTTCTCTGCTGCCCCGAGGCCGGGACGAGCGCGCCGCATCGAGGGGCGCTCGCCACCGCGACCGCGACGACGATCACGCGCGCGTTCAGCGGACGGCCCGCGCGCGGTATCCGCAACCGGATGACCGATGCGTTCGCGGCGACCGAGCCGGCGCCGTTCCCGCAGCAGCAACGACTCACAGCCGAGCTACGTCGCGAGGCGACTCGGCAGGGGCGCACCGACCTCATGCAGCTGTGGGCGGGTCAGGGCGCACCGCACGTACGCACGCTGCCGGCGAGCGAGCTGGTTGCGGTGCTCGCGCGCGAAGCCGGACTGCGCGCATAGACGACATCGATGGACACCGGTGGCGCGCGGTGGCATTCCCCCTGGGTGGAAGTCCCCTACCGCGACCGAGCGCCCGCGCCGCGCTGGCTGCTCGTCGTCGCGCTGGTCGCGGCGGCGCTGAGCGGGATCGCGATCGTCACGGTCGACCAGCCACTCGCCCGCTTCCTCGCGCAGTACCGACCGCTCGCGATCTGGGACCACGTGATGGGCTCGCTCGAGTGGGCCGTCGGCCTCCAGCTGATCCCGTGGACGTCGGGCATCGCGCTCGTCCTGGCGTTGCTCGTGACGCTGGCCGTTCCGCGCTGGCGGCGCGAGGTACCGGCGTGGATGTTCGTGGCCGCGGTGCACCTGCTGAGCCGCATCGCGATGGTCGAGATCAAGGATCTGACCGGACGGCTGCGGCCGCTCGAGTGGCTGCAGCGCGGCGGCGACGAGACGTTTGGCTGGGTGAATGGCATCTCGTATCCCTCGGGACACGTCGTGCTGTTCGCGAGCCTCGTGATCCCGCTGGCAGTGCTCGTGCCGCGGACGCGACCGCTGCTCGCCGTCGCGGCGTTCGTGATGGCCGCGCGGCTGGCTGTCAACGCGCACTTCGCGTCCGACGTGATCGGCGCGATCACGCTCGTGACGCTGGTGGCGTGGGCGGCGAGCGTGGCGATCCGTCCGCTCCGAACCGAGAGACCACGAGCGTCCCGCCGATGATCAGCGCGGCACCCGCGATCGTCGCGAGCGGCGGGGCGTCACCGAACACGGCGAGCTGCCAGCCCATCGCGAACACGATCTGCAGGTAGCCCACCGAGGTCGCGCGGCCGACGCGCTCGGCGGCGAGCGCCATCGTCAGGAACACCTGCGCCACCTGTGTGGTGAGGCCGATCGCCAGGAGCAGCAGCAGCTCGAGCGCGTCGGGCGTGACCCACGAGGCGGCGGCCCACGGGATCGCGAGCGGCGTCGCGACCAGCGGGAAGTAGAAGACGATCACCAGCGGGTGCTCGTGCCGCGACAGCTGGCGCACGGTGACGTACGCCACCGCGGAGCACACCGCGGCGGCGAGCGCGACGGCGACGCCCTTCGGCT
>JACCRC010000190.1 GCA_013813765.1 Deltaproteobacteria bacterium | reverse complement strand
GGGCATGGCAACGCTCCCCGATCTACGTGATGGAGAGCTCGCCTGGACGTTCGCCGCCGCGCTGCGCGGCCTCGAGCTCACGGTCCCGCCGGGGCTCAAGGATCACACCGGCGAGGAAGCGACCGTCGCCGAGCGCGCGAAGCTCCTCCGCAAGGAGCTCGGCCGCAAGCAGAAGGCGGTGATCGGCGACCTGGTGAAGACCAGGAGCGCGGAGCTTACCGACGTGAACGAGTTCCGCAACCAAGCGATCGCGATCGGCAACCGCGCGGGTCTGCTCTGGGCCGGTGACCTCGCGGTCGTCCACGCGCAGCTCGACGTCGGCAAGGGTGGCAAGTCGCTCGCCGACAATCCCTCTGCACTCGATCTCACCGCATGGTCGATCGGCGACGACCACATCAAGCTTCGCGACCGCCTCGGCGTCGCGCTGAAGGGAACGCGCTAGTCATGGCGGGTCCGACCAAGCCTCCACCGAAGGGGACCGGCAAGCCGTTCCTCGGTGACGACGATCTCAACTCGGAGCTCGACGCGTGGGACGCGACGTTCGATGCACTGCACGAGGACGCGAGCGCTCCGATGCCGACCGAAGAGGTCATGGCATGGCCGGCCGCGCAGGCGAAGTCGGCGCCCGTCACTGCACCGATTCCGTCGGCAGCCGAGCTCGGAGCCGAGCCGAGTCGCGCGCTCGATCCGCCGGTGTTCGAGCCGAGCGAGGAAGCACTCGACGAGCAGATGACCCTCGATCGCGCGGTCGACGACTCCGACTCGCTCCTCGACGTCGAGGTCGAGGTTCCGCTGAGCGCGTCCCTGCGTCCCGTGCTGCCCGACACCTACGACTCGGACCCGGCGGAGACCGACTTCTCCGACGTCGGTGCCCAGGGTAAGCCCGCTGCACTCGGCGCGATGCTCGGCCGTCACGGCACGGCGCCGCCGGTCGAGGAGCTCGACGATGGCCGCACGCGCGTAGATCTCAAGAGCGGGCCGACTCGCCGCCCGCCATCCGACGACGATGACGACAGCGTGTTCACCTCGGCATCGCGACCGCGTGCGCCCGCCGCGCCCAACGATCGCAGCCACGAGGATCCGCTCGCAGCGCCACCGCCTCCGACCGAAACGCCGCGCCGCACGCCTGCGATCGTGCGCCGCACGCCGCTGCAGGTGCAGCCGGTACGCGCGGGGCGCGCCGAGTCGCAAACGACACCGCCTGGTGGAATTCCGTCCTCCGATTTCGGCGAGCTCAGCGAGCAGACGCGGATCCAGGACATCGGGGAGATCCAGGCGCAGGCCGACGCCTCTCGCTCGAGCCGCCACAGCACGAAGACCACGCCGCCTCCGATGTACGAGGAGGAAGACGAGTACGAGGTCGAGATCGATGCGTCGGCAGACGCTCCCGAGGCAGCTGCCCCCGAGACGGTCAGCCGTCGCACCGCGCACACGGTTCGACGTCCCGACGCGCCGACCAGGCCGCCGCCGATGGGGCACGGGATCCCGTTCCCCGCCGACGACGATGCCGGTGGTGGCGAGGTCTCGATGGAGGTCGACGATCCGGACTTCGGCGCGCGGTCACCCGAGGATGACTTCTCGGACGTCGCCGCGGCCGTCGGCGCCTCTGACGAGTCGCTCGACATCTCGCTTCCTACGCCGCCTCCGATGGCGCCGCGCCGCGCGTCGACGCCGGAGCTCGAGCGATCAACCGGCAACAAGACGTTGCGCCCGGGGCTGTCGCCTCCGATCAATGCGCCGTCGGAGAACCTCGAGGACGCGCTCGCCGGTCTCGACGACGAGCCGGTGCCGCAGCTCGCCGATGAGGGCTACGACTCGGTTCGGCAGCGCGCACGGCCGACCTCGGTCCCGCCGCCGGCCGTCGCGGACCACTACCCGCGTGTGAAGACGCCGACCTCCGTTCCGCCGCTCGGTCAGCCGGCGAACGAGTCCGCAGGGTCCACGCTCCTCGGAATCGCCAGTGCACAGCCCGCGGGCGCGCCGCAGCGGTTGCCGTCGGGGATACCCCTCGAGATCGAAGAGCCCGCGGTCGAGCCGGAGCTCGATGTCGACGCCGCCGTCCGTGCGTGGCCGGAGCAGACCGATCCGCTCGCGACGACCGCGCTCGACGAGGCCGCGGCACAGGCACTGCTCGTGTACGAGCGCGAGCTCGCCACGCTCGACGAAGCCGCTGCCTCAGCGGCGCTGCGGATCGAAGCGGGCCGGCTGTCGGAGCGGCTCTCGGATCCGGATCGCGCACGCGCGCACTACGACGCCGCGCTGCTCGCCGATCCGCGCGCCACCGCCGCACTCCGCGGCCTGCGCCGCCTCGCGCGCGCCGCCGGTGATCTCGTCGAAGCCGTGCAGCACCTCGATGCCGAGATCGCGGTCGCCGGAGCGCTCGAGCGCCGTCCGCTCGGCCACTACCGCATCGATCTGCTGATGGCGAGCAACGATCAGGATCTCGCCCGCGTCGCTGTCGGCGAGACGCTCGATAGCGCGCCGTCGGATGTTCGCGCACTCCTCGCGCACCTCGAGCTCGCGTTTCTCGACGGCCGCGCCGACGAGTTCGGCGCCGCACTCGAGCAGCTCGCGCACGCAGTCTCTGACAACGAGCTTCGCGCTGCGGTGCAGTCCGCGCGCGGCGCGCTCGCCGCCCATCACAACGACACGAAGGGCGCCGCGAGCTGGTTCACCGCCGCCGCCGAGTCCGATCCGACCTCGCTCGCCGCGCGTATCGGTGCGATCCGCCAGGCGGCAGGAGCCGTCGACGGGCCTGCGGTCGCGAAGGCACTGCTCGATCTCGCGACGCAGATCGAGATCACCGATCCGCTGACCGCCGCTGCCGCCTCCGTGCGCGCGCAGCAATGGAGTGGCGGCGAGGGCGGCGCACAGGCCGCTGCACTCGCCACGGCAACCGCACCATCGGATCCGCTGGTCGCGCGGCTCGCCGCCGAGACCGCGGCGGGGGGCCCGAACGCCGTCGCCGCGTACGCGCACTGGTCGATGGCAGGAGCATCCCCGGTCGAGCGCGCCTACGCAGCGG
>JACCRC010000183.1 GCA_013813765.1 Deltaproteobacteria bacterium | reverse complement strand
GCGCGAGCGCGCGCATCGCCGCGACGAGCGAGCGCGCAGGCGAGCATGCCGCCGCACAAGATCTGCGAGGCGCGATCGTGGACCGACGCGACGATCGGCATCGCCGCATCGAACCGCTCGATCGCCGTGTCGAGCTCGCCGAGGTAGAGCGCCGCGCGGCCCTCGGTGTAGATGCCCCAGCCCTCGTGCTGCGTGTTGCCGCGGTGGTGCGCCGAGTCGCGCAGCTCGACCGCGAGCGCACGAGCTGTCTCGTAGTGGCCGTTCACGAACTCGATGTGACCGAGGATCGTCAGCGCGTCCTCGGACTCCTGCGGGTTGCGGATCGATCGCGACAGCTCGAGCGCGAGTCGGGCCGCGGTGCGCGCGTCGGCCCACGCGCCGATGCCGATGGCGAACGCGGCCTCGGTGCAGCGGGTCTTGATCAGGCCGATCGTGTCGCGCGTGGCCGCGGCAGTGGCGTGCGCCTGCGCGAAGTACGTGCGCGCCACACCGCCGAGGCGAGCGAGACCCGCCGCGTACGCGAGCTGCGCGTAGATCTCGGCGATCGGGAGGTTGTCGCCGCCCTGCTCGGCGAGGTTGACCGCGGTGAGCGCGGCGCCGATGAGGCCGAGCGAGTCGTCGTTGAAGAAGAAGTGCGTGGTCATCTGCGCGGACGCGAGCGCGGCCTCGACGACAGCGGCCTCGGTCGCAGCCGAGCCCGATGGAGACCGGCGGCGCAGCGTGCGCGTCCACAGCTGCTGGCCGAGGCCGGAGGCGACGGATGCTGCAAGTCGCAGTCGCGATGTGGGCAGCGGGCGGCCGAGCGCGTCGAGTGCGCTGCGTGAATGCGCGGCGAGCCCGGCGACATCACCGAGCGCGTACGATGCCTCTCCAAGTCGGCGCAGCCAGCGGCCAAGCTTCGCCTTCGGAGCGTCCTTCGCGAGGCCGACCAGCCGCTGCAGCAGCGCGCGCGCCTCGCCGTACGCCGCGGTTGCGAGCGCGTGATCCGCCGCGCGCTCGAGGTACTCGACGGTACGGCCGAGATCGCCGGCCTGCTCCCAGTGATGCGCGAGCTCCGCGAGGCGCAGCCCGAAGTCTGGATCCGCGGCGTGCCGCGCCTCGACGGCGAGCGCCGCACGCCCGTGGAGGACGCGGCGCGCGTCGTCGGTGAGCTCCGCGTACGCGAGCTCGCGCAGCGAGTCGTGCTCGAACCGCAGCTGGCCATCGACCTCCTCGACGACATGGCGAACGATCAGCTCCGTCACGCCGTTGCGCGCCGAGTCGGACGACGTGTTCGCGGTCGCGGTGAGCACGTCCGCGTAACACGCGCGGCCGAGCACCGCGGCGGCGATCGCGAGCTCGCGCGCATCGCTGGATAGCTGATGCAGCCGGCGGCGCCCGATCTCCTGCACCGAGCCGGGCGTGGGCAGATGATCGTACGAATCGTCGTCGCGCTGGGAGAGCCGCCACCGGCCGCCTGGATCGCGCTGCACGATGCCATCCTCGACGGCGATCCGCAGGTACTCCGCCGCGAACAGCGGATTGCCCTCGGAGCGCTTCGCGACGTAATCGGCGAGGGCAGGGACGTCGTGATCCAGCGCGAGCATGTCTCGAACCATCGCCCCGACCGCGTCGCGATCGAGCCGCGTCACGTGGTGCGGATCGGCGCGCAGCGACGCGAGCGTCGCCTGCACCTCGGGCGTGACCTCGTTCGCGCGCACCGTGACGAGGACGAACAGCGCCGTGCGCTGGAACCACGGCGTCGTCAGCGAGCGCAGGAACGCGAGCGTGAGCTCGTCGGCCCACTGCAGGTCGTCGAGCACGAGCAGGAGCGGCTCGGCGATCGTCATCGCGGCGACCACATCGCGCAGCACCGACAGCACGCGGTAGCGCGCCGCCGCCGCGCCCATCGCGTTCGGGCCGAGCCGGTCGATCGTCCTCGCGAATCCGACGAGGGCCGGTTCATAAGCTGCGAGCAAACCACCGTCGATACCGAGCAGCCGGTCCGCCTCGGCGCGCCCGCCCTCGCGGCAGCGATCCGCGATCGCGCGCAGCAGCGGGCGGAGCGGATGCAGCGGTGCGGCGCGCACGTCGTCGCCGACCGCGACCGGCTCGCACTCGCCGGTGATCACGCGGAGGTCCCAGGTCGCCGCGGCGCGCGTCGCGATCTCGCCCGCGAGCCGTGTCTTGCCGGCTCCGCTCTCACCCAGCAACACCGCGCTGCCGCCGATCCCGCCGGCGACCCGCATGATGTGCGTATCGAGCTCCCCGAGGATCGTCGCGCGCCCCGCCAGCCGCGGGCGATACGTGTACGCGCGCGCGCGCGGCCGGTTTGGGGGGCGCGGAGCGCCGCCGAGGGCCTCGAGCGCGGTCGCGATATCCTCGACGTAACCGAGCCGATCGCGCGGCTTCTTCTCGAGCATGCGCAGCACGAGCTCGTCGAACCGCGCAGCGAGCGGAGCGTACGCGGACGGTGGGCGCGGCGTGGTCTCGATGTGCTGGATCAGCACGTTCGCCACGCCTTCGTCGAGGAACGGCGGTCGGCCGGTGAGCGCCTCGTAGAGGATGCAGCCGAGCGCGTAGATATCGGCGCGCGCATCCACCACCTCGCCGCGCGCCTGCTCCGGCGCCATGTAGTGCGCGGTGCCACGGGCGTAGCCGCCGACCTCGAGCACCTCGCGTGCACCGTCGGGGTGGAACTGCGAGGCCAGGCCGAAATCGAACAGCACCGGATCATCGGGTCCGACGAGGAAGATGTTCCCCGGCGACAGATCGCGGTGAATCACGCCCTGGCCGTGCACGTACGCGAGCGGCTGGCAGATCTTGCTGAACAGCGCTGCGACGTGCGTGAGCGAGTACGGCGGCGTCGACGCGATCGGCGGGCGCGCGATGTCGGGCGCACCCTGCCGCGCCCGCACGCGGCCAGGTGCCTTGAGGTCCTTCGTCGAGTCGTCGGGCCTGAGCGGCTCGGGGAACCACACGCGGAAGTCGTCGCGCAGCGTGCGGCCGCGGAGCAGCTCCATCGCGTACCAGGGCATGCCGTCGGCGGCGACCCCGTGATCGCGGATCCGCACGACGCCCGGGTGCTCGAGCTCGCGCAGCATCAGGATCTCGCGCCGGATCGATTCGAGCGTGGACTCCGTTGCCACGCGCACGGTCTTCACCGCGGCTTGCACGCCACTCGTGTGGATCGCCGCATAGACGACGCCCATGCCGCCGCGGCCGAGCACGTCGACGACCTGGTAGTCGCTGATCTGCCGCGGCTCCGCCATCAGCGCTCGGCCACGACCGTGCCCGCTTCCATCACGAAGTCCATCTTGCACCAGAACGCGATCGCCGAGCGCAGCGTGCCGCTCGCGAGCCCGCACTCCGCCGCGATCGGGTGGCTGTCGGCCGGAACGATCGTGATGTCGTGCGGGTGCGTGAACCAGCCGTCGTGCAGCTTCGCGAGGTGCGCCGGTGCCTCGATCACCGCCTGGTAGCAGGCCTTGGTCGGATCGGTCGCGTCGCGGAACTGCTTCAGGAACACCATCGGCACGTTGCCGCTGATCGCCTCCGCGAGTGCGTTCTTCAGGATCTCCCACATCGAGATCGGGAGACCGCGGACATCCTTGACGAGCGCCTTCAGCTCGAAGAACACGTCCTCGAAGGCCTTCTTCACATCGCCGGCCCACGAGCCCGCAGGCGCGGGAGCGTCCTCGGTGGACGTCATCGTCATGAGGCGCAGCACTTCTGCCTGCGACTCCGGCGAGAACTTCGGGATCACGAGCGCGTCGACGGAGAACGCGCCGGGCGCGCTCGGTGACGGCGGCATCATCAGTGTGGCGGTCTGCTTGAAGAAGCCGAACACCTCGCGCCCGGTCACCATCGCGGCGACGTTGTCGACGAACACGTACGGCAGGTACCACCCGATCTTTCCATCGCGCACGACCGGGATCCACACGCCGAAATCGCGCTCGCTCATCCAGCCCTTCTCGGAGTCGGGCGGAACCGTCGAGAACGAGTCGGCGATGTCCGCGCATACGATCGCGACGATCGGCAGCAGCGGCTTGTATGTGCCCGGCCCGGCGACGGCGTTGAGCTGCTCGTCGCAGATCTTTTGCAGCGCACCGAGATCGGCCGGCACGACGAACGAGTACATCGTGGCGCCGTTCAGCTGCAGGGGTGGCGCCATCACGAGGTCGCCGCCGCGAGCGATATAATCAGGTCTCGTCACCGATGATCTCCGTCGGCCGCCCGCAGATCGCGCGCGACGCGTGCATGCCGCCCATCGTCGCTGCCTCGACGCAGCCGACGTTCATTCCGGTCTTCAGATAGTCCCCGGCCATGTAGAGGTTCGCGAAGCCCGCGCCCTGCGTGCCGAGCCGCGCCTTCACGCTGTTCGGATACGCGAGCACGTAGCGATCGCTCGGGTTCAGGGTCGCGAGCCAGTACTGCGTGTCGAACCGCGCGGGCCCCTGCAGCGTCGAGCCCGGCGCGACGAGGATCTGGTAGTCGAGGCCGTTTGGATTTCCCGGCGGCACCTGGCCCGGCCATAGCCCTCCGGCCCAGCTTTCCAGCCACGAGAGCGCGTTCGCCTTCACCCGCGCGTTCTGCTTCTCGCCCCAGCCGTGCTCGCTGCGTGGCGGCATCGGGCCGTCGTCGGGAAGCGGCGAGCAGAGGTACGCGATGTTCTTCGGCGTCGCATCATCGGGCCAGTCCTCGCGCGGCACGAGGTGCGTCATGTCGGCCCACGTGTCCATGGGCTCGGCGTAGCCGTCGAGCACCGGGCTCGGAAGCGTCCAGCCCAGGCCCGCGAGGTCCGACGACATCCACAGCTGCGCGGCCTGCGTCTGCGTGGTTCGCAGCGTGTCGACCATGTTCGCGAACGCGGGGCTCTCGTCCATCAGCTGCTTGGCGATGTACGGGAACACGCCGACCGAGCAACCGAGGATCACGGTGTCGAAGTCGGTGCCGTCCTCGAGGATCTTCGGCGGCAGTGGATCCTGCCAGCTCGTCCACCAGTCCTCGAGGTCCGCGCCGGAGTCGCGCAGCTTGTTACCGTCGGCGAGTAGATCGTACTTCGGTGTGCTCGGCCAGCACGCGAGGCCCTTCACGTCGACGATCGGATCGTACTCGCCGAGCGTGATCGCCTGCTGGCCGATCACGATCCGGCCGATCCTCGAGCTGTCCTCGGAGAGCTGGATGTCATCGACGCGCTGGAAGAACTCGAACTTCACGCCGCGGTTCTTCAGCACCTGATAGAGCGGCGCGAAGATCGTGTCCCCCATCCCCGCCTGCATCTTCCACATCACCGCGCCCTTGTAGGTCCAGCACAGGCGGAGGATGCCGTTGATCGCGGTGCCCGCGCCGACCTGACCCGGCAGCGAGAACCCGAGGTCGTACATGCCGCTGATGTACGCGCTGTTCACGGAGACGTCGTGCGCGCCGTGCTTCGACAGCCACGCGCGGAAGTCGAGGTCGTCGAGCTTGAACCAGTCGTGCGGCGGAAAGATCACGCCGCTCTCGATCGCTCCCTTGATCGCAGCGATGCCGAGGTCGACGGTGCAGAACGTGCGCCGCCAGTCGAGGTTCGCCTCGAGGTCGTCGTCCTTGTCGTGCAGCCACTCGTGCAGCTGATGCAGCTCGTCGTAGACCACCTTCGCCTCGCGGAGGATCGAAGCCGCGTGTGCAGCCTCGAGATCGATGTGGCGATCCGGGAGGTGGTTCTTTCGCTCGAACAGCTGCTTCAGCCAGCCGATCGTCATCTGGATCATCTCCCACGGCGTCGGCAGCACGCCGCCCTCGCCGGGCAGGCCGCTATTCGGCGGGAAGTCCATTGGCCATGGGACGTACTTGTTCCCGATCTGCTCCATCAGCACGACGTAGTTGTGCGGCTTGAACGCGTCCTGCCACGTCGCGAGCGGCGTGCCCGGCGGACGGTTCAGCTCGGTGTACGCGGCGCGAAGCACGCGAAACGCGTTCTCGTAGAACCCGAGGAGGATGTGCAGTCCATGCTCCTCGATGCGCTGGTGGTGCTCCGCATTGCGCCCCGATGCGCCCTTGCCACCGAGCCGCCAGCCGAGCTGGTAGATCGTGATGTCGTAGTCATCGCGCCACGTCGGACTGTTCGTGATCTCGAACGCCGCCGTCAGCGCGCCCATCCCCCCACCGAGGATCGCGATCCGCTGCCTTGTCATGTGCGCGAATCATACAGCCTTAGCGGCGGCCGCGATGCCGGCCGAGTGCGTGCTCCACCAGTGGACGCAGCGCGTCCGCGAGCTCGGGTGCGTAGACGAGGCGGATCGCCGCCATCGGCTGGCCGAGCGGCATGTCCTCGAGCAGGCGTGACAGCGTGACCGCGCCGTACTTCGGGTGGTCGATCACGTGGAGCTCCTCGTGATCCGCCGCGAGGTAGCCGACCTGCCGCGCCGTATCGAGGTGCACGTAGCTCGTCGCGTGGACGCCGAAGCGCTGCTTCGCGACCTCGAGCGCCTCGGGCCACAGTCGATCGGCGGCGGCGCGGTCATCGCCGAGATCGAACGTCTTGAACAGCCGCCGATCGACGAGCCGCGTGGACAGATCTTTCAGCACTGGATCCGAGGCACCCGGTCCACCGTCGAGTCCCGCCCAGTGATCCATCGCGGTGGTCAGCGAGACGTCATGCAGCCGGAGGTAATCGTCGACGTCGACGGTCGCGCCGCGCGCCATCGCTCCGGCGATCGGCAGGCCCTCGGGCTCCACGCCCTGCCGCGCGAGCTGCGCGAACCGCTCGAGCGTCTTGATGAACATCCACTCCGCGGCCCGCACGGTCTTGTGGTGATAGACCTGCGCGTACATGTACGAACGCGCGAACAGGTACTGCTCGACCGCGTACATCCCGCGGCGGTAATCGACGACCAGATCCGACGGATCGTCGTTTCCACTGTGGACGTTCGCGATCTGGATCGCGTGGATGATCCAGTCGAGGTCGTAGGTCGCGTAGCCCGCGCCCGAGTAGTGGCCGTCGCGCAAGAGGTAGTCGAGGCGATCGACGTCGAGCTGCGAGCTGACGAGCTTGCGTGCGAACGCCGGCCGGTAGCCCTTGCCCCAGAACGCGCGCAGCGTCTCGGGCAGTGCCGGCTCGAGCAGCTCGAGCGCCGCGCGGAGCTCGACATTCTCCGCGACGATCCGCGCACCCCAGCGCTCGTGATCGTGACCCGCGAACACGTGCTCCCATGCGTGCGAGAACGGACCGTGCCCGATGTCGTGGAGCAGCGCCGCGACCTTCACATGGCGGGCGAGCGCCGGCTCCAGCTCGAGCCGCCGCGTCACCCGCTGCGCGATGTGGAACGCGCCGAGCGCATGACCGAACCGCGAGTGCTCTGCCCCCGGGTACACGAGCCACGCGAAGCCCATCTGCTTGATGCGGCGCAGCCGCTGCATCGCGTGCGTGTCGAGGAGGTCCGCGATCGGGCGGTCCTCGCCCTTGAACTCGATCAGGCCGTGGACCGGATCGCGGAACACGCGGTCTTTGACGGCGGGCACGCGTCACCTTACCCCAAGGTTTTCGGGCGTTCGGTCTGGCCCCTCCACAGATTTCTGGGGGCGGTACCGCGTAACCCACATCGATCACGACGGAGGCACGCTGGCACCGCCGCTGCACAGGCTCCCACCATGCTCAGCCGCGCCGCCGCCTCGCTCTCCATCCTCCTCCTCCTCCCCGCCGCCGCTGCCTGCACCGACGGCCAGACCGTGACCACCTCCGATGCCGCGCGCCTGGTCGCCGCATCGGGACCTCGTGTCGTGGTCGCTGCTTCGAGCGAGACCGAACAGCCGAGCCTCGGCTGCGGCGGTGGCGGTGACCCGTTGCTCGGCCCCTCGGTGCTGTTCGTGTCGGAGAACTCTGGCGCGACGTACGAGCGTATCGAGCCCGCCGATACCCGCGCACTCGTCCGCATCGGCGTCAAGGCCGGCGTGTTCTACAGTATCGCGCAGGGTGACGGCGCCTCGTCGTTCTCGGTCCTGTCGTCGACCGACGGCCGTACCTGGACCGAGCTCGTCAGCCGCACCGGTGTCCCGCACGACTTCTCGCTCTCGGGCGCGGGCTTCGCGGTCGCGCACTCGGGCGGCGTGCTCAGCTCGACGGATGGGAGCGCGTGGACCGATCGCGCGACCGGCAGCAACCTCTACGCGCCAAGCGTCGCGCAGGTCGGAGAGACGCTCGTGCTCGCGAGCCCCGAGGAGGGCACGCTGCTCGTCGCGAACGGCACGGGCTGGGATCGCCGCTCGATTCCGAAGATGCAGTCGATCTGGGAGCTCATCCCCGCGGCCGGCGGGCTCCTCGTCACGGGCGTCGCGACGCTCGACGGCGAAACGACCAGCGCGATCGCGCGTGTGGATCTCGCGACGGACTCCGTGCCGACGTATCTCCCTGGCTATGTCGTGCGCCCCGTGATCACGCCGCTCGGCCTGCTCGACACCAGCGGCAACCTCGCGGCGATCGACGGCAGCGAGGTCGGCTCGTTCGCGCCGTTCATGCCGTCGTTCGAGTCGGCCACCGTCGACGGCAACTCGGTCCAGGTGCTGCGCAACGGCACGATCTCGGTCTCGGCCGACGGCGGTCGCACGTTCGGCGCGCCGATCGCGCTGCCGATCGAGTCGTTCGAGCACGCGGCGCGCTAAGCTGCGGCGGGTGAAGGGTACACGGTGGCTCGCGATCGAGCGTCTCGACCTCGGGGGTGAGCGCCGCGCCGATCGCGATCGCGTGGTGCTCGAAGCACCCCTCCAGCTGCGTGCGCGCGGCACGCCGGTCGCGACGATCATGCGCACCCCCGGCCACGACCTCGAGCTGGTCACCGGCCTCCTCCACGCCGAGTCTGTTCCGCCGGCGATGTGCGTGCAGGCCGACGAGGACGCGGTCGACATCGACATCGATGTCTCGGCGTTCGCCGGTCGCGGCCTGCTGTCCTCCGCCGCATGCGGCGTGTGCGGCCGCGTCGCGATCGCGGACCTCGAGCTGCGCGCGAAGGAGGTCTCCGCCGACACGAGGATCGCGCACGCGACGATCGCGGCGATGCCCGATGCGCTACGCGCGGCGCAGCAGGTGTTCGAGGAGACCGGCGGTCTCCACGCCGCGGGACTGTTCACGACCTCCGGCGCGCTCGTCGCGGCGCGCGAGGACGTCGGCCGTCACAACGCGGTCGACAAGCTCGTCGGCTGGACGCGCACGCAGTCGATCGTTCCCGCCGTGCACGTGCTCGTACTGTCGGGACGCGCCGGCTACGAGCTCGTGCAGAAGGCGATCATGCTCGGCGTGCCTGTCGTCGCGTCGGTCTCTGCACCGAGCTCGCTCGCGATCGAGCTCGCGGAGCGCTTCAACATCGCGCTCGTCGGATTCGTGCGCGGTGCGCGCGCGAATGTCTACGCCCACGCGTGGAGGATCAGCTGAGATGGGAAAGCGAAAGCGACGCACCCGGCAGGAGGAGAAGGTAAAAGCGCTCGAAGCCGCGCTACAGCAAGTCCGCGCCGAGCTCGCCACCGCGGTGCTGGGCGTGTTCAAGACGATGCGCGCGGCCCGGCGCTGCCCGGCGTGCGGCGGTGGCCGCTTGCTCCACATCCCGGCCGCGAAGGAGCTGACGAAGGGCCGCTCGACGCCGCTGACCGTTCACCATGTCGAGGGCTTCTGGGGCGCGAAGTCCTACGGTCCGATCGAGCACTTCATCTGCCGCGGCTGCCTGCTGATCGAGAGCCACGCGATCGATCTCGATGGCGTCGAGCCCGATGGCGAGAGCGTGATCGCGATCGAGCCCGAGCCCGAGCCCGAGATGCCGTCGGGCGGCCCGTTCCGCTGACCCCGAGGCAACGTCAAAATTGCCCTCGGAGATCGCCCGATCTCAGGAAGCTTGACGCGGCGGCGCATTCGGAATACCGACGGTGTGATGCTTCACCGCCTGTCCGTCGTCTCGCTCGCGATCTCGCTGATCGCCTGCGGCAAGAGCACCAAGGAAACGCCATCCTCCACGCCACAGCACAACGGCGGAGGAGGCGGAGGTGGCGGAAGTGGAACGATGGTCGCGAAGGTCGACGCTCCCTCGACGCCGCCGGCCCGCGCCGCGGCTCGTGGCCCCGAGCGCGCCGTGTACTCGCTCGTCGATAACCGCCTGTCCGCGCACCTCACGCGCGGCGGCGGCCTCCTGCTCCCGGCGGGCTCGGCCGGGTTCGCGAAGTACATCCGGTTCGGCAACATCATGAAGGGCGGCAAGAAGGCGTGGGAGCTCCGCCAGACCGAGGGCGGCGTGAAGGTCGCGCGGATGACGGGCAAGAGCGCGAGCGTGTTCGTGCCGCTGTCGGCCGCGCAGGCCGCGAAGAACATCGTCCGCCTCCGCGTGTTCTCGAAGGCCGAGGGCGCGATCAGCCTGAAGGTCAACGACAACAAGGACATCAACGGCAAGCTCGAGAACGGCTGGTCCACGGTCGAGCTCGCGGTGCCGGCGGGTCAGCTCCGGGACGGTGAGAACGCGCTGTCGTTCTTCGCGAAGCCGTCGGAGGCCTCCGTCGCGTGGATCCAGATCGGCGGCGCGGCGTCGCCGGGTGATGACGGCAGCGTGCAGTTCTACGATCCGGCCCAGAAGGCGCTCCAGCTCCCGAAGGAGTCGACGCTCTCCTACTACGTGATGATCCCCGACAAGGCGAAGCTGGCGGGCGACCTCAGCGACGGCAGCTGCCAGATCGGCGTGCTCGCCACCGCCGAGGACGGCTCCACCGCCGAGGGCAAGCTCACCGGGACCGGCTCCGCGGTCGACCTCTCGCGGCTCGCCGGCAAGGCGGTCCGCCTCGATCTCGAGGGCATGGGCTGCGCGAAGACGTCGCTGTCGAGCGCGGCGCTCGTGGTCCCCGGCAGCGCACCGCAGGTCAAGCGCGGCACGCCGCCGAAGTACGTCCTCTTCATCATCATGGATTCGCTGCGCGCCGATCGCGTGCGGCCGTTCAATCCGAAGGCCCGTCCCGAGGCGCCGACCTTCGAGAAGCTCGCCGAGAGCTCCGCGCTGTTCACGCAGCACTACGTGCAGGGCAACGAGAGCCAGGTCTCGCACGCGGCGATGTGGACCTCGATGTACCTCGCGAAGCACAAGGCGCTCGCGATGAAGGACATCCTCCCCGACAAGTACTTCACGATCGACGAGGTCGCGAAGAAGTCGGGCAAGTTCACCGCCGGTGCGTCGGCGAACGGCTACATCCGGCCGAAGCGCGGCTACGGCAGCTCGTGGGACAAGTACGTCAACCACATCGAGTCGTCGATGGGCCTGAGGGGCGTCGACCTCGTGGAGAAGGGCATGTCCTTCATCACGCCGAAGAAGGACCAGCCCTGGTTCCTCTACCTCGGCCTGATCGACACGCACGTCACCTGGCGCGCGAAGCAGCCGTGGCTCGACAAGTACGACCCGGGCTACAAGGGCCGGTTCGCGAAGGAGTACGGCGATGATGGCCCGGCCGGTTCGGACGGCAAGGACCTGACGGACCGCGAGAAGGAGCACGTGCGCGCGCTCTACGACTCGAACGTCTCGTACCAGGACGAGCTGCTCGGCCAGCTGATCAAGAAGCTCGAGGCCTGGGGCATCTGGGACCAGACGATGCTGATCATCACCGCCGATCACGGCGACGAGCAGTGGGAGGACGGCCGCGTCGGTCACGGCGGCAGCTCGCGCGAGACGGTCGTGCACGTGCCGCTCCTCGTTCGCTACCCGGCGCTGATTCCGGCCGGCAAGTTCATGGAGGGCAGCGAGGGTGTCGACATCGTCCCCACGCTGGCCGACGCGCTCGGCGTGCCGAACGACCCGGAGTGGCAGGGCCAGTCGCTGATCCCGATCGCGAACGGCGCGGGCGGGTATCCGCTGATGTCGTTCTCGTCGCGCTACGAGCTCAGCCACGTCGCACGCATCGGGCACTGGAAGGCGAGCCTCATGGCGACCGGCGCCCCGAAGGTCTACGACCTCAAGAAGGACAAGGGCGAGAAGACCGACGTCTACGGGAAGGCCGCGATCGGTACGCGCCTCGTCCTCGATCCCGCGTGGCTCCTGCGCACCTGGAACGCGGAGTGGAAGAAGTCGCAGTGGGGCAACCCCGCTGCGGTCTCCGGCCGGTTCGCCGCGGATCTGGGTGAGTAGAAACCTCCATCCCTCCGAGGGAGCACGGTTTCTCCTCGAGCGCACCGCCGACAGCGGCGCGAGCGCCACGTACAAGGTGTCGATCTACACGCCCGACGCGGTCGCCTCCACGACGGCCGCCCTCGCCGACGATGGAACGGCGAAGCTCGCGGGCGCGACCGGCGCCCCGGGCGATCTCGACGATCGGCTCCTGAACATCGCGAAGCTCGTCGCGCGCGACGCGCCGAAGCGGCGCGAGGACGGCCTCGTCGTGTGGCCCGCGCGCATCCTTCGCTGGCGCAAGTAGCGCTACAGCGCCGGCAGCGCGATCACGAGCTCGCTGCCGCCGCCTCGGCGCTCGGAGTGCGAGAGCTCGCCGCCGCCGCGCGCGACGAGCGTCTCGACGGCGCGCAGATCGAACGAATTCCCGGCCTCGGGGACGGGCAGGTCGGCGCCGCGCACGATCTCGACCCACGGCACGTCATCGATCGATCGATCGCGGATGAACAGCTCGATCAACGGCGCCGCCGAGGCGTCGAGCGCGACGCCGAGCACGAGGTGCGCGAGCTCCTCGGCGGTGAGCGCGGTGGCGGTATCCGGTCCGATCGCGAGGTGGAGCGTGATCGGGATCGCGGAGCGGACCTCGTCGAGGATCTTCGTGACCGCCGCTCCGACGGGCGCGCCGCGCAGTGGCGTGTGGTCGCGCCCAGCGTCGTGGAGCAGCGACTTCAGCGACGTCTCCGCATCGCCCGCGGCGCGCGTGAGGTCGGCGACGAACTCCTGGCCGGTCGGGTCGCAGCGCCTCGCGAGCTCGGCACTCGCGAGCTTCACGATCTGGATCAGGTTGAGGAGGTCGTGGGTCTTTCCGGCGACCAGCTTGGCGGCCGCGCGCGTTTGTTCGTCGCGCGCGAGCTCCCACTCGAACCGACGCTGACGCTCGATCAGATCAATCTTCATCATCTTCGTCGTACTCGACGGGCTCGTAACGGATGTCCTTGGACGCGGGGCAGATGGTGCGATAGCTGCAGCGATCGCACCACGAGCCGGCGTTGGGACGCGGGCCGTCGTCGACGGCGAGTGCGGCGGCCTCGATGTTGTCGAGCAGGTCTGGCACGAGTGTGTCCCGGATCAGCTCGGCCGGCACCGGCGTGGACCACTCGACGGAGCGCTCGGCGATCCAGTGGATGCCGAGCCAGAACCGGCGCACGTGGCGAAACGCCGACGCCGCGAGCACCGCGTAGCCCTCGAGCTGATCGGTGACCGTGGTGCCGGGGATGCGCGCGCCGGTCTTGTGATCCACGAGTGCGAGCGAGTCGTCCTCGAACAGGTAGCCGAGGTCGAGGACGCCCCGGTAGTAGGCATCACCGGCGTAGAACTGGGTGGTCGTCAGGTCCTCACGGACCGCGAGCGAATACTCGACGAGCTGCCGCGCGACCCGGCGCCGCCGCCGGAACTGGCCGATGCGCGTGGCGAACGCGGGGATGCCCGGCACCAGGTTATCGAAGCGCATCTGCTCGATCTCGCTCGGCAGCTCAGCGCGGACCTGGGCCGTGGACTCCGCGAGCGGCGTGCCCATGAGCACCTGCTCGAGCGACTTGTGGATCGCCTTGCCGATCCGGGCCTCCGGCATCACCTCGGGCTCTTTCACCTTCTGGATGTACTTGAAGTGAAACAGCTGCGGGCAGCGCAGGCCCGTCGACACCTTCGAGGCCGACCACGGAGCGTGGATGAGCGCGCGCGTCGACGGCACAGAACCATGAAGGTAGCCGAAAAGTTGTCCCGGCAAAGCCGCTGACCTACCACCGTTGTGTGAGCGCTAGCTTGTTTGCCTGCGACGTTTGCGCAGCGCGCGTCGGCGAGCTTCGCCGCGGGCGCTGCTGGGGCTGCTACTCGCGTTGGGTCGACGAGCGACCCGTCGGGATGGGCGCGAAGTGCGTCACCTGCCCCGAGAAGCGGCGTCGCGTGCTGCGCGCCGTCGAGCTCTACGGCAGCTGGAAGCCGATGTGCTTCAACTGCGCGGGCCAGCTCCTGCACCTGAGCCCGATGCCGCCCACGCTCGCCGAGCTACGCGCCGTGGTTTCTCGCGAGCGCCGCCGCACCGATCGCCGGTGGGGGAAGGGCGACTCTCGCGTGTTCCGGTACGAGCGCCGCGTGGGGCAGCGCCGCACCGATCGCGAGGAGTTCCCGCCGAT
Organism: Deltaproteobacteria bacterium; assembly: GCA_013813765.1. GTDB lineage: Bacteria > Myxococcota_A > Polyangia > Haliangiales > Haliangiaceae > JABFXX01. Next base: position 2,348 of record JACCRC010000183.1, on the reverse strand, counting down.
CGGCGACGAGATGATCATCGAGGTCACGCTCGATCCCAGCGACGGGATGGAGTTCGAGGACCTGACCTCGATCCGCGAGCTCGTCACGCACCTGCGGCCCGTCGGGCTCGCAGCGAGCTGATCGCTACTACTTCTTCTTGCCGCCGAGGCCGGGCGACTTCGGCGCCGGCGCGGGAGGCGGAGGCGCCTCGATCATCACGGGCGCCGAGGCCGAGGTCTTCATCTCCCGCTTCGAGACCAGGAGGAACGCGGCGGCACCGGGCAGCAAGAGGCCGGCCGAGAGGACCTCGGAGAGGCTCTTGCCCTGCGCACGCACGTCGAGGCGGAGCTTCGCGACGTCCTTGTTGATCGTCTGCTTGAAGTTGCCGTCACCGGTATAGGTGTCGATCAGCTTCAGCACGTCGGCCTTGCGGGCGATCACCTGATCGACCTGCTTGTCGGTGCCCTTGTACGAGTCGAGACCGCCGAGGAAGATCTTCGCCATCGCGCGCGGCGCGATCTGCCCGGCCTTCAGCAGCTCGAGCGTGCCCTGCGACATCATCTCCATCTGATCGAGGCCGGCCTTCGTGCTGTCGATCCACGTCCAGCCGATGCCATCGGCGAATACCGAGAACGTGCAGAGCTTGTGGCGCTGGATCACGTCGGTCAGGAAGTTCTTGCCGCCGATGCCCTGGATCGCCGTCTTGCGCGCCGTCGGCGACATCGTCAGCACGAGCGCGTAGACCGGCTTCGCGTTGATCACGTCCGCGGCGTACGCGAGGTTCGAACCGGGCGCGCGCGGGGGCGCCTTCCACTGCTCGCCGAGCCGGTCGCGGACGAGGTTCGGGGTGCCGACGAGCATCACGCCGTCCTTGGTCACGCCCATCGCCGGGTCGTTCGGGCCCATCTCGACCATCATCGAGCCGCCGACCTTCGTGACGTTGCCCTTCGTGATCTTGCCGATCTTGTCGACGACGGCGGTCGAGAACTTTCCGTGCACGGTGGCGACGAAGTTCGGATCCTTCTGCGGAACGATCTGGAGGAACACGGTCGCGTCGTTGACATCGGTCGCGAGGTCGATGCCGGTGGCGCCCTTCGCCATGCCGCGCGCGCCTTCGACCTGGTTCACGACCTGGCGCACCATCTTGAGCAGCTCGGGAGACGACTTGATCTCCGGCTTGTTCGGGAGCGCGGCGAGCAGCTTGTAGTTGTTCGGTACGACCGAGGCCGCGTCGAAGTGAACGACGATATCCGGATCCGGCATCGCGTACTGCAGCGACACATCGGCCGTCGGAGCCTTGGGATTGGGCTGGATGCCGAAGCCCGAAAGGCTGAGCAACAACGTGATGAGCTCTACGAATCCGAACATGTTTCCTCTCTCCCTTTGGTGCGCACGCGCGCGGCCGAGCATTCGCCTAACTACGTAAGGTGCGCAACGTGCGCCGGCGTCTGACGGACCACAGGGCGAGAAAATTTCAACCGTGATCCGCGTCGTCTCGGCAGCTTGCACGTCGCCGAAAAAAAACTGATGTCAAGACTGGTTCCTGAAACGGGCGGGGATAGGATGGCCTCGTCTCGACGGTACTGAGTCGCTACTTTTTTGAGGGAGGCACGACGGTCATGAGTACGCTTGCTGTGGTTGAGGAGATCCTGCGCGAGACCGCTGTGCCGATGTCGGTCCGCGAGATCGTGGAACGTGCGGGGGTGCGTCTGCCTAGCAAGTCGAAGACTCCAGACACCGTCGTTGCCCGCGACCTGTCGATGGACATCAAGCGCAAGGGTGAGAGCTCGCTGTTCGTTCGCAGCTCTCCCGGTCGCTACACGCTGCGCTCGCTCGCGTCGGGCGCGATCACCGAGCCCATGCGCCAGACCACCGCCCCGCAGTCCATGAGCGCCCTGCCGCAGCGCAAGCCGGCCGCGGCCGCCCCCACCGCTACCCGTGCCCGCAGTGACAGCGAGGCTCAGGGCGGCGGCTTCGCCAGCTGATCGCTGACCAGCGGTCGCGCTAGCGATAGGCAGTCATGATCCGGCGCGCGGAGGTCACGGATCACCCGTGGATCGTCGCCACCGGGGCCGAGGCCTATCACGACCTCGGTGATTACACGCGCATCCTGCCGTCGTGGCTCGAGCAGCCCGGCGTGCTCGCGTGGATCGACGCGGACATGCATGGCCGCGGGCGGGGCTTTGCCATGCTCGGCTTCTACATGGAGGACCCGACCGGTCAGGGCGGCGTCGCGACCCAGGTCGTCGCCGATCTGCTGGCGCTCGCTGTTCTACCGTCACAGCAGAATCGCGGCATCGGCGGCAAGCTGCTCACGCACGTCATCGAGGTTGCGGAGCGTGTCGCGCCGTCGTCCAAGATCGGGGCG
>JACCRC010000171.1 GCA_013813765.1 Deltaproteobacteria bacterium | reverse complement strand
GTTCGTGATCTCGGTGTCCTCGTTGACGCAGAGCACGCGGCGCGTCTTGCGCACGCTCTCGACGATCGCGTCCCAGTCGTACGGGTGCAGCGAGCGCAGGTCGACGATCTCGGCGTCGATCCCGTCGACCGCGAGCTCGTCGGCGGCGGCGACGCACATCGGCACGTTGCGGCCGTAAGTCAGCACCGTGAGCTGCGAGCCTGCGCGCGCGATCCTCGCCTTGCCGATCGGGATGTAGAGCTCCTCGAGCACAGGCCACTCGGGCTGCCACTTCGTGCGATCGCCGAGCGGCGCGTCGATCATCGTCGACAGCACCTTGTCGTTGCCGGGCTCGCCCGGGATCTCCTCGCCGGGGCGCCCCTTCACGCGGAGCAGCGCCTTCGGCACCAGGAACATCACGGGGTTCGGATCCTGGATCGCGCTGAGCAGCAGACCGTACGCGTCGAGCGGGTTCGACGGCATCACGATCTTCCAGCCCGGGATCCGGGTGGCCTGCGCGTCGAACGAGTGCGAGTGGTAGATGCTGCCGCGGATGCCGGCGCCGACCGGCGTCATCATCACGAGCGGCACGTTCCAGTCGCCGCCGCTCGACCAGTACGTGTTGCCGGCGATCTTGAGCAGATCGATCGTGTTGAACGCGTAGTCGCAGAACTGGATCTCGGCGACCGGCTTGCGGCCCGCCAGCGCGAGGCCGATCGCGGTGCCGACGATGCCGCGCTCGTCGAGCGGCGTGTTCCACGCGGTCTGCAGCCCCTGCGTCGCCGTGAACACGCCGCCGAGCGGCGGCCCCACGTCCTCGCCGAAGATGTCCGTCACCCCGAGCTTCGTCTCGCCCACATGGAGAGCCATGCGGATCGCCTGGACCATGGTCGCCATCTCAGCGCTCTCCCGCGACGTGGTTCTTGTCCGCGAACACGTAGTCCCAGATCGAGCTGGGCTCCGGCGCGGGCTCCGCACGAACCCGCTTGCTCGCCTCGGCGAGCTCGTTCGTGTACTGCTCGCGCAGCTGGTCCATCTGCGAGCGCGTCATCAGCTGGCGCGCCTCGAGCGTCCGCTCGAACCTGTCGACGCAGTCGAGCTCGTCGGCGACCAGGTTGGCGCCGCTCGCCGACGAGTGCCCGCGCAGGCGCGAGACCATCGCCTCGAGGAGGTACGGCTTGCGCTCGGTGCGCACGTAGTGGAGCGCCTCCTGGAGCGCGAGGTAGCTGGCCTCGGGATCGTTGCCGTCGATCACGGCGGTCGGCATGTTGAACGCCTTGCCGCGCTCCGCGATCTGGTCGTACCCGTGCTGGCCCGCGAACGGCGTCGAGATGCCGTAGCGGTTGTTGGTCACGATCATGAGCAGCGGCAGCTCCTGCCCCTTGCGCGAGCTCCACACCAGCGCGGTGGCGAAGTCGCCCTCGGCCGTGCCGGCGTCGCCGCCCTGCACGATCGTGATGCCCTTCGCGCCGGCGCCCTTGCGCTGCGCGCGCGCGGTGCCGATCGCGATCGAGTACTGGATCTCGATCGGCGAGGTCACCGGCACGACGTTCCACTTGCGAACCGAGAAGTGACCCGCGAAGTTGCGGCCCTTCGAGTACGGATCCGTCGCGACGTTCTTCATCTGGCGCAGCGAGTCCACCGGATCCGCGCCCATCGCGAGCAACGTGGCGCCCGAGCGGTAGTGCAGGTGGAGGAAGTCGTGGTCGACGCCGAACCCCTTGTTCACGAGCAGGCCGAGCGGGACGTTGAAGGCCTCCTCGCCGGGGCCGCCGATCCAGAAGTACCCGTCACCCTGCTTGTACATGGTGATCAGGCGCTCCTCGAGGACGCGCGCCTGGACCATCAGGTCGTAGATCTTGAGGGCCGTCTCGGAGTCGAGGCGGCTGGAGGAGTCGACCACGGCGCGCACGGAGGAGCTCATGACGGCGCCCTTGTCTTAGCAAACTCCGAGGCTAGAACGTGTGTCCGGACTGCTTGATCGTCACGGCCAGCACGCCGATCGGCTCGCCGGATCCGCCCTCGTTGGCGCGATATTCGTAGGCGATCTGCGTCCTGTTCCACGCAACGTGGATTCCAGCGCGCCAGGCACGCTGCCAGGAGCCCGTTCCGTATCCGCCGCGGAGCGTCAAAGCATCATCTGAGGTCGCGAATCGATCGAGCGCGATCTCGGCATGCGCCCCGAGCTCCACGCAGCGGACCCTGTGAAACGCCCGCGCTCCCGCGGCCAGCTCGAAGGACGACACGCCGGTGCCCAGCGAGGCCTGCGCGTCGATCACGCCATATGCCTGCATCGCGGGGATTCCGATCGCCCCGACCGCGCGCTCGCCGGCGAGCCACCCGAACGCGCGGTCCGACGCGTAGGTATCGGCGAGGCCTTCATCGAGCGTGGGCCCGCTGCCCGAGATCGCGTGCCAGCCGTTCTGCAGCCAGCGCCCGCCCCAGTTTCCGGTGAACACCGGTCCACTGCGTAGCGTGACGGTCAGCTCCCGCACGCGAGGCGTGCCCCAGCTGCGCTCGACCGTGGCCATCACCTCGAGCAGATCCTCGCGGCGGTTGCCGCCGACCTCGGTGAGCCAGCGGTGGAACCCCGAGCCGCCGATCAGGTAGCCGCGGTACGGCCGCCACATCGCGAACGAGAGGTCCGTGGTGAAGCCCTGGTCGTCGAGTGGTGGATCGAGCTCGGAGAACGCGTCGTTGCCATGTGCGATGCGCGCATCCGCGTGCGCGGCCGTCGTCGCGCACGCGATCGCGAGCGCGACCAGCTTCACTTCCAGAACCCGACGACGGCGAGCGGAACGATCGCGGTGAGGATTGGTATCCACAGCGGCTGGTGCAGCACGCCGATCGCGCACAGCGCGGAGATCGCGAGCAGCATCATCACGCGCACGCGGGCGTACTTGCGCCGCCGCGTCTCGCCGAGGAACGGCAGCGCCAGATCGAACGGCACCAGCACGAGCACCGCCTCGTTCCAGCGCATGCCGGGGATCGACGACAGCACGACGAGGATCCAGATCAACAGGCCCCACGTACCCGGATACAGCACCGCCCACGCGAGCGCGGCTCGCGTGAAACGCTCCTTCCACCGCGCGATCACGAGCGGCAGCGTGAAGACCAGGATGAGCACCAGGAACAGCCAGCGCCCGGTGCCGCCCTCGTGCGGAAACTCCGGGCCGTTGCGCTTGTAGATCAGCTTCGGTTCGACGCGGTAGCGCTTCGTGACCTCGTGCCGCAGCACCTCGGGATGGAACATCGCCTCCCACACCGTCGGGTGCTCGTCGGTCTGGCGGCCCACGACGAAGTCCGTGAGCGCGACGAGTGGCTCCGCGCTCGCGAGGCCGCGTGCACCGAGCTGGCGAAACGTCAGCGGATACGACTCGGACGTGTTCCCGCGCAGCTTTCCGAGGGTCGCGTTGTCGATGATGTCGCGGATCCGCGTGGTGCAGTTGTCGTAGAAGTGGTCGTAGACGTAGAAGCGGTTCTTCTCCTCGTAGTCACTCCACAGCTTTGCTTCGATCGCGCGCTTCTGCGTGGCGTCGAGCGGCAGCGTCTGCACCCAGATGTCGCGGTCCTCGTACGTGTAGAAGCCGACGATCGAGTCGAGCGCCTCGGGCTCCACCCAGAACACCTGCTCGGAGCGCAGGAACCGCCAGATCAGGATCGAGCCCGCGTGGAAGTTGGTCGCTCCGTAGTTGAAGCAGACCGGCACGTACGCGGGGTTGTGGTAGCGCAGGCAGATCGCCGCGTGACCGAACTTCTCGAAGATGAGGTCGCCGACACCGAACGTGATGAGCTCGATGTCGGGCGGCTCGTCCTCGACGGGCCCCGGAAAGATCTGGCTCGGCAACAACGGCGTCGGCTGCGCGTGCGCGACTCCGCACGCGAGCACGATGAGCGCGAGGCCGAGCGCCAGTCGCCTCACGGCGCGGCAGGCTTGTCGAACACCTTGGGGTCGATCGTCGGGTCGAAGTCGACGGACTTGATGTCGAGGTCGGTCGAACGAGCGTTCCCGCCGGTGCCGCTGCTCTTGCGCTTGTGCGCGACCTTGATGCCCTTCACGTCCTTGTAGTCGGAGAAGTCATCGGTCTCCGCGCTCCCTTTCTCGGAGTACGACACGCGCGACAGAAGCTTCGTCTTCTTGTCGATGTAGAGCACGAGCTCGATGCCGAACGGCGACGCGAGGCTGACCACGGTGTGCGGCTTGCCGCCGATCGCCTCGTCGGGGAGCGGCGTGAGCTTCGCGGCCGGATCCGCTGCCTTGAGCAGAATCAGCTCGGGCTCGCGCCAGCGCTCGAAGTCGATCGGCTTGACGTCGTCGCCGCCGAAGTCGGCGATCGTCGAGTTGCCGGTCTTCGGATCCGGTCCGATCTGCCAGCCCTTGCTGCCGACCACCGCGATCACGACCTTCACGCGCGACATCAGCAGCGCGTCGATCCGGATCTTGTCGGGGAGCACGAACGTGCGCTCGGTCTCGACGGGAACGGTCTGCGGGCCGATCTGCGTGTTACCGGTCGCGGTCATCTTGATCGCCTTGATCGCCGCGAGCTTCGCCTTGCCGCCCTTCACGGCGAGCGCCTCGTCGATCACCTTCTTCGCCGCCTCGAGCGCCTTCGGATCGACCGGCGTCGGCGCCGCCTTGATCTCCGGCGTGACCGGTTCGGTGAACGCGACCTTCTCGAACCGCCAGCCTTCCTTCTTGAGCAGCGGCTCGAGGTCCTTCGCATCGCCGACCATCACGATCACGTACGCGCGCGGGTCGAGGATCTCTCCGGCCGCGCGCTTCGCGGACGCGACGTCGACCTTGCCGACCATCAGCGGGAAGTTCTGCAGGTACTCCTTGCCGAAATCGTGCAGCTCGGCGCCGATCAGCGCTGCGCCGACATCCGACGCAGCCTGAAAGCGCATGCCGTACCCGCCGGCGATGTTCGCGATCGCCGAGTCGACCTCCGTCTGCGTCGGGCCTTCCTTCGACATCTTCGCGATCTCGGCGAGGATCAGCTTCGTGGTCGCGACCGCCTCGGTGTTGCGCGTGAACGTCTGCACGACGAAGCTGCCCTTGTCGGCGTTGCGATCGAAGCTCGAGCTCGCACCGTACGTCTTGCCGCCCTCGACGCGCACGACGCGCATCAGGCGCGAGCTGAACGCGCCGCCGCCGAGCGTGTAGTTCCAGACCAGCGAGTCGAAGAACCGCGGGTCCTGGTGCTTGATGCCGAACTGCGCGACGCGGATGTGCGTCTGCGTCTGGCCCGGCTTGTCGACGAGCCGGATCCGGCTGCCCGAGAGCCCCGGCTCCTTGAACGACGGCGCCGGCGGCACCGGGCCCTTCGCCCACCTGCCGAACGAGCGCTCGAGGTCGCCCTTGAGCTTCTTTGCATCGACGTCGCCGGTGACGACCATGATCGTGTTGCCCGGGATGAACCACGCCTTGTGCCACGCGGCGAGATCATCGCGCTTGAGCGCGGCGACCGTGCTCTCGCTCGGGATCCAGCCCCGCACGTGGTCGTTGCCCCACAGGAGGTTCTGCACGTGCGCCGATGCCTGCGCGCCCGCATCGTCGAGGCGCTGGCGCACCTGCGCGAGCAGACCCTCGCGGACCTTGACGAGCTCGGCGTCGGGGAACGTCGGCTGCGTGAGCATCTCGGGCAACAGCTCGAGGCACGTGGCCTGGTTCTTCGCGAGCACGCTGCACGAGAGCAGCGTGGCCTCGAACGTGGCGTCCGCGGCGATCGTGCCACCGACGAAGTCGATCGCCTTCGCGATCGCGAGCGCATCGCGCTTCTTCGTGCCCTTCACCAGCATGTGGGCCGTCGCCTCCGCGACGCCGAGCCGTGAGCGAGGCTCGTGCATCCGTCCCGCCTTCACGGCGAGCTGGAAGCTGACGACGGGCAAGCGGTCGCTCTTCACGACGAACACGCGGAGACCGTTCGACAGCTTCAGCTCGTCGATCTGCGGCAGCTCGACGGGGGCCGGCGGCTTCGGCGCGGGCGGCTTGATCAGATCGGTCTTGCCGGCCCACTGATCCTTCACGGGCGGCGCCTTCGGCGGCAGCGGCTTCGCGACGTTGGTGTCGCCGTCGCCGGGCAGGAGGGGTAGCGGAGCGGGCGTGGGCTTCGGGCCACACGCGGCGAGTACAACAGCGAGAGCGAGCAGGCGCTTCATGGTCAGCGGCCCTTCGGAGGAATGACCACGACAGTCGCGCGGTCGGGGGACATGTATTGCGAGACGACCTTCTTCACGTCGGCTGCGGTGACCTTCTCGATCAGGTCGACGTCCTTGATGAACGACGTCGGGCTGCCGGTCAGGATCCACGAGCGGCCGATCGCCTCGGCGAGGCCCTGCGCGTTCTCGAGCGAGAACACGAAGCCCGACTGCACCTGGTTCTTCGCCTTGCGAAGCTCGTCGGGTCTGGGGCCGCCGGTGCCGAGCTTCTTGATCTCGTCGAAGATCGCCGCCTCGACGCCATCGGCCGCGGCGGGATCGAGGTACGCGCCGAGCGCGATCGAGATGCCCGGATCCTCGCGGATCAGCGACTCCATGCCGCCGTCGAGTGCGAGCGGGCGGCCCGTCTTCTTGTCGATCGCCTTCAGCCGGACCTTCAGCCGCGACGACTCGCCGGCTCCGAGGATGATCGACGCGACCTGGAGCGCGTAGACGTCCTTGTCCTTCGCGGGCGGCACGTGGAAGCCGACGAGCGTCAGCCCGATCTGGCCGGCCTCGACGGTCTCCTTGCGCTTCTGCTTCTGCTCCGGCTCCTGCGCGGTGGCGGCGGGACGCGGCGGCGCGGGCGCCTTCGGGATCGGGCCGAACCACTTCTCCGCGGATGCCTTCACATCAGCCGCTGACACCTTTCCGACGACGACGAGCATCGCGTTCCCCGGCTGGTAGTAGGCGTTGTAGAACTTCTGCAGCTCAGCCGGCGTCGTCTGATCGAGATCCTTGATCGTGCCGCCCGCGGTCCACGCGTACGGGTGCTTCGTGAACGCGACCTCGAGGAAGCGGAGGAAGCCCTTCGCGATCGGCGAGTTCTCCTGCTGCCGGATTTCCTCCTTCACGACCTCGCGCTCGGTGTCGATCATCTCCTTGCGGAACAGGAGATTCCGCATGCGCTCGGCCTCGAGCTGGACCGCGAAGTCCATGTAGTCCGACGGCAGCGTGTTGATGTAGTGGGTGGCGTCCTCGTCGGTCTGCGCGTTCACGTAGCCGCCGATGCCGTTGATGAACTGGGCGTGCTCCTCGCCCCGGAGGTGCGAGGTGCCCTTGAACATCATGTGCTCGAACATGTGGGCGGAGCCGCGGCGATCGCGGGCCTCGTCCTTCGCGCCGGCGCGGTACCAGACCTGGACCGCGACGACCGGGGCCGCGTTGGTGTGGAGCACCGAGACCTGGAGGCCGTTGGCCAGGGTGAAGGTCTCGACTTGCGGCAGCTTCGAGACGGTGGACCGGGCGGGCTGCGCCGAGACGGCGCCGGCGAGCGCAGCAAGGGCGATGGCGATGGGTAACAGGCGGACCATAAAGCTCCTCTAGGACCGCGGACACTACCAGTCCCGTTGCCTTCACGCACTTACGCGCGTAACGATGGTAGCCGAGCTAACTATGCATACCGATTAACCGAGGTTTCACCATTATCGGAATAGTACCGATTGACTGGAATCTTGGTTGCGGTCACAGTGCGGAGCAAATGGCCCGACTGCAGCAGTCCAACGGTTCACAGGAGGATGGGCGGATGATCGATGTCACCGGCGTCAAGGTGTTCTCGGCCACCAAGGCCAAGGAGCGCGAGCTTCTCGGAGAACTGATCACCGACTGGATCCGCAGCCACCCGGACCACGAGATCGTCGACAAGATCGTCACGCAGAGCTCGGATTCGGAGTTCCACTGCCTCACGATCACGCTGTTCTACAAGCACAACAAGGCCTAGGACGGAGGGGACTCGTCGGGGGCCTTGACCAGGCTCCCTCGATCGAGTACCCACTTGCCTCCCCTATGGAGAATTCGTTCGGAAAGCCCGTCGAAGTCGAGGTTCGCGACAGCCTCGAGAAGGCGATGAAGATCCTCAAGCAGAAGATGTCCAAAGAGGGCATCCTGCAGGAGCTCAAGCGTCGCCGGTTCTACGAGAAGCCGAGCGTCAAGAAGAAGCGGAAGACCCGCGAGGCGCGCAAGCGCCTGCGCCGCGAGATGAAGCGCCGGGTTTCGCCCGCGCCAGCTCGCTGATCATCTTCCGCATCGTCGATCTGACGTCGATCTGATTTTGGCGGGTGTTACTTGGGGGATTGGGTAGAGGTTGTTGTTCACGTCGGGGCCGCTGATGTCGATGACATCGCGGCCTTGATCGCTTCGGAGATCCCAGCCGCGGCTGCCGGAACGCAGCTCCGGGGTGATGAGGTCGTGTTCTGGGTCGAGCGCGCTGACAGCGCCGGCGTCCTGATCGCGACCTGCGAGGCGGTCGCCCGCTGGCAGGCCAACGGCGCGAACGTCAGCCCGCAGCGCGTTCGCCTCTCGGAGGCCGTGCCCGAGACCGAGTGGCGCGATGCCTGGAAGAAGTTCTTCAAGGTCTCGAAGCTCACCCGGCAGTTCGTCGTGGTGCCGAGCTGGGAGCGCTACGTCGCGCACGACTCCGAGGTCGTGATCGATCTCGATCCCGGCATGGCGTTCGGTACCGGAACACACGCCTCCACGCGGCTCGTGCTCGAGGAGCTGCAGGAGCTCGCGGACCTCGGCGTGACCCCCGCGCGCATCCTCGACGTCGGGTGCGGCTCCGGCATCCTCTCGATCGCCGCGACCAAGCGGTGGCCCGAGTCGACCTGCCTCGCGATCGACAACGACCAGCTCGCCGTCGACGCGACGCTCGACAACGCCTCCGTCAACCGCGTCGCGGACCGGATCGACTCCGGGCTGACGCCGGTCGGCGAGCTGACCGAACAGTTCCCGCTCGTGCTCGCGAACATCCAGGCGCACGTGCTGCGCGAGCTTAAGTCCGCGCTGATCGCGCGCCTCGTGCCCGGCGGCACGCTGATCCTCTCCGGCCTGCTCACGCCGCAGGCCCAGCCCCTCGCTGACGAGTTCGTGGCCGCCGGCCTCCGACTGATCCGCGTGCGCGAGAGCGCTGACGATCCGCAGTGGTCCTCGGCAACGCTGCGCCGATGACTTGATCATCATGCGGATCTTCGTCCCGCCCGCGCAGCTCGCAGCCGGCACATTGTCGATCACCGGCGACGAGCATCATTACCTGTCTCGCGTGCGTCGGGCGCGCACCGGTGATCGCTTGGAGCTGGTCGATGGTGCCGGCCGCCGGGCCGCCGCGACGATCGCGTCGATCAGCGACAGCGCAACGACGTTGACGGTCTCGGACCCCGAGGCGATCGCGTCTGCACCGCCGTTCATTCGCGCGCTGATCCCGTGGATCAAGGGCGACCGGATGGACGTGTGCATCGAGAAGCTCGTCGAGGCCGGCTGCGACGAGATCGTTGTCTGGCCCGCCGCTCGCGCGGTCGTGGTCCTCGACAGCGAGCGCCGTGCCGGACGAATCGTGAAGCTCGCGTCGGCCGTGCAAGCCGCCGCCCGTCAGTGTGGGCGTGCGCAGGTCCCGACGGTCCGTGCTGCCGACTCGCTGTCATCGGCGCTGCCAGCCGAGGGTCTGCGCATCGTCCTCGATCCAACGTCCGATGGCGTGCTCGAGGCGGGCGCGGCCGCGGAGGTGACGCTGATCAGCGGCCCCGAGGGCGGCTTCACGAACGCCGAGCTCGAGCAGCTCGCGATGTGCACGTCGGTTGGCCTCGGCCCGCGGATCCTGCGCGCGGAGACCGCACCCGTGATCGCGACCGCGATCATCCGCGCGCAGACCCGCAGCTGACCGTTGTGCAGAAACAGGGACGTCAGGGTGTGTACTTGACGACGATGCGCGCGATTCGCGGCTCTGCCGCGGCGGAGAACCGCACGTAGCCCGGCGTCGCGTCGAGGTGAACACCGACGACGAACTCGCTACCGAGCTTCGCCTTGAGGTCGGTGTTCGCCTGCGCGTTGAGCGTGAACGACAAGAGGTTTGCGGGCCCGACCGTCGCGCTCGTCGCCGTCGCCATCCCGTACTTCATGCCGGTGCCGAGGTCATTGTGGATCGTGACGTTGAGGCCGGTCGTCTCCACGGTATTCGACGGCGTCGTGACGTCCCAGATCGAGATCACCTCGTTCGCATCACTTGAGACGTACGACTCCATCTCGAGCTCGAGCTTGACCTCAGCGATCGTGGTCGCCGTGAACCCCGCCAGGCTGAACACGAAGTAGCTGTTGTAGATCGACCCGCCGGTGGTGCCGGTGATCGTGTTGTCGTTGTCCGTCGTGTGCGTCGCGCTCGCGTTCGCCTGCCAGCCGCGCCAGAAGTTCGCACCGACCTTCTTCACGTCGATCGTGCGTGTCATCAGCTCCGCGCAGTCGGGCGTGCCGTTCATGTTCGCGTCGGGGCGATCATCGATGCCGGGGCAGCGGTCGCAGCCGTCGGCCACCGTGTCGGAGTCGGTGTCCATCCGGTCGTCGTGGTTCGGGCACTTGTCGACCGCGTTGCAGGCGCCGTCGTTGTCGCCGTCGAGGCATGCATCCGGCGGGACCGCCGAATCGGTCATGCCAGAGGTCTTCGCGTCGGGATTCTGGCCGTTCGGATCCTGCTGTCCTGCAGAGGCACAGCCGGCCACGAGCGCGAGGGCAAACCACGTCCTCATCTCCGTCGAAGGTATCAGATCGCATAGAGTCGCGGGCATGCCTCGTTTCGACGCCGACGGAGTGCGCGAAGAGTGGGATTACGCTGCCGATGCCTATGCGAAGGGCCAGGCCGACGGGCGCGACTACTACCGCCTCGAGTTCTTCGGCCCCTATCAGATCGCGATGATGGGCGACGTCGCCGGCAAGAAGCTCCTCGATGTCGGCTGCGGTTCCGGGTACTTCTCCCGCGCGATGGCGGAGCGCGGCGCCCACGTCACCGGCGTCGATATCTCGCCGCGGATGATCCAGCACGCGCAGGAGACCGGCGGCGCGATCAAGTACGAGGTCCTCGATGCGGCAAGGATCGATACGCGGTTCCCGGCCGCGAGCTTCGACGTCGCGACCGCGTGCCTCGCCCTGCAAGATATGCCGGACCCGGGGCGCGTGCTGAAGGCGATCGCGAAGGTGCTCGTGCCGGGCGGCCGGTTCGTATCCGCGATCGAGCACCCGTTCTCGTCGATGCCGTTCCGCCAGTGGCATCGCGGCAATGACAAGAAGTCGAAGAAGTGGCTGTGCGTCGACCGCTACTTCGATCGCGGCGCAACCCCCTACACCTGGAAGCGCTGGAGCTACGAGTTCACCACGCGCGCGCTGCACGTCACCCTCGAGCAGTGGATCGACTGGACCACCGAGGCTGGTTTCACGATCCGCGCGCTGCGCGAGCCGAAGCCCACCGACGAGGTCGTACGCGCGCGCCCGGATCTCGACGATGCCACACGCGTGCCCTACTTCCTGATCTTCGATCTCACCGCACCAGCGGCCGCGTCTGCACGATGAACAGCTTCTCGCCGACGAACACCCACTCGATATCGAGGTGATCGTTCTTGAACACCTTCGTGATCTTCCTCGCGGTGTCAGCGAGAAGCAGAGCGCGCGCGTTCGTCAGCACCGGCTTGCCTGCATCCGGGTTCGGCACCTCGCGGATTCCGCCTTTCTCGTCGAACACGAGCTTCGTCGGCTCGGCTGACCGCGACAGCACGCGGATGCCGTGGTTGTACCAGCTGACGATCAAACTCTCGGGCACCTTCTTGCCGTCGACGACCGACATGCCGAGACCGCTCTTCGCGTTGATCGTGTAGTTCTTCTCGTCCGTGGGATCGGTCGGATGCTCGGTGATCAGCACACCCGCCGCGGTGGCGGGCACGCCGATCTGCACGAGCACGGAGCTGAAGACCTTGAGGTGATCGATCTTCGCGCGCGAGCGGTCCTCGAACGCAGCGAAGTTCCACGTCGAGCCCCAGACCTTCTTCACCGACGCGAGCACCTGGTCGAGGCCACGTTGGTTCGGGACGGTGTCGTAGAGCCCCGCGCCGTTGAACTGATCGAGATCCTCGGCGTTGCCCGAGCTGCGAACGAACACGCCGCCGTCGGATCCAGGCAGCGCCTTCAGCGCAGCGTCGACCTTGTCGAAGAAGCTCTTGTCGACGGGCGCTGCCATGATCGCGGCCTTGAGACCGGCGAGCGCCTTCTTCCGCACATTCGCGTCGGACTTGAACGCCGGGTCCGCGAGCATCGCGACGAGCTTCTCGTCGAGCCCGTTCTTCGCCATGTGCTCGGCGTAGTAGCGGTACGGGATCCCGAAACCGGGTGGGACCTCGAAGCCGGTGAGCTTCGCGGCGATGATCTCGCCCTGGTTCGCCGACTTCGCGCCGAACTTCACGATGTCCTTCGCGGTGAACTGATCGAGCGTGAGCATCTCGCCGAAGTCGAGATTGGCGGCCGGCAGATCGACGTGCTTCTGCTCCTTCGCCTGGTTCGCGGCGATCTCCTGCGGCGTCGCCGCGCGCAGCGTGTACGTGCCGCCCTTCGCCTCGAACCACACCTGCTTGCCGTCGAACGTCGCCAGCTTCTCGCGCGCACCCTTGAGCCCGATGTTCGGGATCTTCCATGCCTTCGCGCGCAAGCTCACGTGCGAGAGCGGCGTCGAGAACTGCTCGGAGATGATGCCAGCGACCGGCGTGATGTCGGCGAGCGGCGCGGCCAGCACGACAATCTCGTCGGTCGCGAACGTCAGCTCGGTCTCGGCGACATTTGGCGGCACGAGCCGCAGCTTCCCGACGTTCTGGCCCTCGTTGAACGCGACGTACTCGGCGGCCTTGTAGAGCGCATCGTTCAGGATGAACGGCACGCCGACGAGCTTCTTCGCGACCGACTCCTGATGCGACGAGTCCGGCCGGTACTTGACGAGGTCGCCCTTGAAGAACGTCTCCTTCATCCGCTTGTATGCGTGGGTGACTTGCTCGGGCGTCGCGAGGTCACCGTCCCAGAATGCGAACGTCCACACGTCCTGCGAGGTGTGGTGGACGATGTAGCAAAGCATGAAGTCCACCTTCTGCGCGGTGTAGTTCTTGTCGAACACGCGCACTGCCTCCTTCGTCTTCGGCTTCTTGTAGAGCTCCTGGAAGACGAAGTCCTTGTGCACCTTGTAGACGTCGACGTCGAAGTAGTAGATGGCGTCGCTCTTCAGATCGATCACGAACTTCGAGAACCGCTCGCCGCCGAGCTCCTTCGAGTAGGCGTCGAACATCTCCTGGCTATCGAGCTTGTTCGACCACAGCCGGCGTGCCGGCGCGGTCTCCGGCACCACGACGGGGGCGACCTCGGGGACGGCCGAGCCCGAGCCCGAGCCCGAGCCCGGGCCCTGGACGGTCGGGGCCGGCGCCTGGTCGCCCTTCGACGAACAGGCGCTGGTCAGGAGCACGAGGAGGGTCAGGGCACGGGCCATGGAAACCCCGACGTTACCCAAAACATACGCAGATTTGCGTCCTACCAGTGAGGCGGGTTATTCATTCATGATGTCGGAGGACCGCGACCCGTCCATCCTCGGCGCCCTGCCCGTGGAGCGCGAGGTGGAGTCGACGGCGAAGTACGGTGCGGAACCGGCGAAGCGTGCCGAGAGCGAAAACGAGCGCGCCGCGACCACGGTGTTCGAGAAGAACGAGAAGACTGACGCCTCCCTCCCCGTGCGACCATCGCGGCGCGAGGTGCCGTCGGTCTTCGTCGTCGGGTTCTGGAAGCGCCTGCTGGCAGCGACGGTGGATCTCGCGATCGTGGTCCCTGCGGCGCTGCTGTTGACGCTGATCGTCAGCAAGATCGCCGGCGTTCACCTGCCGCCGTCGAACCTCAAGGTCCTCGATGTCGACATGTGGATCGACCTCGTGCTCGCCACCGATCCGGCCCTCGTGATGGGCATGGTGATGTTGCTCGCGGTCGGGCTGATCTACCTGCTCGTGTTCCAGATCGTCGTCGGGCGGACGCTCGGGATGCGCCTCCTGAAGATGAAGATCATCGACGTCTACGGTGATCGCCCCTCGCCGGCGCGCTGCGTGGCGCGTTGCGGTGGTTATGTCGCGGGCGTCGCCACGCTGTTCCTGGGATTCCTCTGGATGGGCTTCGACAGCGAGAAACGCGGGCTCCAGGACTGGATCGCGGGTACCTACGTGATCCGGGCATGAGGCGGCGGCGATGCCATCGCGCCTGAGCTCTCTGCTGGTCCGCGACGGCCTCGTCGGCGTGAAGCGCATGGAGAAGGCGTTTCAGCGCCAGGTGATCTACGGCGGAAGCCTCGACACGATCCTGCTCGAGATGAACCTCCTCACCGAGGAGCGTCTGACGCAGTACCTCTCGCTCGCCTCGGGCCTGCCGCCCGCCGAGCGCCACGAGGGCGAGGAGGTCAGCGAGGCGGCGGTGAAGATCCTGCCGCGCCAGATGGCCGAGCAGTACCGCGCCGTGCCGCTCGCGGTGGAAGGCGAGACGGTCCGCATCATGGTGTGCTCGCCGCTCGAGATCGAACGCCTCGAGGATCTCGCCGATCAGCTCGACCGACCGCTGCAACCGCTGATCGCGCCGGAGTATCGCTGGCACCTCGTCTACGCGACTGCCTACAGCCTCGACGCGCCAGCGCGGTTCACGACGCTCGCGCGCTCGCTCGATGTCGATGCGTCGACGGCACCGGTGGGCCGCTCGAAGAGCGTGATCGTAGATGCTGCCGCTGCACCGAGCGGTGTGGTCACCGGCGACATCACCGAGAAGACTCCGGCGCTCGCCGACCACACGACGCGGATGGATCGCCCGCCGGGGCGCGTCGATAACCACGCACCGACGCTGCCGATGCAAGCGCCGCCCGACACCAGCTCCGCGCCCGACATGCCGCACGCAGGTGACAGCGGCCGCGAGAAGCGCTCCACGTTGCTCGGCGTCCGCCCGCCGCGCACGAACACCGATCCAGGATTGCCGCCGACGCGGAGGCCAGGCCGATCGAGCCCCCCGCCCACGATCGAAGCGCGGCGCTCGCGCGTCCACGGGGATGGTGTTCCCGAGGAGCCGATCCCGACGCCGGTCGTCACGCGAGCCGTCTCCGACTCCGGTCGTTCGAGGAGGCCATCGAGCGGATCGATGCGCGCCCTCAAGCGCACGCCGACGGCGCCGATCGACACGCAGGGCCGCGATGCTCCACTCCCCGTCCTGATGGCGCGCGAGCAGCTCGCGATCGCCGAGGATCGCGACACCATCTTCCTGACGCTGCTGCGCGCCGCTCGCATGCGCGCGCGGTGGGCCGGCCTGCTCACCGTCCAGGGCGGTGCGGCGATCGGGCGCGTCGCGATCGCGGAGCCGGGCCTCGATATCTCTGCCACGAACACCGTCCTCATTCCGCTCGATGCCGTGTCGCCATGGCGCGCGGTGGTGTCGACGCACCAGCCTCACATCGGGCCGATCGTCTCCGGCGATCCCGGTATCGATGCGATGGCGATCCGGCTTGGAGGCACGATGCCACCCTCCGCGCTGTTGATGCCGGTCGTGCTGCGCGAGCGCGTGGTCGCGATCGTGGTCGCGCACCGCGTGCACTCCGACCTACGGCTCTCCGACATCACCGAGCTGCTGCCGCTCGCGAACACGGCCTCCGAGGCGCTGGGCCGGCTGATCGTCAAGGCGAAGTCCGCCGGCTACCGCACGCCCTCCGCGGCTCCGGGCGCGATCGAATTCGAGGCCGGGATGATCGACACGAAGAAGATCCAGCGCGCCGCGAGTGGCTGGGCCGCACCGGGACCGGTCAAGGCGCTGGCGCTGCCGTTCGAAGAAGGCCTCGAGGTGTCGATCCCGTCCGACCCGCCCGCATCGATCGAGTCGTTGATCGACGAGATCGAGGGAGCACGCGAGGGCCACGCCGAGGCAGCGATCGGCGAGGCGGTCGAACGCGCGTCCGAGACGCTCGGCGAGCTGATGCGCCGCTTCCCGGGAAAGCTGCGCGTCGATCGGATCTCCGTCGCAGGGCGTCCGCTGCGCGCCGCGCAGTACGGAGGTCTGCTCGAGCTGGTGATCCGGCTCGGCTCGATCGCGTCCGAGCTGCTGATCGACAAGATGGCCGTCGCGCAGCGAGACGTGCGGTTCTACGCGACGGTGTGCGCCGCCGAGCTGCGGCCGCGCACCGCCGTGTACGCGCTCGCCGAGCGGCTGTTCGATCAGGACTTCGGCGTGCGGGCGTGCGCGATCGAGGCACTCTCCGGATACCCCGTGCAGGATCTCGGCACCGCGCTCGTCCGCGCCCGTCGCGCGCTGCACTCGTCGGATGCGGAGGTCGTCGCGGCGGCGGCCACGGCGATCACCGAGCTCGGCGACACCGAGTCGATCGCCGATCTGATCGGCGCGATCGAACGCAGCGATCGCGCCGGCGAGCACGCGCGTCGCGCACTCGTGGCTCTCACCGCGCAGGACTTCGGATCGAGCGAGCGCAAGTGGCGCAAGTGGTACGACGGCGCGCGCACGCGCCACCGCATCGAGTGGCTGATCGACGGCCTCGGGCACAAGGAAGACGCGATCCGCGAGAACGCGATCAATGACCTGCGCCGCCTGACCGGCGAGTACTTCGGCTACCACCACGACCTACCCCGCCGCGAGCGAGAAGCCGCGGCGCACAAGTGGGCCGATTGGTGGCGCGATGCGGGTCAGCGCCGGTTTGTCCTCGCGCGTGAGGACGAGCGCCAGCGTCCCACCGCAGTCCTCCCAGCTCGACGCGAGTAGCGCGCTACTGCATCAGCGTCTGCCCGGTCTCGTTGACCGGCGCAGGCAGCGCGCGCGCGTCGGACCGGCGCGATCGCACGTGTAGCACCCACGAGCCGCCGGCGAGCGGCTGCATCCCGAGCTGATCCGGCACCGTCTGGAGGCGCTCGGTGACGCCGATGTCCTGACACACGGCCTGCGTCAGCCCGATCACGAGCGGCGGCGTTGCGGCGGCGACCGTCAGCGCGAGCTCGACGTTCTGACCGAAGTAGTCGAGGCGACCTGCCTGCGTGAGCGCCATCATCGGGCCGCGGTGCACCGCGATCCGGCACTTGAGCCCGGAGGTCACCACGTCCTTGTCGATCGCGGACTGCAGCGCGAGCGCAGCCTCGACGGCGGGACCCGGCCGCTCGAAGCCCGCGATCGCGAGGCCGCCGAAGATCTTGATCACGCCGCCGCCGTACTCCTTCGCGAGCGCGCCGCAGAGCTCGTAGAACCGGGTCGCCACGGGGAAGGCCTTGCTGTCGCCCAGATCGCGGAACAGCGTCTGCGCGTCATCGACCTGCGCGACGAGCAGCGTCGCCTGCGTGAC
This sequence comes from Deltaproteobacteria bacterium, assembly GCA_013813765.1. Lineage (GTDB taxonomy): Bacteria > Myxococcota_A > Polyangia > Haliangiales > Haliangiaceae > JABFXX01. Next base: position 8,587 of record JACCRC010000171.1, on the reverse strand, counting down.
CGCCATCAGGCGGCCGGGCGCGAGCTGCTGATCGGGGAACAGATCGCGGAACGTCTGGAACGCCATCACACGCGCGGCGGTGAGAGCGAACGCGCGATCACCCGCGCGCTCGACGCGCACGACCACCTCGTGCTGGTCGGGATTGACCAGCGTGAGCAGCTGGTCACCGGCGGTCAGCGTCGCCACGTCGGTCGGAGAACCGAGCACCACGTCGAGCCGGCGCACCCCGCCCGATGCAGTCACGCGGAGCTCGTGCTGGCGCGTGAGCTGCGGGCTACGCAGCAGGTAGTAACCAGGACCGAGCGACAGCGGCAGTGCGAACCGCTCGCCGGGCGCGAGTCGCACTTGCGCGGCGACGTGCGGGAAGTGCGCGGGGCCGCCGATGCAGAACGTTCGGGTCTCCACCTCGCGGATCTCCGGTGCTGCGCGGAACGCGAGCTCGATCGCGCGCGAGAAGTCCACGCCGAAGCCGATGTTGCAGGTCTTGCAGCGACCGTGCTCCTCGATCTTCGCGAGCGACTCGACGACCGACGACGGGATCTTGCACGACGGACAGATCACGTCCCACACCATGCCGAGGACGCCGAGCTTCGCCGCGCGCAGCGCTGCTTCGACCATCGCCTCCTCGGGCACCGCGAACTTCGCCGCGAGCTCGAGCGGGCGGATGCGAGCGACGTCCTGATCCGACGCACGCGCGAGGTACGACGTCAGCGCGTCGACCGACGCCGGATCGACACCGGCCTCCATCAGCTCCTCGCTCGCGCGCTGGATGCGCTGCTTCGCCGCGGGCGTCAGCACGATCTCGGGATCGATCGGATCGATGCCGGGCGTGGGCCCCGCGGCGAGGATCTTGTCGAGCCGCTGATACACGCGCCCGAGGTTCCGCTTGTACTTGATCCCGATCTCGTACTTGGAGATGAACTTCGCGAGCCAGCCGCGCGGCTCCATCTTGACGATGTTGCGCAGCTTCGTGCCGCCACCCGGCAACCGCTCGAGCTGCACCTCGGCGACGTACCACCGGAGCAGTCCACCGGAGAACACGCGCAGCACCACGTGGCGGCTGCCCTCGATCCACTCGTACGGGTGCTCTTTCCACTGGAGCGCGATGCCGGCGACGCGCTGGTGTCCCGTGGTGTGCGGCGAGTCGGGGACTCGCGCGTCGTTCTTCACCGACTCGATCTCGAATCGCACGGGCTCGAGCCCGCTCGCGCGGTTCATCTTCTCGGTGTTCGACACGAACGGCCACAACGCCTCGGGCGAGCTCTGCAGCTCCCACTCGAACGTGTACGTGACGATCCGCGACGCCTTGTGCACCGGCGGCGCGGGGTGCGCGGTGATCAACGCGGCGGTTCCCTCGCGCATCTGCTCGATCGACGTGAGCATCTCGGCCGCATCCGCGGGCCGGTTACGCGGATCCTTCTCGAGACACTTCGCGACGAGATCCGCGACCGCGGGCGACACCTCGGGCTGCACCGCATCGAGGCGCGGCGGCGTCTCGCCGAGGTGCTGGAGGATCACGCCCATCGCGTTGTCCTCGCCGACCGGGAACGGGGGGCGGCCGGCGATCAGCGTGAACAAGCAACACCCGAGGGCGTAGACATCTGTCGCCGGCGTGATCGCCACCCCCTGGCACTGCTCCGGCGCCATGTACTCCGGCGTGCCGAGCACCGCGCCCTCGCGCGTCGCACCGTCGGCGGCAGCGGCACCGGCGGCGTCCTCGGCGATCCGCGCGATGCCGAAATCGACGAGCTTGATCAGCTGGCCGAGCGGCGCGGACTCCATCTCCACGTTCGCGCGCACGAACATCATGTTGTCGGGCTTGAGATCGCGGTGAACGATGCCGAGGCGGTGCGGCTCCGCGAGCGCGCGGCACGCATCCCCGACGATGCCGAGCGCGAGCCGCTCCGGGAACTTGCCGATCCGCTTGAGCGCCGCACCGACGGAACCGCCGGCGACGAGCTCGAGCACGAGGTAATGCAGGCCGCGATCCTCGTTGAGGTCGATGATGTTCGCGATGTGCGGGCTGCCGACCTTCGCGAGTACGCGGGCTTCCTTGCGGAACCGGCGCAGCAGCTCCTCGTCCCTCGCGATCTCCGGACGCAGCAGCTTGATCGCCACGTCGGCGTCGCCGCTCGTATCGCGCGCCTGCCAGACCTCGCCCATCGCTCCGGAGCCGAGCTGGCGCGAGAGCTCGAACCGGCCGATCTTCACGCCGAGCCCGGGCCGCAGCGGTCGGTGCTCTTCCTCGTCCTGCAGCGTCGGGCGGCCACGCGAGCCCATCGCAGCCGTGTGCAGGAGGCGCACGACCTCGTTGATCGACGGCCGCGACTCGGGATCCGGTAGCGTCGTCATCCGCACGATGTTCAGCACGTGATCATCGGCGGAGCGCCCCGCGTTCGCCGCGAACAGCCCGAGCAGCTGGCCGAGCGCGAACACGTCGCTCGGTCCGTCGATGATGCCGTCCTCGACTTCGGGCGTCACGCAGCGCGCCGCCCACGGATGATGCTGCGTACGCGTCGCCAGGCCCGTGAGCTCGAACCGCGGCCGGTCGTTTCCGCCCACCCAGACTGCCCACGGATGCAGGCGGCCGTGGAACACGCCGACGCGGTGGGCCGCCGACAGCGCGCGTGCGAGCTCGACGAGGATGCGGATCGCGCGCACGAGGTCGACCGACGACTGCTCCATCAGCTCCGCGAGCGGCGGGAAGCTGTCGCCGTCGACCACGCAGGTCGGCGGCTCCGTCGCGCTGCCCGGCTCGAGCGCGAGGATCGCGCGCACCGACGGCTGGTCGATCATCGCGAGCGCCCGGATCCTCGCCTCCAGCATGTGCCAGCGCGGCGCGCCCGGCTGGAAGCTCAGCTGGTGCAGCTCGACCAGGCGCTCGCCCTTCTTCGCGAGGATCGCGATGCCATCCGGGCCCGCGCCGAGCTGCGCGAGCGGGGTGTACCCCTCGTCGCCCCCCTCGGGCGCAAAGAGGGCCGGCATGGTCTGGTCCATGGCCACGGCCCCCAGCATAGCCCTCGCCCGAGAGGGGGGCTACTTGCTGACGAGGTCGACGTCGACCGCGGCGGCCTTCGGATCCATCCGAAGCGCGACGGTCACGTTCGCGGGCTTGCCGCGGCGGCCGAGGTTGTCGGCCAGGGTCTGGCGCGCGCGCTCGATGCGGCTCGCGATCGCGTCATCACCGGCGATCAGCGTGACGACGCTCGTGTCCTTCACGCTCGCGCCCTTCACGTTCACCGAGCGCAGCTTGTAGACCGGCCCGGCGGTGATCGAGAACGTGATGTACGCGCCGCCCGAAGCCCGGAACGTGACGACGGCAGGCTCGACGCGCGCGGCGAGGTAACCACGCGACTCGAGCTCGGCCTGGAGCGCCGCGCGGTCCTGGACGAGACGGTTTGCATCGAGCTGCTCGCCCGGCTGCGTGTCGAGCACGTCGCGGAGCGAGGCGAGCGGGAGGCCGCGTCCACCGTCGAGCGACACCGACTGGACCTCCTGCGTCTGGGAGACCATCGGCTGCGCCTCGGCCTTTCCGGGCAGGTGTCGGCCAGCCACCCACGCGGTGGCGGCGACGGCCGCGGTCAGGATCAGGAGCGACTTCACGCTCCACGGAGTGTGCAACTGTAGGACCAGCGGATTTCGGCGTTAACCACCTGGGATCACTCACCGGGGGGTGTGAACAGCTCCCCCCGATCCGGGGCAACTTCACGGTAGCGGTGCGGTCACCGAATTCCCGAACCGATCGGTGACCCTGACCTTGGTCGCCGCGGCGTTGTCGTTGATCGTGACGCTCCCGACAGCGTCAGAGGTCGGCTGAGAGCTTCCCACGACGAGGTCGGCGGCCGTCAGGAGGTCGACGGTGACCTGCTGGTTCCTCACCGGAACCGGCTGGTTCGACCGCGCGCTCATGTCCATCAGCCGCCAGCCCTTCGGCGCGTGCCACGAGAGCACGACCTTCACGCTGCCCGCGGTGCGCATCGGCTGGTTGAGCACCGCGCCACCCGCAACCACCGTGAACGGGCTCGAGTCGAGGGTCCAGCCACTGCCCTCGACGTGGAACCGGTAATTGCCGAGCGGGACGTTGCCGCGCTCGTTCAGTGCATCGCCGCCCACGAGACCAACCCACGGCACCGCCTGCCACTCCGCGACCCAGAAGTGCGTCTGCGGACCCGATCGCTGCAACGGCGAGGGCGTGTAGGCGAGCACGACCTCCATGTCCTCCACGGTTCGTCCGCTCTTGCGCGTGACGTCCTGAAACACGCCCGCCGTTGTGGTCTCGCGCTGCAGCGTGACCTTCGGCGTCTTCGTCAGCGGATCGTCGCCGATCCAGGTGAACGTCGCGATGCCGGCGATGCGCGGGATCGTCGCCGCGGGCTGTGCCTGCGCGGGCGTACCCACGCGCGAGTAGACGAGTGAGGGCACCGTCGCCGGCACGGTGCCGCGCATCATCGCCGGCTCGTCCTTCGGCAGGTTGTCGACGATCGTCGCGGTCGCGACGCGCGTCGTGCCGTCGGTCGTGCCGTCCTCGCGCATCGGCGTCATCGCGAGCGGCAAGAGGGTCGCGAGCCGCTCCGCGATCATCTCGGCCTCGAGCGGACCACCGAACGAGACGCTCGGCTCGTAGCCGCCGAGCACCCAGTCCTCGGGCCTCAACAGATATCCGACGTGGCCTTGTGCGTAGCCGACGACGATCGTCTTGCTCGGCACCGGCGATAGCTCGCGGACCCGCGCGGCGAGCAGCACCGTGAGCTCGCCCGGCATCGTGCCGATCAGGTACTCGCCGATCCGCAGCGCGGAGATCGTGGTGCGCGTCGTCTCGCAGACCGGCTTGGTCTCGGTGATGCCGAAGTCGAACTTGAAGATCGGGCCGAGCACCTCGGCCGCCTTGTCGAGCTGCAGGCACGAGCCGTACGGCAGGACGCCCTCCGTGCCGGGGATCGCGGCGGCGGGAAACATCGGCTCGCCCTTCTCGCAAAGCCCGGCGCCGACCGGCGCGTTGTACTCGTCGATCGGCGACTTGAGCGCGCCGCCCTCCATCACGATCCTGTCGGGGAGCCGCGTCAGATCGAACGGCGCATAGCTCAGCGCACCGTCGCGGATCGTGAAGTTGTCGTGGAACGGTCCGGTCTCGATCGACCGCGTCAGCATCTCCATCTCCACCGATTCAAGCATCGAGTTGCCCGCGGTGTTCCACGCCGCCATCAGCTCCGGCACGGCGGCGCGGCCGTGGCCCTCCTCGGAGGTCCACGAGTAGCAAGGATCGTTCGGCTTGCCCGGCTTCACGTTGCAGTCGAGGCCACCGTGACCCGACGCGGAGACATCGCCGCCCGCCGCCTGCAGCTGCATCACGACGACCTTCGTGTCGAACTGCTCGGCGAGCACGCGCTCGAGTGCACCGACCGAATCCGCGGTCGCGAACGCGTTGTCCTGATCGTTCAGCGTCGGGTGACCACCGAAGATCGGCACGACCGCCAGCGGAACACCCGCAGCGGTGTCGATGCGGAGCAGGTGCATGTTCGGATCCTTCCCCTTGCCGCCGGGCAACATGTCGTTGTCGCCGCGGCGGTCGCGCTCGATCAGGTTCTGCGGATCGAAGTTGTTCGTGGCGAACCAGCCGAGCTTCGCGGGAACGCGCGCCGCGAGCGCTTCCTTCGCGGTCTGCTCGCACGCGTCGAGGAAGCGCTTGTAGACGATGTCGCGAAGCTGGCCCGAGCCGAGCTTGAGCGGAGCGTGACCCGTGAACTGCGACCACGCCGAGTGCGAGTGCGAGGTCGAGATCATCACCTTGCCCGCGAACGTGGGGCCGAGCCGCTGCTCTAGATCGAACAGCATGCCCTCGTACGCGAAGATCGCGTCGAGCTTCACGATGACAACGGTCTCGGGGCCGGTGGTCAGCGCGAGCGCCTTCACGCGCGGCGCCGCCTGCACGCCGATCGACGGATTGAACGTTCCCGACGTCTCGACCTTGCGCGTGTCGACCTTGCCGGCCGAGCTGAGGAAGCCCGCGCGGCCCGTGTAGCCGCCGAGCGCGGTGCCGACCGGGATGTCGAGGATGCGCTCGGCCGCGCCCGCCATCAGCGGAGCCGAGCTGACCGTGCCGCCGGCGTTCGCCGTGGCGGTCAGCGGCTCGTATGCGCATCCCTCCGTGGTGACTCCACCGTCGGGCGTCGACTGCGCGTCATCACCACACGCGCAAAGAACGGCGAGCACGCAAGCTGCGAGGCGACCCATGCCGCCTGCATAACACGCTTACTGTAGGTCCTTCACAACATCGTTACTGCTTCAGAAACGTCGAGATTCGCTTGGGTTCCGCCGAGGCCGGAAACGCGAGCGACTGCACGGCGGTCTTCACGCACTTGACGATCTGGAGGTCGACCTTCGCGAGGTCATCGGCCATCGTGCGGACCTCGACGTTCGTCACCTGACCCGACGGCGCGAGATCGATCGCGAGGCGTACCTGATCGACGGGGTGCGCGGTGATGCATGCCTCGAGCGAGGGTCGCGCGGAGCGCAGAGTCTCGACGTACGGATCTTGGTGCTGCGGCTTCACCGGTGGCGGAGCGTGGCGCTTCGCACCGCACCCGCGCATCTTCTTCACGGGGCCGCGGGGCTGCTCGGTCTCTGCCGAGGCCGTGGGCCAGGCGGCGACCGCGAGCCCAGCGGTGACGAGCGAAGCGAGAACCAGAGCGCAGCGTGTACGAGCCGACTCGGCGAACCTCATGCCTTCAGTCTCGCACGCCGGTGGCGCGTGCGTCGAGGCCGCGATGCAGGGCGTCCCGGACCGCCTCGTAGCGCTCCGGAAGCTCGACGGGAACGTTGCGATACCGCGGGGATGGCGCGTCCTTGAGCGCGGCCTCGTGATAACCGACCTTGAAGTCGGCGAACTTGAGGCCACTCGCCGTGGAGATCACGACGACCTTGTGATCCCGCGTGACGAGGCCGCGCGCCGCGAGCTTCGTGAGCGCCGCGAGCGCGACGCCGGTGTGCGGGCAGGTGAACAGGCCATCGCGGTCGCAGTGCGCGGAGGCATTCGCGAGCTCGGCCTCGGTCGCGACCTCGACAACACCCTCGAACGCGCGCAGCGCACGGACCGCCTTCTTGAAGCTCACCGGATTGCCGATCTGGATCGCCGAGGCGAGCGTGGTCGCAGCCTTCACAGGCACGAGGTCGGCCCAGCCGCCCTCGAAGCTCTTGTGGAGCGGGCTCGCGTGCGCGGCCTGCGCGACGCAGATCCGCGGGCGCTTCGACACGAGGCCGAGCGCGAGCAGCATCTCGAAGCCCGCGCCGAGCGCGCTGACGTTGCCGAGGTTGCCGCCGGGGATCACGACCCAGTCGGGCACCTGCCAGCCGAGCTGCTGCGCGAGCTCGATCGCGACGGTCTTCTGCCCCTCGAGGCGCAGCGAGTTCATGCTGTTCGCGAGGTACACGCCTTCCTTCTCGGCGAGCTCCTGCACGAGGCGCATGCAGCCGTCGAAGTCGGTGTCGATCGCGAGGACGAGCGAGCCCGCCGCGAGCGGCTGCACGAGCTGCGCGGTCGAGATCTTGCCGCGCGGCAGGATCACGACGGAGCGGATGCCCGCAGCGGCGGCATACGCGGCGAGCGCGGCCGAGGTATCGCCCGTCGACGCGCACGCGATCGCCATCAGCTGCTGCCCGTTCTTGATCATCTGGTTGACCATCGAGACCAGCACGGTCATCCCGAGGTCCTTGAACGATCCGGAGTGCGACGTGCCGCACTGCTTGACGCGAACATCGCCGAGCTTGAGGTCCGCGGCGAAACGCGGCACCGGCGTGAGGTGCGTCGTGCCCTCGCGCATCGAGACGATGTTCGCCTGGGCGAGCGTCGGTGCGACCCACTCGTGCTTGCCCCAGACGCCGCTGCCCCATGGCTCGTCGGCGTTCGCGTTACCCCATCGGTCGGCGAACGTGCGCTTCCACTCCGCGGCGGAGGTCGCGCGAAGCGCAGCGACGTCGTGCACCACCTCGAGGAGGTCGTTGCACGTTGGACAGCGATAGATCACCTGGTCGAGCGGGTAACTGCCGGTGCAGCCGGCGATGCAGCGAAACTCCGCCGAGTACGTCATGGCCCGCACTCTAGCTCACGGCTTGGGCTTGGCCTTGATGATGACCTGGTTGTCTTTCACCACGATCGAGAACTCGACGCCCTTCGCGTTGTACTGCTCCATGATCTTCGGAGCCTGTGTGTTGATCGTCTTCAGCAGCTTGCCGAAAGCGCCCGGTCCCGGATCGTCGCCGACCGCCTTCTTCGCGCTGACGTACTTTGCGTAGAGCGCGTTGACGTCGGCGTCGTTCATGCCCGGTGGTGCGCGCATCGGCGGCGGCGCTGCGGCGGGCTGCTTGGTCGGCTGGCGGGGAAACGGACCCTGCATCGACTCCACCGGAACCTGCGGCCGCTGCTGCGACGCGCCGGGCTGGATCGGATTGGGGCGCGTGACCTGCGACGGGGCTGCCGCCGGGCGTGCCGTCGGTGCGGGCGGAGACTTCTGCGATGACGTGGCCGGTGGCGGCGGTGGCGCGGCGCGCGGCGGCGGCGGCGGCGGCGGTTGGACGGATGGCGGTGTGAACG
>JACCRC010000133.1 GCA_013813765.1 Deltaproteobacteria bacterium | reverse complement strand
GGCGGCTCGCTGAATCGTCTCGCGAGGCCTCACCCGAGGCCCCGACGGTGATCGCTCCGCATCGAGCGGAGCACCACGGAGCCTCCGACGTCGCCGGTAACCCCGGCGGCGTTTTTTCGTGCGTTCGCCGACCGCGAACAACATCCACCCGGCACTCGGGGCTCCGGGTACGGCAAGAATGCCGACGGCGAGTGCAATGAGAACGCGCAGACCAACCGTACGATCGACGGCACGTGTAACGACCTCCATTGCCGGCCAACGGGTGCAGTCACGTGCCTTCGAGGCGGCGAAACGATCACGCCTCCTGCCCGGCAACCGATTTTGGCGGCCTCACCTTATTCGGCAGGCCGTGGAGCGCGTAGTGCGCGTTCGTTGCCCTTCTACGGACCGATGACGGGCTTGCGGGGGCCACTCATTCGAGAACGAAGGTGACCTTGAGCATGACGCGGTACTCGGTCACCGCTCCGTTCGTGACTGCGACCTTCTGGTCCTGGACCCACGCCCCTTCGATGTTCTTGACGGTCTTGTTGGCCTGGGCGATGCCGGACTTGATGGCGTCGTCGAACGAGGTCTTTGACGAGGCACTGATTTCGATGATCTTGGCTACGGACATGGTGCCCGCACTGTAGCGACGTTCACGTGCACGCGCGTCCGGAGTGAGCGCGACTTGCGATGGTCGGGCTCCCTATCGCCTGTAGCGATCCGCGAGGTTCGGATGCCCATGTGGGAACAGCAGGGCGACTCGCCGCGCGAGCAGCTCCTCCTCCTCCACGACAAGCTTCTCGATCGCTGTGACGGTGTTGCTCGACACGCCGAGTGCGGCAGCGACCCTGGTGACGCTCGTGCGTTCACCGTCGGGGTACTTGCCATCCGCACTCGCTGCCCGGATCGCGTCATACAGCAGGAGGTTTGCGCCGAAGCGCAAGATCGATTCGGCCATGAGCGCCACGATGTCTTCGACGGGGAGCGCCTGCATGGTGTCGATGCTATCGACCACGTCCTCGGGGTACCCCTTCGTGGCGAAATAGCCCTTCACCCAGGCGCGCTCCCGAGGGGTGATCTTGCCGTCACCGTTGATGACGCTGAACACAGCCTTCACCATGCTGTTGACGATCTCGGGATTCGTCTTCGGCGGTGCGGATTCGAACCCGAACTGGGTGAGGTACATGAAGTCTGCTGCGAGCGATGCGCGATCGACCATTGCGCACCATAGCAAGCAGAGACGAGTACCGCGACCGCTGCTGCGGAGAGCTCCCGCGACTGCCAAAGCGCATGCGCTGCGACGGCGTTCTGATGTCCCGCTATCCGTCTTTGGCGTGGACGTGGTGGCCCGGCAGAAGCCGCACCAAACAGTCCCAAGCTCGAGCAGGGTCGCGCCGGGCAACGCGTCGCCTTGTTCGCGTGCGAGATCCATGAACAAGGCCACCCATCAGGAGCATCAGAGCAAGCAGTACGGACGAATCGCCGCGCGTTGTTGCGCAACCGCCGGGAGATGGCTGCGGTTCATCCGCAGGCTCGACGGGTGCGAAGCGCAGCGCGTCGAACACGATCTTCGTGTTCGACGCGTTCGCCTCGCCTGTGTTGTCGTCGAGCCGGATCTCCTGGTGACCGCCGGCGGCAAACTCGAATTCGCCAAGCGCGTTCCAACCGTCAACCGCACTCTGGTCGACCGTGACCGGCGTGGTCGCGTCGCCGTGACGCACCTGATAGACAGCTTGCTTGGATCCGTTGAACGGCGACGGCGTGTACGCCTCGACGAGATAGCGGCCGCCCGTCGCGAAGTAGAGCGACCAGCGTCCATAGTTTGCCGGCGACATCGAGCTCGTGGCGTGCGTCCAGCGCAGCGACGAGCCAAAACCTGCATTCTCGACCCGGATGTACATCGGGTTGCCGCCCGCCGTGAAGCAAGCGCTCTTGTCGTCGACGATGCGGCCGGACTCGGTCGCGTCGATCACCTGACACGGGTCACAGTCCTCGCACGCCGGAGTCGCGAGCGCTTGCAGCTCGGCGAGCGTGCCGTTGAACTTGTTGACGTCGACGGTGTTCGCCGTGATGCCCGGAATCGTCGCCGTGGAGCTGTACTGATGGATCGTCCAGTCGGTCCACGCCTCCGGCACCAGCGGACACGTCGCCCCATAGTTTGCAATCCACAGCGGATGGTCGCTGAAGTCCGCGCCGCCCACGGAATCGCGCCAGAAGTAGTACCCGGTGTAGATGATCGGCTTCAGGCCGACACGCTGCTCGACGTAGGACACCCATTCCTCGACCCGCGCCGCGATCACGGCGGCACTCAGCCCCTTGGCATCCTCGACGTCGAGCACGGGCGGAAGATCGCCGGCGACGTATGGCCCGAGCTTGCTGACGAACAGCTCGGCCTGCCCGATCACGTCCTGGTCGGGTTGAAAGCGCTGATACGCACCGCGCAGGATGCCGACCTCTTTGGCGCGCCGCCAGTTGTAGGGGAACTTGACGTCGATGTCGGTGAGGCTGCGGCTGATCTGGATAAAGGCGAACTTCACGCCCGAGCCAACCACCAGGTCCCAGTTGATATCGCCCTGGAAGCGCGACACGTCGATGCCGTAGACGGTCGGCCCCGCCGCACAAACGCCGACAGCGACATCCTGTGACGCCTGCGCGAGCTCGGGCTTGTCGTCGACGGCGCACGCCGACAGCGCAAGCAACGCAAGCGCGGACCGGCGGATCATGCACGACGCCGGCGAGTGAACAATGCCGCGAGCGCAAACACGAGGCCGAGGCCCGCTCCACGACCGGTCGTGCAGCCGCCGGTTGCTTCGCCGTTGACGTCATCGGGGGCGTCGCCTACGCCCTCGCGAACCAGTACGATCTCGATCTCTTCGCGCGCAGCGGAAGCGACGGTGACCTCGACGGTCTGCGTTGCATAGCCGTCAGCGCTGGCAGTCAGCGTCTGCATGCCCGCCGCAGCTTCGGCGATCACGAACCTGCCATCGCTGCCGGTGACAACGGTCGCGCCACCTTCGAGCTTGACGGTCGCACCGAGCACCGGACCGGCCGAATCGACCACGAGTCCCGCGATCTCGCCGGTGTCGTCCTGCGGAGGCGGGTTGCCGGGTACGTACGGCGCGATGTTGTAGTGGCGCTGGATCGCGCGCAGGTGCGCGACCGCCGCCTTCTGGCGCTCGACGGGCGATCCGAGCTTGGCGGCATCGGTCGGGTTCGTGATGAACGCGAGCTCGTGCAGGACCGCCGGGGCCGCGGTGTCGCGAAGTACGGCGAAGTTCGCCGTCTTGTTGCCGCGATTGGTAAGCGCCCAGGCGGACACCATCTCGGCCTGCACGAGGTTGCGAAGCTGTGCGCTGGTACCGGTCGCGGCCAGCGAGAACGTCTCGATGCCGTTTGCCGACGTGTCACCGAATGCATTGGCGTGGATCGACATGAACCGATCCGCGCCCTGATTGTTGGAGTAGGCCGAGCGGCCAGCGAGCGACACGAACGTGTCGTTGCTACGCGTGAGCAGCGCAGTCCATGTCCCGCCGCCCCTGGTATCCGCGGTATCAGCCGCGAGCAGCGCCTTGAAGCGGTTGGTCACGTCGAGGACGACGTTCTTCTCCTGCATGCCCGTTCCGACGCCGCCTGGGTCGCTGCCACCGTGGCCGGCATCGATCACGACTTTGACCTGCGCGTGACCGATCGCGGGTACGAGCAAGACGGCGAGCGCGATGAGCAGGCGCAACATCAGCGTGCCTCCAGGCGACCGACAAAGATGCCGCCGGTGTTGTCGTCGAATACAAGGGCGTTGCCGCTCGGCGCAAAGCTCGGCCGGCGCTCGATCGCGCGATCCGTGGTCGTGACCGGTTCCGCGCGATCGGCCGCGAGGGTGTAGATGTAGAGATCGGACGCGACGATCATGTGGCCGTCGTCCTCGGTGACCTCGTACGCGAGTCGCGTGCTGTCGGGCGACCACGATGGCGCGGTACCCGGACCGATGTAGCGGAGCGCGCCGCTCGAACGAATGTAGAGATACAGGCCGGTCTCGAGACCCTGGAACACGACCTTGTCGCCGTCGGGGGCGATCACCGCACCGAAGAAGCGATCGCCGGAGCCAATACGCGCCAGGCGCTTGCTGCGATCGACGACGTACATCCGATCGTCCTGCGTGAATGCAACGGGCGAGGTCGCGGCTGCGGCGCGGATCGCGCGATCACGGCCGATCACGAGGTCGCGACGCGTTCCGTTGCTGAGCGCGCGATAGTGAATCGAACCATCGCTCGTCCACTTCGCATGCACGCCGGCTTCCGCCGCATCGGTCAGCTCGCTGACGGATCCGTCGGCGAGAACGTAGAGGCCGCGAAGCTGCGACGCGGTCAGCAGGATCTGCCGGCCATCGGGCGAGTACTGCGGAGCAAGGAAGTCGCCACGCACGATCTCGCGGGTCTCGACGAGACGCTCCGCGTGAGCGAACGTCGGCACCACAAGGGCAGCGAACATGACAAGTGGGAGGCAGCGCACCGGCGACAGACTCTGCAAGGCACGTGCACGCTATCGCGATTAGGGTCCGGCGGGTTACACGTGCACACTAGAGGACAGTCGTGATCAGTGCGGACAATCGTGAGCACTGGGTTCCCCGGTTCATCGTCATGGCGCTGCTGACCGTCGGCTGCCGCCAGGAGCCGGCAAGCCGGTGCCCCGGCGTCCTCCGCGCCCTCGATACGGCAAGAGCCTCTGGCCGGGCCCTGATCGCGCAGGTCGACGCAGCCCTCGCCTCTGGACGAGCCGAGTGCCCTGATCCGATCGCCGCAGTCACCGGGCCCACGAGCGCACACCAGCTTGCGCGAGCACGATTGCTCGATGAACAACCGGCCGCGGCACTGGCTCAGCTGACTGCGGTGTTCGAGCCCGCCGTGTGGCTGCGCCGGGCGGAGCTGCTCGATCGACTGGGGCGCATCGACGAAGCACGCGACGAGCTCGCCCGCGCGATCGCCGTTGCACCGGACGCGGAGATGCTGGCGACCAAGCGCCTGCTCGATGCCTCCTCGGCCGCGCGTCGTGGCTCCCCGGACGACCTCGCGCGCGTGCTCGCGGCCGCGCCACTTCCCGAACGCCCTCGCCTCTCGCATCGCGCGGTCGCTGATGCGGCACCTGGCCTGCTCGCGGCTCTTGCCGCAGCAGGTCCAGAGCTGGCGATCGCGGCGGGCGTTCGACTCGAGGAGCTGCACGGTCCCGCTGGTGCGCTCGCAGCACGTGAGGAGGCCGCTCGCATGGTGCCCGACGACGCGGACGTCTGGGATGCGCTCGCGCGGTCACGCGTTGCCGCTGGCGATGTCGACGGCGCCCTGGAAGCGTGGGATCGCGCGATCGCGAACGCGCCGGCCCAACCGGCATTCAGGATCGCGCCAATCCGGGCGCTCGTGCTCGCCGGTGTTCCGGACCGGGCGCGTCAGCGCGCAGGAAAACTCGCGGCCGAAGCGCGCTCGGCGCGCAGCGTCGAGCTCCTGGTCGCAGCGTCCTCGGCTGCGTCTGCGATCGATCGAGAGCTTGCTGTCGCGCTTGCACGCGACGCGCAAGCGTTGCGACCACGCGATGGCCGACTTGCATTTCTCGTCGCTCAGCGTCTCGCCGATGCTGGTGACACGACCGCAGCCGCACGCGCATACGCAGACCTCCTCATCTGCGGCGCCCACGGTCGCGCGTGGCACCGTCACGAGGTCGCGGCGAAGCTTCGCGAGCTCGGCGCAGCTGCGCGCAGCGTCCTCGACGAGAAATCGCGGTGCGAGACGGTCGAGCCTGGCGACCTCGAGCAGTACACGAGCGCGTTGCGCGCCATTCGCTGACACCGAGAGCTGTCAGGCCCGAGCGCAGCGTCATCGTGCGCACCACGTCGTCAGAATCGAAGATCAACTTCTCGGGTCCGAGATCTGCCCGAAGCGATGTCCGCTGCGCGGACGCCCTGCATTGCGCAGCGATCGAGCGCCGATGCTCGCGGCGGCGCCCGACCACCAGCGCGGAGCACGCACGGGCGAACCTGTGCCCGCCGTCGACGCGTGTCTCGACACCGCGCACATCCGCGCGACGCGGAAGAAGGGACTTTTTCGGACTTGTGATCCTAGCGAGCACGCAACGCGAGATCGCGCTGCGGTAGCCCGTGATCGACTAGGCTCCTGCCGTGCTCCGCTTCGCCCTCCTCATCTGCGTCGCATGTGGCTCGTCCAAGTCTGATCCGGAACGCCAACCAGTCGGCTCAGGCTCGGGCGAGGTCGCGCTCGAGCTAGAACCGCCGCGAACGCTCGAGCTCCTCAACTTCTCCGTCCCCGTCCGGGTAGGGTTGCGCGTCCCCGTTGGATGGGTGCAACAGCACGATCGTCCGATCACGTTCGGGGCGACTGGGTTCAAGGACGAGTACGATCGCCCTCGCCTGCACGTGTCGGTGACGTGCGATGGGGTGTGCAACGAGGTCGAAGCACGGATCCGCGAGAATCCCGATCAGCTCGTCAAGCGCGCGTCGGAGATGACCGTGTACCCGCTCGATGATCCGCGCTCGATGCGCATCGCGGTCTCCACCGTGGTTCGAGGCCCGATCCCACGCGGCGATGCCGGAAAAGACGGAACGTTCGCGGTCATCGAGGCGATCGCGCCGGTCGACAAACTCGGCAAGGGCGAGGTCGATGTGTCGCGCCTCGAGGGAGAGTGCGTGATACCGGCGCGCGATCTTTCCATGTTCATTCGCGTGAACTTCATCGTTCCTCGCTCCTGGAAGGGACCCAAGCTCCAGAAGCTGCTGACAACTTGTATGGACGTCAGCATCACCCAGTGATCACCTCCTCGAGCTCAGTCGTCGACGGCGATCGGAACGAAGTACCGCAGCGTCATCGACTGCACCAATCCGTCAGTTGACGAAGCTCGGCAGGGCCGTCCAGTGGCCCGCGCGAACCTCGCCGGTCGCCGCTGACCGGAACGTCCCCGTCACCGGACCGGGCTCGACGTTGGCGAAAGGCGCGCCCGTTAGCTGTCCTGCGATGGTCGCGGCGCTCTCGACCAGTTTCGGCGGCGTCGACGTAGTCCACGGTCTGATCCCGCAGGACCTCGGCCGGCTCGCCGGCGATCAGGGGACTCGACGGGAAGCACCAGTAGCCTGGTCTCGCCCTCATCCGCGACCACGATCTCGTGCTCCGGCGCGAGGATGAAGCCGCGGCGAGCGACGTCAACGCGAGCAGCCGAGCACTCCGATCGCGCGGTTCGTCGCGGTCGCTCTAGCGCAAGGCGCAAGGCGCAAGGCGCAAGCCAACCCTCAAGGCCATGGAATTTTTCGACTGACGAGACTGGCTCCACGACAACAATGTCCGCAATCGCTGCGCTGCCCCTACTTCTTGCGGCAGATCTTGTCGAACGCCGACGCGCCCTCGACGCATTCCCAAAACGGCGGGCAGTCGCCGAACGAAGTGCACTTGCGAGTGCAGTAGCCGCGCACGCAGATCTTCGACGCGCACGCCGCATCACCCGAGCAGCTCTTGCCGGTCCCCTTGCCGCCTTCGCGTGATGCGTCCCACGTACCTCTGCGACCATCGTGCTTCTCACACGACGAGCTGCACGCCTCGTCCTGCTCGACGCAGCAGCTGTTGTGACATCTGCGCGTGTTGACGATCGTGCCGTCTTCGCATGCGCACGGGATGCTATTGCAGTCCTCGGCCTTGTCGCACGACGCCAGACACGTCGAGATCGGCTCGTCTGGCGGATCAGGATCTGGAGCCAGTACGGCATCGATCACGGAATCGACGGCGACCGGCTTCGGCGGATCGCCGAGACCGGCATCGCCCGTGTGCGCTTGCGCGGACTGTTGCGCGGACGGCGCAGGCGCGGAATCACGGCCGAGCACAACGCCAATCGCGATCGCCAGCGTTACCCCGCCGACAATCGCAGCACCGATCGCGATCTTCGGCCACGGCCCCTTGATCACCATCGCCAGAGCTTCGCCTCATGCAGCAGAAATCGCTACTCGTTACCCAGCAGGTCTACGCGCACCTCCACCCGGACGCGTTCGCAGAGGAGTACAGCCGCGTCGCGTTCGCAATCCCTGAAAGCGTAGGAGCTGTTTTGAACCTTCGTGGTTGAGCGATCCACGACCTCGATAGCCATGTAGTGAAGGCGCTCGGGCCACTCCGCTCGAGCTCGAGCGTCCGTGCAGTGGTGTTAGCTCACCTTCACACGGTCTACGGCACGTGATCGAGGCGTTCGACGCTACGCAGCTGGCCCGTCCCGTTGTTGAACCCACCGATGGCGAGAATCGAATCGTCGGCGAGTGCAACGGTGCTGTGCTGCCAACGCGCGACGTGCATGCACCCGGCCGAGCTCCAGACCCCGGTCTCTGGATCGAAGACCTCGGCGCTGGCGAGGGCACGATTCCCGTCCTGCCGTACCACGCCGCCCACTGCGAGCGCGCGCCCGTCGGCCAGCGGCAGCAGCGTGAACGACGCTCGAGCCTCGAGCATGTCGCCTACCTCCACGGTGGTCTCGGTCCCGGGATCGTAGAGCTCCGCCTTCCTGAGAGAGGTGTGGTGGCCGTATGCACCGACCGCTCCGCCCGCGACGAGCACGCGTCCACCCGTAAGCGTCGCGACCGCATGTTGGCTGCGCGCGACGTGCAGCTCGCCGCTTGCGTGAAACGCGAGTGTCGTCGGGTCGAACCGCTCCAGTAACGCGAGATGATGGTCCGAGTCCTCGATATCAGTGCCACCGACGACGAGCACGCTGCCATCGGCCAGTCGCGCGGTGCGGTGACCGACGCGCGGCACACTCATCGCACCGACGAGCGACCACGTCTCCGTGGCCGGGTCGTAGACTTCCGCGCTCGCGTGCACGGGGCGGCCCGGCGCGTAGTAATCGATGCCGCCAGCGGCGAGCACGCGGTCGTCGCCGAGGCGCGTTGGCCACGAGCCGTCTCGCGCGACGACGAGCGAACCCGTCTGGGACCACGACTCCGAGACTGGATCGTAGAGGTCGACGCGCGCGCGTGTGGCATTGCGGGTCGTTTCGCCGACGAGCATGACCCGTCGGTCTGGCAGCACCACGAGCTGGCTAATGCCTTCGAGCACCTCGGGTAGTGAGGTCGTCGCGCGCCACCTGTCGTTCATCGGATCGTAGATCTCGACGTCGTCGATGTAGCGACTGTCGCTGCGACCGCCATCCCCGAGGGCGTGCCCGCCGACGACGAGGACGTGGCCGCTCTCGAGAACGGCGACGCCGAATGATTCGTGCGCTTGTACGGTCGGCGTGACCTCACGCCAAAGCGAGGGGTCACAGCGATCCTCGGCGCATCCGGTAGCGACAGCGAGGAGCGCAGGCAGAAATGCGATGATGACTCTCACCTCGACCGAGCCTCGGATCTTGCGGTCTAGCGTTTGGGTTGCCGCGCTGCGTGCTGGAAGCTGACGTGGAACAGCGCGATGCCGTCCGCATCACTTTGCGCCGTGACCTTCGCCGGCTCATCGACGCGCACGATGCCGCGGGTGTTCAAGCTGGCACGCCCGGGCGCCGGTGGCGTCCCTATACTCGGCTTGCTGCTCGCGCCAGCGCCCCCTGCTCCACCGGGCTTCTGCGGTTTGCGCATGGGCTTGGTTGTGGTCGTCACAGCTGACGGGGCTGGCGCAACCGTTGGCGACGGCTTGGGCGTGGTAGGCGCGTTGGTCGTCCGCACCTCGTCGACCGCTGCCATCACGGATGCGTCGACCTGCGCCAATGGCCGCGTCGAGGCGACGACGTAGAGCGTTTCTTCTCCGACCACATCGTCGAGCTCGAATGCGCCGGACGGCGGGACCCGCGTGGTGCCAGTGATGCGATTGTCCTCGGCCCCACGCGGAAACAGCACGGTCGCAGAACCATCCGGGAAGAACTGCAGCACGTAGACAAACGCTGGACGGTCGACGGCGATCGCGAGGCTCAAACGATCTCCAGATCTCAGCGTCTGGCCTGCCGAGAACGCGCGACGGTTCGAGCCCTCCTCCGCGAACATCTGGAACGTCAGGGTGATCGGGCCGTCGGGCTCTCGCTCCGCTTGCGGTGTGGGCGGTGGCGAGACGATGGGCGCCGCGGGTGTCGTTGCAGCCGGCGGTGGCGGGCTGCACGCCATCGTCATCGCTGCGAACAGTTTGAAGATCGATCGTGAGCTCACGGGATTCCTTTCGCGCAACGAAAGCCGACGTTGACGTTCACGGCATCGTGTTGGAACCGACTGCGTCCGGCCGCGCGCAGCGACTCTGCAAGGCCGTCGAAATATCCTCCACGGGCAACTCGCTTCACCGCAGCGCGCGGCGGTGCGGTTACTGCGCAGGTGCCCGTGCACGTTGCATCGTAGGGCGCGAAGGCATCGAACACCCACTCGGCGACGTTGCCGCCGAGATCATGCACACCCTCTGGCGTTCGATCGCGCTTGGCCGAGCCGACTGCCGCGGGACGGTCACCGCCTCGCGCGCATGGCTTGCCGATGCCGCGCCCGTAGGTGACATCGTCGCACGAGATCTCGCGGTCGCTGCCCCACGGAAACGCGCGCCGCTGGAGGCCACGACTCGCGAGCTCCCATTCGGCTTCGAACGGGAGGCGCTTGCCGATGCTCGCGCAGTACCACTCTGCTCCCTCCCACGTGATCTGAACGGCTGGGAGCTCCTCCTTCCCTTCGACGGACACGAACCCGGCGCTCGAGCTCCGCACGCCGCTGTGCTTGCTGTCGAGGTCGGCGAGTAGCACGTCCGCGATGCGCGCGAACCGTGGATGCGAGTCGACCTGTCCGGCCGTCAGAGCCGCTGCGTATGCGGCGTTCGTGACCTCCGTCCGGTCGATCAGGAACGGCGCGATCGTCACCGGATGGCGAGGCAGTTCGCGCTCGTAGAGCTCGCGCGGACATGGCTGGCCAGCGAGCTGCTCGCACCATCGAAGCGCCTCGTCGGTCTCGTCCTTGGTGCTGCCCATTTCGAATGTTCCGCCCGCGATGCGGATCATGTCGTCGGGCACGGAGGGTGGCAGCGCGAGCGACGCGTCCGGGAGCTCTGCTCTGGCCGCGTCGGCGGCTGGTGTTGCCGCGTCGGCGGCTGGTGTTGCGTTTTCGGCGGTTCCGACGGTGGCTGGTTTCTCGTCGCCACGCATCATGACCACGATCGTCACGGCGGCGACCGCGACAAGGATGCTCGGGATCGCAACCCGTGCGATGCGACGCTTGCTCGGCACGTACGCGATGGTCGGCGCCGCTGCAACCGCTGCCGGTCCTTGGTGGACGCTCGCCGGCGCTCCCGCCGCGACGGATGTCGGCGCCGACGCGCCCGCGGCTCGCCCCACTTCGATCGCGCGCTTCATCGCGGCCGCGGTCTGAAAACGTTGTCCCGGATCGGTCGCGAGCGACGTCTCGACGATTGTATCGAGCCACGGCGGAAGCTGCCCTCGCTGCAGCGATGGCTTGTTCAGCACTTTGCCTTGCAGGACGTTCGAGATGACTTCGGCGAGCGTGGTCCCGGACACCGAACGCTGTGCCGTAAGAAGCTCGAATAGTGTCGCGCCCATCGCGTAGATGTCCGTCCGCCGATCGACGCGCTTGGTATCGGTAAGCTGCTCCGGGCTCATGTACGTCGGCGTGCCCATCATGGTTCCGGTCTGCGTCACGGAATCGCCGGCCTCGGCCATCGCTTTCGCGATCCCGAAATCGAGGATCTTGACCTGTCGATCACCGACGAGGAACAGGTTCTCCGGCTTGAGGTCTCGATGCACGATGCCTCGCTCGTGGGCATACTCGAGTGCTTCGAGGGCCTGGCACACGATGTCGAGCGCGCGATCGAGCGGCAATGGACCTGCACGCACGAGCTCGTCGACCGGGCGTCCACTCAGAATCTCCATCTCGATGTAGGGGCAACCGTCGTTGTCGCGGCCGAGATCCGATACCTGAACGATCCCGGGGTGCCGGAGTGTGGCGACGCGGCGGGCCTCGTCTTCGAAGCGACGTGCGAGCTCCTGGCGCGCGGAGAACCGCATGTGGATCATCTTGATCGCCACCTCGACGCCGAGGGCGAGGTGCGTCGCGCGGTACACGGCGCCCATGCCACCGACGCCGATCAGCGACTTCAGATCGTACTTCCCGGCGACGCGCTTGCCGATCCGCGAGGCCGGGCACTCCGGCGAACCGCGCAGATGATCTTCGTCGCACATCGAGCAACCGGCGCTCACGATGCATCCTTCGCCAAACAGGCAACGACTTTCGCGCTCCACCACATTCCGATCACGCTAACAGAAGGGGGCACGCTCGCACGAGCGGCCCGATGGCTCGCGTGGCTTTCACCCAGTGCCGCCGCCCGCTCGAGTCGCCCAGATACTGCGCGCAAGTTGTTCCTTCTTCTACTGGGGCTTGATCGGAACCACGGCGGTTGTGCCGTCATAGGTTGCTTCGATGCCGACGGCTGCTTCATTGACGCCATCGATCGCGATCGCGCCGAACATGTCGGTGCGGCCGGATCCCGACGCTATGGTTGCACGGGCGTCATCGAGGATCCGGTAGGAGACCGTGACGCCCTCGACCGGGAGCTTCACATTGTACGCGCGGTGCCGCGTTGGGTCCTTGAATGCGATCCGATCCGACGGGACGAGCACCCGGATCTTCACCGAGAGCACCCGCTGGAACGGGTTGATCATCACAAACGCCGGCTCGCCACTGAGGTCGATCTGTCCCGCAGTTGGTGGGACACTCGCGCTGAAGTCCAGCAGAGCGGTGAAGCTGATCAGGAGCCCGAACGGGAGCTCGATCAGCTCCCAGAGTATGCTTCCCGACTCGGTGAACGATTCGCTCGAGCCGTAGACGACCGTGCGCGCGACCGACGCTTCTCGTAGGTGCTTGACCTTGAGCTCGACACGCGTCTGAGATCGCCGGCTCGCCTGGAACACGGTGAGCGACGGCGACTCGGTCGCTTGTCTCAACACATATTGCGGCGGGCCCTTGTTCACGTGATGCAACATCTTGCCGCAGCCCGTTGCCAGGATCGCAGCTGCGCACACGGGCGCGATTCGCGTCATCAAGCTCATTGCCCCCACCCGTACACGACGAAGCCAGCCCAATGGTAGGGATCGGACAGGGGCGTGCCACGAAGCGCGAGCTGTGCGTTGCGCAGCGCCTCGCCCGAGCCATCCTGATGCAGTCGGCTGTACATCCCGATCATCAGCTTGGTGGTCGAAACGTCATCGACGTGCCACAGCGTACCGATCACCGTCGGGACGCCCGCGGTGAGGAACGCGCCGGTCAGACTAGCAAGGTCCAGCGCACCACCGCGTGCCTCACTGACGGAGGTCTCGCATGCGCTCAGGACCGCGAGCTGGGTATGCTTGAGGTCGAGCTGGGAGATCTCATCGGCGCTGAGGAAGCCGTCATCGTCGCCCGCTGCGGTTGCCAGCAAGCTGGAGCCGCCCGGCACTGCGGCGCCCAGCAACACGCCGTGGGTCGCGAAGTGCAGCACGTTGTACGTCGCCGCGAGCTCCTTGATGCGGGCTTCGGTCGCCGCCGCGCCCGTCAGCAGCGCCGCTTCTTCGAAGATCTCCGAGACCACGGTCGCCTCGCGCTCTGCGAACGGCAGGTCGGATACGCCAGCCGGATAGGTAGGGTTTCCAACCGCGAGAATCCGCGGCGGCTCGTCGTTATTGACCATCCGGTACAGCATCCGGCGGTGGATCGAGATCGATGGAATGCGCGTGATGCGTACGAGCTCGATCAGCATCGAGCCCTTCCCGCCCTTGTCGAGCAAGATGTCGAACGGGACATTCGCGATGAACTGATCTGGGCTGACATAGAGTGTCTTGATCTCGCCCCGCCGCAGCTGGTCGGCGACTGGACCGAGCAATCCCGAATACAGCTTCGCTGCGTGAGGTTCCCACGCGCTCGTACGCTGCTCTGGTGATTGCCGCACGGCGGCGAGCAGCGCCGCTGCCTCATCCCGCAGCGTGGCTGCGCTCGTTTCGAGCGGGTACACCCGAAGCTGTCCCCGCCGTAGCCAAAAGAGATACACGCGGTCTTCGTGTACGAAATACGAAGCGACCGCGGAGCTCTTCGGGAAGACCAGACGCGCCAGCTCGATCGAAGCGATCGCGGACGAGTCGATTTGCGTCACCGTTGCGTGCACTGGTACCGGGTCGACGAGCGCGAACTCCTGCCAGAACAGCGTATCCGCGCGCTCGCCGGTGGCCGCGAGCGGCGCGGCCGCGCTGGCAACGATCACGAGACCACGGGTATCGCCCGCGCTCTGCGGCTGGTAGAGGTTTGCGAAGACAGGCCGCAGATCCGGCAACCGCTCGCCGCGTTCCGGTTCCACCCGGTTCAACAGTTGAAACGATGCGAGCGTGCGGGTCTTCGCGGTCTCGAGGACGTGGAAGGCGTGGCTCGCCCGCCCTGCATCGAGCTCGGCCTTGACCAGGGTGCCGAGGTCCTTCTGGTGCTGCAGCATCGTCGCCACCGCGACACGAGTTCCGGGGCTGCCCGGTGGTATGGCGAGACATCCAGCCCCAAGCACGATGGCGATCACGATCGCGATCACGAGCCAGGGCCTCATCGAGTACCTCGCAACGGTCGGCTGAGCTCGTCAACCCGAGTGCGGCGTGCGTCCGACACGTTCGCGGTCTTCAGGTAGCGCGCGAAGTAATCGAGCGCCTTGCTCGTGTCTTCTGGCGTGCCGGTCGCGATCGCGCGCGCAG
This sequence comes from Deltaproteobacteria bacterium, assembly GCA_013813765.1. Lineage (GTDB taxonomy): Bacteria > Myxococcota_A > Polyangia > Haliangiales > Haliangiaceae > JABFXX01. The sequence continues at coordinate 16,730 of JACCRC010000133.1, read as the reverse complement.
CGTAGGCCGACCCGAGGTTGAACAGGCCTTCCGCTGACGGCGTGCGCTCACCTGCTTCGGCCCACGCGATCAGTGCTTCGTCAAAGGTCGCGGGTCGAGTGAGGGAGACCGTGGTGAAGCGCTGCTCCGGCCAGCGCACCCTCGCGGTCTGCGGTGGCTCGTCTGTCCAGCGCACGTCGAGGTCGAGCGGACGCGGCACCGGGTGTTCGCGCGCATGCAGGCGCGACCTTTCGTTGGCTCTACGAAACGATGCAATCCGGTTGGGAGACGAAATAAGGTCTAGCATCCCCAGGAACAGCAACGTCCAGCCCAGTGTTCGGTTCTCCTCGCCACGAAGAATCACCCCGCCCGCGACCGTGGTCACCGCAGCCAATCCCACCCCGATGAATGGATAGATCTCGCGTCGCTCGTGGTGCACGAGCTTGACCTGAAAGCTCGCCTCGAGCTCCGTGGGCGCCACGCCAGGTGGCGCGATCCCATCGGTGACTGTTGCGCCCGATGGAACGGTCCGGATCGAGAGGGTCTGCTTCCGCTGCTCGTAGCGGACGACCTGCTTCTTGGGGCCGCCGTACGTGATAGCCATGGAGCAACCGCTCGCACATAGCGCTGCGATGCCGAGATACCTCAACCCTCTCATCAAACTGACGATACTCGATCAGCAACGCTCACGCGCGATGCCGACCGCCCGGACTTCGCCAGTCGTAGCTCGACGTCACCCGCAAACATCAGCGACGCGCGCGAGCCGTGGAATCGACGACGCGCTCGCACCGTGCCCACCCACACGCGCTATCGACCAACGTATCGGCGTTTCTCTGATCAACACCCTATTGCTCGATGAAAACATTGCTCGCATATCGATCAGTCGCAACGCGTCGCGGCGACCCGCGCGGCGAGCTGCTCGAGGTGGCGATGTCCAGCGAGTAGCTCGAGATCGAACACGATCTGTCGGCCGTCGTGGTGCGCACCGAGCACGTGGTCGATCAGCCGATCCGGCGAGCTCCGCAGGCCCGTGAAGTCGAACGGGATCACCGCCCGCGAAGCGAGCAGGAACGGCAAGCGCACCGCGCGATACGCGAGCACACGCGCACGCCAGCTCTCACGAACCGGCTGCGTCGAAGTTCCGACCGTCTCGGCACGGAGCATGATGCGATGCCACAGGCGCAGGACCCCGAGCGAGAGCTGCCACGCTGACGGGCATGCATCGACGACGCCGGCACGCTGCATCCGCGTGAGGTTGCTCATGACCCGCGCCGGATCCCCGAGCAGTGCGCGCACGTACCATGGGTAGCTCACCGTGACCTCCGTTTTTGCAACCGCTTCAGCGATTCCCGATCGTGCGCCTCGAGCAGATCGAGCAGTGCACGCAACGCCTCGCGCCGCGGCTTCTTCAGCCACTCGCCGAGCGCGCGCCAGCCGGCCACGTTGGTCCGCGGCTCGCCATAGAGCGCATCGCGCAGCCCGGCGCTGCTCGCGATCACGTTGACCACGGGATTGAGGCACAGCGCGAGCACCGCGCTCGCCGTGCCCGCGACCAGCGACCGGATCACCTCGAGATCGCCGGCTGCGATCTCCGCGACCGGCCTGGCCTGCGTGACCAGCGCCTCGAGGTTGTCCACGGCACGGGTGTAGCCACGGAGCGCCAGGCCGCCGGGCGGATGCTCGACGAGGCGCTCGAGGATGGCGTGCGCGAGGTGACGTCGCACGCGCAGCAGCTCCCTGGCGACCGATGCACTCTCGCAAGGAAGATCGGGCAGCAGGTCCGCCCCACCCCGCTGCGTGAAGTCCTGGACGATGTAGCCGCTCCCGTGCTTGACCGCGAGCAGCCCGCGCGCCGTCAGCGCTGCGAGCGCGGCGCGCAAGGTCAACCGACTGACGCCGAGTGTCGCGGCGAGCGCCCGCTCGGCCGGCAATCTCTGTCCAGGACCGAGCGATCCGTCGATCACCGCGCGCCGCAGCGCGTGCTCGCAGGCTTGATGAGAGGACTCGCGAGGAGAGATCGGTCCGAGGGCCATGGCTTCGTGGATGAATGGTTAAACCACTTTACCTGCGAACGCAAGCCGCGTTTCTGCTCGCATCGGTCAGTTGCAGTTGGCTGCACGTGGACGAGCTCGGGCTCGGTCAGCTGTACGGGCTCGGCGGCAATCGCGCCGCGGACCCCACGCCCCGCTTCGACTACGACGGCGAGGCGATCGTGCAGGAGGTCCGCCCGCCGGAGGGCGCGGCACTGGTCGCCCGGCACGGCCCTCGGCCCTGGCTCACGAACGCGATCGCATGGCCTGGCCCGGTCCCGCCACTCGAGCTTCTCGCGGGCTGAGCGTCACAGCTCGAGCGTCGCGACAACGGGATAGTGATCGGAGCGCGCTCGCAACTACCTCGATACGACACCAGAACGCAGCTGGTCCCGGCGGACGTTCGCTACGCAGCGCGACGCCCCCTGGTCGGCCCAAGCATACGTTGGGGGACGCGCTCGACCCCTGGCTCCATTCGATCGCCGACCAAGGCTCGCATGACGAATACGGAGCCGTATGAAGCTCTACGTGCGCCCGACGTTCAATCGCACGCCGCTCGGCATGATCACCACGGCGAAGCGGATCGATCGGTGCGCCGCCTACTTCGTGTCGGGCGTGGAGACGTTGATGTCGACCTTGTGCTTCGACCCGCCATCGCCACCGCCGCGATTGAACACGCCCATCTGCCACGCGATCACCCCCGCGATGATCACGAGGAGCACGATCGCTACGATCGCCACGGTGGTGGTATTGCTGGTGTTGTCGCCATCTGCCATTGGAGCCTCCGAGACGGACGTTAGCAGCACGGCTCCGCGCTTCGGGCATCGTAAGGTCAGGCTCGCCGAGCGCTGGGCTCGCGACCTCACGACCATTGGGTTCACCAAGGAATTCTTCAGACGCTCAACAAGCCGAAGCTACTGCGGTGAGCCGCCGAGAGCGCCTACAAGTAGCGCTCAGGGCAGCGGATAGAAGTCGGCGAGCACGGAGGATGGTGTCGGCCGGCGCGACGGACTCGGGGAGTCGTACGCCACGAGCAAGCCGCGTCGTCCGTGATGCGTGATCAGCGCGACCCCTTCGGGATGATCATCACCTTTGCCGGCGGGAATCTCGAGGACGTGCTCGAGATCCTGCTCGCGAACGATCGTGTCCTGGCGAACATCGAGCGCGTTTCGCCAGCGGAAGATCGCGGTGCGGCCATCGAGGACCATCGTCGGCCCGGCAAGCACGAGCAGATCGCGGCCGTCGATGCAGAGCTCGCGGATGCCGAGGCCGCGCAAGGACAGAAAGTGCTTCGTGTAGCGCCGGTCGTGGTCGCCGCGGGTAACGCGGAGGCGGTCGGCATGCTTGCGCCGCGCACGCACCGAGAGCCCAAGCACGACCGCATGGCCGCGTAGCACGGGGCCGCGCAAGCCCAGAAACACGCGGCCATCGCCGACGGCGAACCCTTCGACGTCGAAGCCGTTATCCTTCCCGGGGATCGTGAGGAAGGGCGCGAGGTGATCATCGTCGGCGAGCAGATCGATCAGTTGATTGCGCTTCTTCCCTCCGCCGAGCCGAGCTGCGGTCAAGTCGCCTTGTTCGGCGACAGGCTTCGCGTGCCCAGCGGCGTCGGTGCTCAGCGGGATCCGTGCGAGCAGGTGGCGATTGCCGGCGCGTTCGACGCTCGCGAGGGCCGCGAACGCATCCTCGGTAGGATCATCGCTCGCAGGCTTGTGGCGCCTCGCGCTGTGCGAGCCAGCAATCCACAGGCAGCCGCCCGCGTGTTCGAGCCCTTCGATGTCGACTTCATCGTCGTCGCCAGGCAGATCGAGAAGCTCGCCGAGTGGAAACGTCGTGTGATGGCCGTAGCCATTGCCCGTCAAGCTGAGCCGCTCGATCGCACAGCCTTCATCGGAGCCCAACATCAGATCGTCGCCGACTTGGACCAGCGCGGAGAGCTGCTGCGGTGTCTCGTCCTCGGGATCGTCGCGAAATTGGAGGACGACTTTCTCGGGGGTCATCGGGACAGCGTGGGTCCTGGAACGTCGCCGGGCAAGCGTCACACCCTAGAGAGCAGGATGCCGGTCTTTCGCGATTTGCGTCGGTGTCTTCGGGGATCACAGCTCCCAACCACGCGCGCGAGGCTGATCATCACACGCCGACCACGGGCAGCAAGGCTTCGTATGGCGGGGGGGGCGCGTCGTTCTCCGCGGTGCCGATCCAGCGCAGGTTGATGAGCTGCGTCGACGACGCGAGGGCGGCGAGCCCGGCGGGTCCGATCCCGCAGCGGATCACGTTGAGCCACCGCAGCTGACGCACGTAGGGCGACCGAGCCAAGGCGACCGCACCCGCATCACCGATCGGGATGCCTCCGACCATGAGCGCCAGCATGCTCTCGAACGAGGGATGAGCCACGGCCTCCGCAAAGCGGTCCGCGGCAGTGAGCCTCAGTCCGAGGACCGGGGCCCGCGCCGTGATCTCGCCATGCCCGAACAGCCAGTCGGAAGGCGACAGCGTCACGGTCTCGACGAACCCGCGGCTGAACCGTTGCTTCGAGCACCAGGCGTCGAGGTGCTCGGTCCAACGAGCTCGATGCTCGGCGTAGAGCACGCGGGCGCGCGTGAGGATCTGCGGCATCTCCGGATCGCTCGTACCGCGGCGCTCGAAGGCGGCGTAGCGGAGCTGCAGCGCGATGAACTCTCCGCGAGGATCTACGCGGTCGTGGAGGTGAGCTCCTAGAGCGTGGCGCGGAGCGTCTGCGAGGGGCTGCTCGAGGATCCGCTGATGGAGGTCGCGCGCGATCGCGTCATCGACGAAGGCGCGCCGGAAGTGGTGCGCCGCGCCCGCGCGGAGGAGCTCGTCCGCGCGCTCGGTGATCTGGCGGCGAAGGGTGGCCCACGCATCGCCAAGCGCCTGCTGCAAACCCGCCGCGGACAGCGGATAGACCGGGTAGCCGTCGAGCTGAGTAGGGCGCGGGCTGCCGCCCGGCACTCCATCGTCGAGGAGGACCGCGAAGGGAACGTCGGGGAGATCCCAGGTCTCGCCAACCAGGGGAGCCACGCGCGATGCGCGCCGGTCGCGGATGTCGCTCGCGATCCGTTCGCACCAGCGAGCCGCTTCCTGGAGGCCGCCGGCTGTCGTGGTGCCCGCGACGAGCACGACATCCGCACGATCGTACCGGATGGCGTGCGAGTCGAGCGCGTCTGGCTCGACGTGCAGCAGCGTCGGGCGGATGCGCCAGTGTCGGTACCATGGTCGCTCGGCGAGCAAAAGGATCGGCGGCCCCGCCTCGAGCCCGACCAGTTCGTGAAAACCCGGCGGCGGGAACGGCCACTGGATCTTGCCGGGCCCGTTGACCGTGTGCTTCCAGAGCAGGCGATCCACGGCCACCTTCGCGGCCGGCTGCCCCGCGAAGTAGACGACAGGTTCGAAGGCGCACGAGTCGCTCGTCGGCGCCGTCCGAAAATTCACGAGCGCGCCCCGACCACAGCGCATGATATCACCGGTGCTGCGTGGCCTTGTCGTACGCGCTCCATCCTCACCAGCGCCAGCGGGTGACCGGCTACTTCGAGCCCGGCATGCACGAGGACCTGCTGCGCGAGCGTGAGGGGTTCGGCGACTGGACGGTGATCGACGCATCGCCGGTGCTCGTCGCGATGCGCCATCACGAGGGCGCGATCCTGCACGTCACGATCGAGCGTGGGCGTGCCGTGTCGTGCGAGCTGTTCGAGGGCGACGACGCGCGAAGGATCGATCCCGCGTGGTCCGGCGAGCTCGCTGTGGATGCGGCAGCGCTCGCGTACCAGGCGGTGCTCGCCCGACCGCTCGACGATGCGCCGCGCCGCGCGTTCGCGGACGCGATCCGGCAGACCGAACCCGAGCGCGCAGAGCTGATCGATGTTCAGCTCGAGCTGACCCGGTCTGGGCTCGCGGGAGACCGCAGGCGCGAGCTCGATCAGCGCGCGACAGACTTGCTTCGCCGCAATGCCGCCGTGTGGGCCGCGCCGGTGCTCGGCCTGACGCGGTTCACCTCGTTCCGGCGAGGATTCATCGAAGGGGTCACCGTGTCCGCGCCCGAGCTCCTGAAGATCGCGCGCACGCTGTTCGCTCGGGCTCCGGTGATCGACATCGCGGTGCTCGACGCCAGGGTGGTGGCAGAGCGGTTGTTCGCGTCGGGTCACCTCGCGCGACTTCGCATGCTGCGTCTGGCCAATGGCGGCCTCGGGGACGCCGAGATCCAGCTCCTCGCCGCGAGCTCGGCCCTCGGTCAGCTGTACGGGCTCGACCTCAGCGGCAACCAGATCGGAGCATCCGGCATGGAGGCACTCGCCGCGTCGCCCCATCTCGCCGCCGTGCGGTGGATCGGGCTCGGCGGCAATCGCGCCGCGGACCCCACGCCCCACTTCGACTACGACGGCGAGGCGATCGTGCAGGAGGTCCGCCCGCCGGAGGGCGCGGCACTGGTCGCCCGGCATGGCCCTCGGCCCTGGCTCACGAACGCGATCGCATGGCCTGGCCCGGTCCCGCCACTCGAGCTTCTCGCGGGCTGAGCGTCACAGCTCGAGCGTCGCGACAACGGGGTAGTGGTCGGAGACCTCGTCGGTCGGCGGGCGCTTGATGATCTCTGCGTCGAGCACGCGAAACTCCGAAGAGACGAAGATGTAGTCGATCCGGATCTGAGCGCCCTGCGTCGCGTGCGGACGGTCGAGGCGCGTCGGAATCGTGTGGCTGCGACGTTCGGGGGCGAGCGTATCGACCAGGCCTCGTGCCCGCACGCTCGCGACGAGCTTGCGATCGAGCATCTGCGCGGCGATCGGCGCGGGATCGGCGACGTACTGCTGCATCTGTGCGATCAACGCCTCGGAGGTGTACTCGTCCTCGTCGGAGAGCGCGTTGAAGTCGCCGAGCAAGATCGACGGCGTGCGCATGCTCGCGAGCAAGGGTGCCAGCGCGTCGACCCGCTCTACTTCGCTGACGTGCGGCGATGGATGCGCGATGTCGACGTGGATCTCGCGCCCCTGGCAATCGAGCGTCGCGCGCAACGCCGAGGGCTGGATCCCACTTGGACTGCGACCGAGTGGCAACCGCTCGATGTGGACGATCGGAAACCGCGACACCAGGGCATTTGCCCACTCGCCCTCGAACCCGGCGGCGGCGACATGCTCGAGGCCAAACATCGTCGCAAAGTCGTGACGGACGAGACGACCAGCCGCGCCGCAGTAGGCGGCCTCCGTCAGCGCGATGATGTCAGGCGCCGCGGCACGCACCACCACCTGCGCAGCGTGGGCGCGCTCCTCGCGGTAGAGCAGCGTATTGTCGGTACGCTCGTGGAAGCCGTACAGCAGGTTGTAGGTCATCACCTTGATGCGCATCACGGATGGAGTGTCTCACGCCGCTTCAAGATCCGGACCCGCGCCAGACGCTGATGCCCTGCTCGGACACGCGCGCTCCGACCAGCGCTCGCACGACGAGGATCGCGCGCGCGCAAGTGCAACGCGGCGGCGGAGAGCCCGGACAGTCGCACGTCGTGTCGTTATGATAGGAAGATGAGTCGAACCTGGATCGTCGCGTTCGTGTTGGCCTGTGCTGGGTGCGGAAAGAAGGAGACGGCACCCAGCTCGACATCCAGCTCGACCACGCCGGGCGCCAAGGCCACGGGCTCCGCGGCGGTCGTCGAAGACATCCGCTCGCGTTGTACTAGCCTGGTCGACAAGGTGATGAAGTTGGAAATCGGGGAGCAGGAGTCGACGCGGGAGCAGAAGATCGACTTCTGTGTCGGCGAGCCGCCGAACGCCGCCTTCTTTGACTGTGTGGACAAGGCAACGACGAAAGAGGCCGTCGAGGCATGTACGTAGAGTAGTCAGCAGCCGACGAGGCTGCCGTGGTCACAGACCACGCTGCCAGGATCGCCTCTGCTGTCGTGCGGGCGCGGCACGGCTTGGCCATCGACGAAGACGCAGCGATCGTCGGGACAGCTCGCGCGCTTCCGGGTGCTCGCAGGCGCGGGCGAATCGCGCACAACATGCGAGCCGCGTCCTCCGCTAGCCTCCGGCTGCATGAGCACGACGATCTCGCTTGCCGGTCGGCTGCCGGCGCTCGCCGACCTGATCGCTGCGCTCGCGATCGCGGACCTCCGCGTCGAGAAGAACGAGAGCGGCGTCCATCGCTTCCACATCGACGGACGCTCGACGCGCGTCACGGAGGTGACCGTCGCGGAGACGTTCGACGTGCGCATGTTCTCGCTCGCGGCGCCGGAGGACGTGCAGCTTGCCGTCCGGATCGCCGAGTGCGCGGCGAGCATCATGGGGATCCGCGAGGCAGATGCGGAGCTTGCGGGCATGATCCCGGTCGGTGACCTGCGCGACGTGTTCGACGCGAGCTGGGCGGAAAGTCAGGCGCGATCGGGTGTGCGTGCGGTGGGAGCTCTCGTCGAACAGGGCCGAGGACCGATCCAGGTGCCAGGACCGGTGCGAGCGTTCTGTGTTGGGCCGCGCGTGCTGGCGGAGGTGACGGGCGAGGACGAGCACACGCGGATCCTCGAGGCGATCCGGGCGGTGCAGTGGCTGCGCGTGCGAACGGCGGGCGTGTTCGTGGCCGGTGAGAAGGAGACCAAGCTGGCGGTTTGGCTCGGCGACGAGGTCGTGTTTCCGCCGGTGGCGTATGCGGCGGTATCGCGCGCGCAGGAGGTCGTGCTGGTCAAGGCCGAGCACGTCCCGGAGCTCGCGGGGGCGCACTGGCGTCAGCTCGACGAGGTGCAAGGGCACATTGCGGAGTTCACGGAGACCGAGTGGCCCGCGGTGATCGCGGCGGCGCGAGCGTTCGCGACGAAGATGGACTAGCTGGCGAAGACAACATCCTTACGACGTGACGGAATTTCAGGTGATGGGTGCCCGAGAATCGAGAGTCGTTGCCGACCTCGCAACGCCGCAAGCTGTTGGCCACCTGGTCAATTGGGCGCATCCGCCCGACTGGGCGCAAACCGTCGAGTCGCGACGCGCGCAGGCGTGTTCCGGCGACCAAGCGTGCGGTCCAGACGTTGCAGCCGGTGTGCGCCCGATGCGGAGCCAACTGATCGCGATTGCGATCGTGACCCGCACGCTCACCGCCGCTGCCCAGCCAGCTGAGCCGCCCACCCCGCCGGCAACGCCGGTCGAGGCGCCGAGCGAGCCGCCCCCCGCCGAGGACCCGGCACCGCCGGTGGCCCCTCCCCCGGTGATCGCCCTCGACGGTGACGCGCGCAACTTCGATGTTCGCCCGAAAGGCTCGTACGTCCGCGGCAGCTTCCTCGTGCGCGGGATAGGAACCGGGATCGGTGTCTTGGTCCGCGGATTCATCTGGCCGTTCCGCGTCCTGATCAACATCGAGGCGCGCTGGCATGTGCTGAGCAAGCTGCGCATCCTCGTCAACGACGAAAACACCCTCGGCATCGTGCCGACCGTGTCGTTCCAGAGCGCGTTCGGCCTCACCTACGGTGCGCGCGCATTCCTGGAGAACTACTTCGGCGGTGACGAGTACATCGGGCTCACCGCGAACCGAGGCGGCTCGGTCGTGAAGGCGTTCCAGCTCCAGGCCGAGCTACCGCGCATCGGTAGCGCACCGATCTATCTGAAGAGCCGCCTGCGCTATGAGGAGAACGACAACCTCTACTTCTCCGGCATCGGCAACCCGATGGCCGAGACCGCGAATGCGATGCTGCCGGTCACCGACACGTCGACACCGACGCGGTTCTCGCAGACGCGGTTTCTCAGCGTGCTATCGGCTGGCGTCGAGCTGCACGGTGGTGGCGCGCGCGTCCGGATCGGCGGCTCCGGCATCTACAACGATCGCTCGTTCGGCGCCGCCGGCAGTAGCACCACCGACCCATCGATCGAGGAGGGTTACGACACCTCGACGCTGCGCGGCTTCGACACCGGTTACAAGAACCTCGAGCTCACCGGCGACATCGAGATCGACACGCGCGACCACCGTGGCGCGACGACGTCCGGCGGTGTGTTCCGCGGATTCGCCGGAGGCGGCTCGCTCGTCGGGTCCGCCCACTACGCTCACTACGGAGCGGAGCTCACTTACTTCGTGTCGCCATTCTGGGCGCGGCGCACGTTCGTCGGTCGCGTCGCGATCGAAGGTGTCCGCGACGTGAACAACGATATTCCGTTCACCGAGCTGCCCCGACTCGGCGGCGCGGGCATGTTGCGCGGATATCGCACCGATCGCTTTCGCGACAAGCTCACGACCACCACGACGCTCGAGTACCACTGGCCGATCCACGAGTTCGTCACGGGCGAGCTATTCGTCGAGACGGGCAAGGTCGGCCGCACCTACGACGCGCTGCTCGGCAAAGGCTTTCGCGACAACTGGCACGTCGGCTATGGCGGCGGGCTGATCATCCACACCAAGGACTCGATCAAGGTGCGATTCGACGTAGCGTACGGCGAGGGTCTCGAATTCTATCTCTCGACGGACGTGCTCAATGCGTTCCACAAGCGGGATCGGGAGCTGTGAGGGCAAGCCTCGCGATCATCGCGCTCGCCGGCTGCGTCCACGCAGCGGTTCCCGGCCGGTTTGCCGACCGTCCGATCGTGACCGTGTCTGATGACGCTCGCCCGATCCCGGAACCCGGCGCGCGACCGTATTGGTCCAAGAAATATCTCGCCAACGTGCTCGTGCTCAGGCCGATGTGGGAGTTCTTCGATCGGCGCACCCGTCGCGCCGCCGGCGACATCAACGCGATCGAAGAGGTCCCGGACTCGACGTGGTTCACCAATCGGATCGGTGTTCGAAACGTCTCGCCCGAAGAAGCAGTGAAGGGCCCCGATGTCACCGGTCCTCCGGTGCTCCCGTTCACGATCACCCAGGCGAAGCGCCGCGGCGCGAATCCAGGATTCATCGCCGCCGACGCGCGTGGCGTCGCGTACCTCGTCAAGTTCGACACCAAGTCCAACCCGGGGCAACAGACGGCGACCGACGCCATCGTCGGGCGCATCCTGTGGACCGCCGGATACAACACCCCGAGCGGCTTCGTCGTGTACTTTCGCCGCGACCAGCTCGAAATCGAACCGAAGCTGCGCGCGGAGGGAACGATCACCGACGCCACGATCGATGCGATCCTGAAGGTGGCCGCGCATCGCAACGACGGTGCAATCCGCGCGAGTGCCAGTCAGATCCTCGACGGCGTGCCGAAGAATGGCTGGGCCCACGCCGGTCGCCGCTCGGACGATCCCAACGATCGCGTGCGCCACGAGCACCGGCGGTCGCTCCGCGGACTGCGAGTGCTCTCGGCCTGGCTCAATCACACGGACGTCAAGGAGGACAACACCCTCGACATGTACGTCGGCAAGCCGGGAGAAGGTCACCTCAAGCATTACCTCGTCGACTTCGGCGAGGCGTTTGGAGGTCACCAGGACGAGAACCAACAGCGGCAGATCGGTTTCGAGTACGCGTGGGATTTCGAGAACCAGCTCAAGGCGATGTTCGCGTTCGGCCTGTGGTACCGGCCGTGGGAGGCGCAGCGGCCCTCGCGCTGGAAGCAGGTCGGCATGTTCAATGCGATCAACTTCGATCCGCATCAGTGGCGCGAGCGCTATCCATACACACCATTTCGCATGGCCGAGCCCGCGGATCTCTACTGGGGCGCAAAGCTCGTGATGCGGTTCGATCGTCCCTTGCTCGAAGCCATCGTGAAGACCGGCGAGCTCGGCGATGGCGACGCCGAGCGCTACGTGGTCGACACGCTGCTCGCGCGGCGCGAGGCGATCGGTAAGGCGTTCCTCGATGGCGTGACGCCGCTCGACGAGATCACGCTCACCAATAATCAGCTGTGCGGCGTCGACCTCGCCCGCCGCTACGGCATCGCCCGCGACGGCGAGCTGCGCGTCGACGGCGCGACGCAGCCGATCGGCGCCGACGGCGGGGTCTGCATCGCCGTGTCGGTCGCTCCCGGCTACCACCTCGTAAGAGCCCGGATTCGCCGGCACGACCACACCACACCTGCTCTCGAAATCCACTACGTCGGCGGATCGAAACCGCATGTGGTCGGGCTCGTAAGGTGACGCGTCGACGTGCGGTCAGCGTCGCATGGGCGAGCAAGCAGGCGCTCCGATCGAAGTTGACAGCCCACGAGCGTTCTTGGCCTCGCTACGGCTGTCCTTCGCAAACCTGCTGTGTGCAGACGCCATCTGGTGGCGTGCAGATGCCGCAGCTCGCGTTGCAACAAACTTGGCCACTGTCGCACGTCACGGCACCGCACGCCTCACCAGCCGTTGTCTGGCAGCCACAGCCGCAGTCGTCAAAGAATGGGGTTTGGTTCTCCGCACAGGCGAAGCGGATGAGTGCGCACTGGCCGGGATCGCGACTCACGTACGTCTTGGTCGGATCGTCGCCGCAGCTCGGCGGGCGCTTGTCCTTCCGACACGTCCCCGTACACACCTGGGCGCAGACCTGGTTCGGACGACATGGCGAGTTGCACACGCCATCCTCCGTCGTGCAATACCGTCCCTCGGCGCAGTCATCGCTGGAGTAGCAGACCGGCCGCACATCCTGAGACACGGTATTGACCGCGTCGTCGTCGTCCGATGCGCAGCCAGCGAACAACAGACATCCGAACGTTGCGAGCGACAACATCTGTAGAGGAGGCATAGTCCGTCCCTCGTGGCTAACTATGAAAATAGCGCGGCCGGTGGATCCTGCCTTCGGCGACGGATTTCAACGCCGTTTGCTCGACGCACTTGATCGACGCATCGATCGCTATGTCAGGATGCTGAGCTCAAGATTCAAATCGCATGCCGAGGTCGTAGTAGCCCTCGGCTTCGCGACGGATCACCCTGTAATTAGTGGCGGCGACTTCGTTCCTCTTCGGTGATTCACCTGGGGGCCGCGTCTATCCACACGGACCACTTCGTGCGGAGGCGCGACAGTGGGCAGAACCAAGCACGCTGCAAAGCAAGAGCCGGGTCGAGCGGCGTGACGTCCTCAGGGACCGCGGCCACCTTCCGCTCCGCCGCTATCACCACGATCACCGCTCGCGGGTGGCTCGACACCTTTCGCCGCGCCTCGCTTGCCGCAAAGATGGCATGTCATGAGCGAACCCTTCAAGGCACTGGTCGCCTCCAGGCGCTTCCAGCGCTTCATCATCGGAGTGATCCTCTTCGCGGGCGTGCTGGTCGGACTGGAGACCTATCCGGACCTGGTGGCGCGGCACGGCAACGTGCTCCACCGGCTCGACCAGGTCATCCTGACCATCTTCGTCGCGGAGATCGTGGTCAAGATCCTTGCGGAGGGGAAGAAGCCCTGGCGTTACTTCGCGGACGGCTGGAACGTGTTCGACTTCATCATCGTCGCGGTCTGCTTCCTTCCGCTCGACGCCCAGTACGTCACCGTGCTCCGACTCGCTCGGCTGCTGCGTGTCCTCAAGCTGGTCCGCAGTCTCCCGCGCCTGCAGGTCCTGGTCGGCGCGCTGCTGCGCAGCCTGCCCTCGATGGGCTACGTGGCGCTACTTCTGTTCGTGATGTTTTACGTCTACGCGGTCGCTGCAACGTTCTTGTTCGGAGCCAACGACCCGATTCACTTCGGCAACCTCCAGACCTCTCTACTGACGCTGTTCCGGGTCGTCACGCTCGAGGGCTGGACCGAGATCCTGTACATCCAGATGAAGGGCTGCGCCGGCTATGGCTACGGCGGGCAGGAGGCGCTGTGCATCGCGTCGAGCGCGCAGCCGATCGTCGCCGCCGCGTTCTTCGTCTCGTTCATCCTCCTCGGCACGATGGTGATGCTCAACCTCTTCATCGGCGTGATCATGAACGGCATGAGCGAGGCGCAGTCGGAGAGCGCCGACAGCAAGCACACCCAGGCGACTCCCGTGATCCCCACGCTCGCTGCCGAGCTGGACACGCTCTCCAGGCAGCTCCGCGAGGTCCAGGGGCAGCTCGACCGGGTGGCGCGCCGCGCCACGGCAGAAACATCCGGAGAACTGCGCCACTCGGAGGCATGAGCGTTCGCCTTCCTTGCAAGCTCGAGCTCACCGGCCGCGACATTCGCAACGCGGTGATCACGGCGCTTGTCATGAGTGCCGCTGGAGGTCCTCGCCTCCAAACATCAACGGCTTCCGGTGCTCGAGTCGGCCGGGGCGGCGATAACATCGTGCGCATGAATTTGCCCGACGGCATCAAGCACGCAGTGCACATGGGCGCGAACGAGGCGCTCGTCGAGTGGCTATCTGTCGATCCCTCGGAGGAGGAGCTGGAGAGTCTTGGTTCCTCGTATCAGAGCCCTGGCGACGACGTCGTGCCCCCAGACGAGGCGAAGCGCTACATCGACGACCTCAAGAAATGGGACGACGGTACCGTCGCGAGCTCGCCCGGCGCGAAGCTCAACGAGCTCATCTACGCCGCAGGTGTCGAGTTCGCGCGCGGGATCATTGCCGAGGGCGCCAAGATCGGCAAAGTGCCCACGCGCGCGAAACCGTACATGAAGGAACTCGCACCGCTCGTCGCGCTCATGAAGGAAGCAATGAACGAAGGTTCGTTCGACGAAGAGGCCGTCGATCTCCACGCGATCATTTGGGGTAGCGAGAGCAAAGGCGACGACGAGGACGACGACTAACAGGCGCTTTGCTCGCGGCGTGCCTCCAACGGTCCGCTGCTCGTGGACATCGTGCGCCAGCTCGAGCGCATTCTCGATACGGAGCCGACTGTGCCCCAGGTCGACCGCGCTTCTTCGGCCGCCGGAACTTGGTCGGCTCGAGCAGCGGCCATACCCGCGCGCGCGGTGGGGCGTGCTTTGCACGACGCCTGGCTCGATCGCCACGCCTTCGCGATCTTCGGGATCCGCAACGCCGCGCGCGCCGCGAGACGACTGGCTCGGCGACAACGTCCGGATAAGCCGGCCATGAGAAAGACCTTACGTTCCTGGGACTTGGCTAGCCCGGCGACACTTTGCATGCTAAATCAAATTCACCTCATGCCCAAATTCCGCGAGACGCTCTGGTTCAAGAAGGGTGTTCCTGCCCCGGGTCTCCCTGACGCAGGTCTTCCCGAGGCGGACCTTCCCGACGCGGATCCTCCCGACGCGGGTCTTCCGGGCTCGGATCTTCCCGACGCCCCTGCGATCGATTCGCTGCGGCCGCTCGAGGACCGCTACACCGATGATGGCAGCCTCACGGAGGCTGACATTGAAGAGTTCAGCCTGAACGCGCCTGCGACCACTCCCTCGACGCCCAAAACCAAGCGGTGACGCTCAGGTCGCCCGCGCGCTGCATCGGGTCATCCGTCTCGTAGATCCGCGCGACCGGCAACGTTACTTCGCCTTCGCGATCTCGCTCGCTTCGCGCGCTTCTTCGCCTCCGCGGTGTGGGCCTTGTTCCACAGGGCCAGCGTCTCGAGCACCGTGAGCGCGTGCTGCTCCGCGGTCTTGCTGCTCGCACGCTCGAATTGCGAGAACGTCGACGCTCCCCACACCGGTCTGGGTGCTCCCTTCAAGACGTAGGGCCCCGAGACACCAGCCCTCCATGTCTTGCCGTCGAGGAACTTCCACACGTAGAGCGTCTGCTTCCCGGCCGTGAACTTCTGCATCAGCTCGATTCGTTCGGGCACGTAGCCGAGCTCCGACGGGTACATCAGCCAGCGTGCCATCTCTGCAGCCGCGAATGCATCCCACGTGCGCCACTTCGCCGGGAACTTCGCGAGTGCGCCGAGGTTGCGAAGGTAGTCGTAAAGCAGCTCGCGCGTCTCGTGATCGGCCGCGATGCGCTCGAACACCTCGGCGGCAACGGAATGCTTGCGCCGCACGAGCGAGAGCGCAGCAAACGCGACGAGCTTCGGATCGCGCAGCTTCGTGGCCCGCTCGAGCAGTGGACCGAGCTGCTTGGCCGGCACGTGGCCCGCGATGTCGAGCCACGCACCCGTCGTGGTGCGAACCGCTTGGTACCTCTCCATGAACCGCCACCGAATGTCTCTCCCCTGGAGCTTGCGAACCTTCGCGAGGCAGGTAGGGAGCGCGGCAATCGCGAGAGGCGCGAGCGATGAGAGGTCGACCTGGCGAGGATCGAGCTCGCCGCTCGTCAACGCGCTGATCAGCACGTTGGTGACGTCACCGATGAGTGCCCCCGAGCGGAGCATCAATTCCGGGAACAGTACGTCGGAAAACTTCTCCAGCTTCGACAGTTCCGTGAACACGCGACCGTACACGTTCGCCGGCCAGCCGTGATCGCGAATGCATGTGACGAACGCTTCCGCGGCCGGTCGCGTGGCGGTCGCGCCGAACACGGCGAGCGTGGCCCGTTTCACCGCGTCGGGCGCCTTTGGATATGCTGCGCGCAGCGGCGCGACCAGCGCGGCACCCGGATTCTCGACGAGTGTGAACACCAGCTCGTCGACGGGGTCGTTCCAATCGAATTGCATCGGCGGGAACGTCACCTCCGTCACGAGGCGAACAATCGCGAGTGCATCCGCCGTAGAGAGCTTTCTGCCCTCGAGTTGCTTCTGGAGCGCGGCGAAGCCGTTGTCGCGCTTGTGGAGATCGGGATCGAAGAGCTTCGCGAGCGAGGGGCCGAGGGACTTCAGCCCGGGCGACAACAGCGACTTTGCATGCTGGATGTCGGTCGCTTGGATCGTCGGCTTCCTCGGTGACATGGGTGACAGCATAACGCCCAGCCGCGAACCCCTCGAAGTAGCTCGCAGTTGGAGGCCGAGGCGCTGTGCATCGCGTCGAACGCGCAGCCGATCGTCGCCGCCGCGCTCTTCGTCTCGTTCA
>JACCRC010000132.1 GCA_013813765.1 Deltaproteobacteria bacterium | reverse complement strand
CGTTCACCGAGGGCGCGGACCAGACCGAGCTCGAGGATGCCGGTGCGCAGACCGTTGCGGGCTGGGCGACGATGCTGGCAAAGGGGCCGGCGAACGAGTCGGCGCAGCAGCTCGACTTCCTCGTCACGAACGACAACAACAGCCTGTTCTCGACACAACCCGCGATCTCTCCGGCGGGTCAGCTCACGTTCACGCCGGCCGCCAATGCGAACGGTATGGCGACGGTGACGGTGCGTATCCACGACAACGGCGGCACCGCCAATAGCGGCGTGGATACGAGCGCCGCGCAGACGTTCACGATCACGGTGGGTGCGGTCAACGACGTGCCGTCCTTCACGAAGGGCACCGACCGGGTCGTCAACGAGGACGCGGGTCCGCAGACCGTGGCGAGCTGGGCAACGGCAATCAGCGCCGGCCCGGCGAACGAGTCGACGCAGACCGTCGACTTCCAGCTCACGAACGACAACAACACGCTGTTCTCGACGCAGCCTGCGATCGCGGCGAACGGTACGCTCACGTACACGCCCGTCGCGAACCGGAGCGGCTCTGCGACGGTCACGGTGAGGATCCATGACAACGGCGGCACCGCGAACGGCGGCGGCGACACGAGCGCAGCGCAGACGTTCACCATCACCGTGACCGCAGTCAACGACGTGCCCTCGTTCACGAAGGGCGCGAACCAGACCGCGCTCGAGGACGCGACGGCGCAATCCGTCGCCGGCTGGGCGACAGCGATCAGCACCGGTCCGTCCGACGAGTCCGCTCAGACGGTGACGTTCACCGCGACGAACGACAACAACGGTCTGTTCTCCGTGCAGCCTGCCGTCTCGCCGACCGGCACGCTGACGTACACGCTCGCGTCGAACGCGAATGGCTCCGCCACCGTCAGTGTCACGCTGCGGGACAGCGGCGGCACCGCGAACGGTGGGGTCGACACCACCGCGGCGCAGACGTTCACGATCACCGTGACCGCAGTCAATGACGCGCCATCCTTCACGAAGGGCGCCGATCAATCCGTGGCCGAGGACTCCGGCGCACAGAGCCTCGCGTGGGCCACGGCGATCAGTGCGGGAGCCGCGAACGAGTCCGGCCAGACGCTGAGCTTCATCGTGTCGAACAACAACAGCACGCTGTTCTCGGCGCAGCCGGCGATCTCGGCGACTGGAACGCTGACGTACACGCCGGCGGCGAACGCGAGCGGCACGGCGACCGTGACGGTGCAGATCCGCGACAACGGCGGCACCGCGAACAGCGGCGTCGACACGAGCGCGGCTCAGACGTTCACGATCACGGTCACCTCGGCCAACGATGCCCCGTCCTTCACGAAGGGGGCAAACGAGACGGTGCTCGAGGACTCGGGCGCACGCTCGGTGCCCGGCTGGGCCACCGCGCTGAGCCCCGGCCCGGCGAACGAATCCTTGCAGGCGCTCGACTTCATCGTCTCGAACAACAACGGCACGCTGTTCTCGGTCGCGCCCGCGATCTCGGCGACCGGGACGCTGACGTACACGCCCGCCGCGAACGCGAGCGGCGTCGCGACCGTGACGGTGCAGATCCACGACAACGGCGGCACCGCGAATGGCGGTGTCGATACGAGCGCGAGTCAGACGTTCACGATCACCGTGACCGGGGTCAACGACGCGCCATCGTTTACGAAGGGCGCCGACCAGGCGGTCAACGAGGACGCGGGCGGCCAGGCGGTCGCATGGGCGAGCTCGATCAGCGCGGGACCGGCGGGCGAGTCGGGTCAGGCGGTCGACTTCATCGTCTCGAACAACAACAACGGCCTGTTCTCCGCGCAGCCCGCCGTCGCTGCCAACGGCGCGCTCTCGTACACGCCGGCGGCGAACGCCAACGGCAGCGCGACCGTGACGGTGCAGATCCACGACAACGGTGGCACCGCGAACGGCGGCGTCGACACGAGCGGATCGCAGACGTTCACGATCACGGTCCGGCCGGTCAATGACTCTCCGACGGCCGTCGCGGACTCGCTCGGTCCGATCAACGAGGACTCCGGCGCGTTCACGATCCTCCCCGGTCAGCTCACGGGCAATGACTCGCCCGGTCCCAACGAGGCGGGGCAGACCCTGTCGGTCACGTCCGTGACGGGTGGGACCGGCGGTACGGTCGCGCTCGTCAACGGGACGATCTCGTTCTCGCCCGCGGCGAACTTCTTCGGCACCGCGACCTTCACGTACACCGTCACCGACAACGGCACGACCAATGGCGTCTCCGATCCGAGGAGCGCGAGCGGCTCGGTGTCGATCACGGTCACCTCGGTGAACGACGTGCCCCAGGCGTTCTCCGACACCGCCACGACGAACGAGGACACCACGGTGACGATCAACGTGCTGGCAAACGACATCGGTCTCGGCGACGGCGGCATCGTCGTCACGGTCGTGTCCGGCCCCTCGCATGGCACCGCCACCATCGATGCGCTGAACCGCATCGTCTACACGCCGGCGCTGAACGTCGCCGCCACCGCCTTCTTGACCTACGAGATCAAGGATGCGAACGGCGACGCCGCCCAGGCGAGGGTCACGATCGGGGTCAACGCGGTTGACGATCCGCCGATCGCCGTCGATGACAGCGCCACGACGTCCACGAACAAGGCGGTGGCCGTCGCCGTGCTCGTCAACGACACGGACGTCGATGGTGGCCCGATGGACATCATCTCGACCACTCCCCCGCAGAACGGGACGCTCACCATGCTGACCCAGCCCGTTCGCATCGGATACACGCCGAACCAGGGCTACTGTAACGCCCAGGTCCCCGACTCGTTCACGTACACGCTCAACGGTGGCTCCACCGCGAAGGTCGTCATCTTCTTCATCGGGTGCCAGTAGTGGGCAAGCCCGCGCAGCCACTCGAATGCGACTCTTATTCGCGCCATGCGTCTGAACCAGCATGGCATTCGAGGACGTCGCGAAGCGCATGCAGGCACGGGACGAGGGTGGCTACGGTGGTACCCCGACCATCGGATCCGGAGACACCTCCGGCGCCGGCGGCCAGATCGCGCTCGGCCTGATCCTGCTCGTCATCGGCATCGCGATCACGGCCGTCACGCACGGCCAGGCGTCGCGGCAGGGCGGCACCTACGTCGTGGCTTTCGGCCCGATGATCTGGGGCGCGGTCACGATGATCCGCGGCTTCATCCGCCTCGGCGGCTGAGCTACTTCGTGACGCGGATCCACCACTGCTGCGAGGAGCGGCGGGTCTCGACGCCGTGTCCCTGCTTCGTCTTGAAGTTGTAGTACTGGTCCTTCTCGGTCCACTTCGAGTCCTTCTTCGCCGGTCCGAGCTTCGCCTCGAGCAGCTTGAACACCTCGTCGCCGGCGGCCTCGTTGTTGGTGTGGTGAAACACGACCGAGTAGCCGTGCGTCGTCTTGGCCTTGTCCCACATCGCCAGGTCGACCTCGACCTCGTGGCGAGACCAGTCCGTTCCAGGGAACACGAGCTCGGGCAGCGTGCCGTGCGGGTTGAAGTGGTCCGGGTCTTCCTTCTGGATCTGCTCGGGCGTGCCGCCGGGCATGCTCTTCGTCACGAGCGAGATCACGCCGGGCGTGTCCGCGGCGAGCACCTCGGCGATCGGCGTGTAGCGGCTCACCGCGAGCGTGACGTGCTCGAGGCTGACCGAGACGACCGCGCGGCGCTTCGTTGCGGGCTCGAAGTACCAGCGCTCGGCGGCGTTGGAGGTCGCGAGCTCGGTGGGCTTGCCGAGCTTCGCATCGAAGAATGCGACCATCTGCTTCGTCAGGTCTACGGAGCCGCCGGTCTGAAACGAGAAGATGACCTCCTCGACGCGGCCCATGCGGCCGAAGTAGATCGTGTCGCCGAGCGGCGTGTACTGCTCGATGGTGCGCGGCTGCGCGAGACAGAGGCGGAGCGTCTTCTTCTTGTCGTGCCAGAGGCCGTTCCAGTCGGTCCGGTACTCCTCGATCGACTTCTTGACGTTCTCGCCTTCCTTGTCGAAGTCACACAGCTTGCCGCCCCACGCCTTGTGGAGCTCGTCGAGTGTGGCGCCGACCAGCGGCTTGTTCTCGGCGAACGCGAGGTCGAAGCCCTTCGGGCCGAAGAGGGCCGTGAGCGAGTCGTACTTCGAGAACGCGAGCCGCTTGCCCTTGCCATGGTCGGGGAGCCACGCGCGCAGGCCATCCTTCTCGTTGAACCAGAACGCCTCGCCCTTCTTGTTCTTGATCGGCGGGCCCCACTGCTTCGTCAAGATCGGCTCCAGCTCGGCCTTGTTCGCGGAGACCGACACTTTCTCGAGCTTCTTCTCCTCGCGCGTGTAGTCGAGGTCGTACGACACGCTGTCGTGGGTCTTCGAGGTGATGTACGTCGAGTCCGCGCCGAGCGCCTTGTTGACGTCGGCCTGCGGCGCACCGAACGTCGCGGCCGCGACCTCGGCGGGGAGCGTGACGGTCGTGCCGGTGAACAGCGTCGATACGTCGGCGGACTTCTCGCCGGCCGCACCGCCGCTCTTGCCGTCCTTGTCGTTCTCCTTCTTCCCGCCGCATGCAGCCACGGCGACCAGGACCACCCACACCAGCGTTCGACGATACATGCCGGCAGCTTCGCACGAGGTCAGCGCGTGATGTCCACCGCGTAGCGCGACTTGCCGTCGATGCCGACGAGCGAGACGTGGAGGGTATCGGCGGAGACATCGACGGAGCCGAAGCTCTGCAGGCCATCCCAGGGTGCGAGGTTGCCGGTGCCGGGCGGTGGGGCCCACTGGAACTCGACGGAGGGGCCGAAGGTGGGATCGAGGACTTCCGGACCGAACGTACCGGCGTGGATCGGACCGGCGACGAACTCCCAGAACGGGACGAACGTCACCCCGGCGGCGCGCGCGGGATCGAAGCGGTGCGCGGCGGCGTAGTGCACGTCGGCGGTGAGCCAGACGGTGTTGCCGACATTGCGGGCGGCGAGCTCGGCGAGCACACCGGCGAGCTCCTTCTCGCGGCCGAGCGGTGGGCCGCCGTCGCCGTTCGCGTAGCCCTCGTGGCGCGACCCGTCGGGGCCGTCGCCGATCACCAACGCGATGGGCTGATCGCACGCGACGATCCTCCACCGCGCACGGGAGGAGGAGAGGGCGTCGACGAGCCAGCGCGCCTGCGAGATCCCGAGCATCGTGGCGGCGTCGCCGCGGTTCGTGTCGTTCGGGCTGCGGAACGTGCGGAGGTCGACGGTGATCACGTCGAGCAGCGGGCCGTACCGGATGACGCGGTTGATCGTCGGGCCGCCGATCGGCATCCACTCGCGCGTCGCGCGGAGGGCGTGGGTCGCGAGCTTCGTCGCGTCGGGATCCTTGTAGCGCTCGTCGTCGAGGCGCTGGCCGTGCCACCAGTTGTTGTGGGTCTCATGATCGTCCCACTGCGCGACGATCGGGACCTCGGCGGCGAGCGCGCGCACGTGCTCGTCCTCGTAGTTGTAGGCGAAGCGCGCACGGAATTCGTCGAGGGTCTCGGCGACCTTTCCGACCTTGTCGTTCGTGATGTTCTTCCAGATGCGCCCGTCGGCGAGCTTCTTCTCGGCGAGGATCGGGTTGTCGGCGTAGATGAGGTCCCCGGAGTGGAGGAAGAACGCGGGCTCGGCGCGGCGCATCGCTGCGTAGCCGAGCAGGCCGCCCCACTCGGGGTTGCGGCCGAAGCCCTGGCCGCAGGTGTCGCCGGTCCACACGAAGCGGAAGCGATCGGAGCGGGGCATCGCGAATCGGCCGTATGACCACGCGGACGTGCCGCGCGCGGCCTCGCGCTCGAACCGCACGCGATACACGATGGTCTGGCCGGCGGGCAGGTTCGCCAGCGTGACGGTGCCGGTGTGATCGGTGTCGGGACCGACGACGTTACCGGCGACGCGCTGCGCAGTGCCGAAGCCACGCACGGTCGACCACTCCACGACCATGCGCGCCGGCTCGTCGCACCGCGCCCAGATGATCGCGCGATCGGTCTGCACGTCGCCGGCCTGGACGCCGTGCGTGATGTGCGGAGTCTTCGCGCGGATCGCAGGCGCGCACGCCGATACGCCGGCCGCGGCGGAGCCTACGAGCAGCTGGCGGCGCGTGATCACGCTAGCGCTTCTTCGGCTTCTTTGTCGCCGGCTTCTTCTTCGCCGGCGCGGGCGTCTTCTTCGGCGCGGGCTTCTTCTTCGCCGCCGAATTCCTGGCGGGTGTTGGCTCCGGCTCCGGCTGCGGCTCGGCCTCGTCGTCACGCTCGGCCGGCATCGCGTTTGCCTCGTCGAGCAGCTCCTTCAGCGCCGCATACTCGTCCCACGTCGGGTCCTGCTCCTCGAAGAAACCGAGCGAGCCGTCGAACGGCGACAGCCGCGCGATCAGATCGTTCGGATCGTTGTCGCCGTACAGATAGAGGAAGAACGAGCCGTCCTCGGTCTTTGCCGCGACGAACATCCAGCCGAGCGATGACGCGGCGGGGATCAGCCACTGCTCCTCGAACACCTGCAGGCGGCGATACGACGACGCATCCGGCATTCGTGACAGCTCGGTCGGCGGGTAGGGCAGCTCGATGACGAAGATCGTCTTCAGCTCGGGCAGCGGGGCCACGTCGCGGATCCGGAACATCGCCGGGGTCCCGTCATCGCGGCGTGCTTCCACCAGGTGCCATGCTTGCTCGTCGCCTGCCATGGCCGGAGGGTATCCCGGGAAGGCATCCGTGAGATCGGACTCGCAGATTGACGACCCACCCGGGTTCGCCGTCCAATCGGACCACAGGGAGGCCGCATGTCACGTCGTCTGCTGCTCGGGCTGGGTGCGTTGCTCGCGGCGTGTGATGGAGGAGAGAGCGATCCGTCTCTGCCCGCTCCGCTGCCTGTCGCGCACGACGATTCATTCACGATCGCCGAGGATTCGACCAACGCGATCACGCGCACGAAGCTGCTCGAGAACGACGAGCACATCGGCAGCTCGACGAGCGTGACGTACTCGATGCCCGCGCATGGCACCGCCAGCAACGGCGCGTACATTCCCTATCCCGGCTATTTCGGTACCGACTCGTTCACCTACACGGTGAAGGGCGTCAACGGCTACACCACGACCGCGACGGTCACCGTGACGGTCACCTCGGATGCCGTGCCGTTCGAGCACGCGGTGCAACTCGATGACGGATCGGCGTGGGCGCTGGCCGCGGGCGATCTCGACGGCGACGGCAAGGCGGACCTCGTCACGGCGGAAGCAGGAACGAGCAGCCTGGTCGTGCTCGCGAACCGCACGACCGTGCCGGAGAAGTTCATAGCGGAGCGGTTTGGCTTCGAGGGCGGGCACTCGCCGGTCGGCGTTGCGCTCGCGGACATCGACGGAGACGGCAAGCTCGACATGATCTCGGCCGCGAAGGACGACGGCCTCGTCGTGCTGCGCAACATCACCGTCGCGGGCGGGCCGCTGAGCTTCGCGGGGCCCGTGTACCTGACGACCAAGCACGCGATCAGCGTGGTCGCCACGGATCTCAATGGCGACGGGAAGCCGGATCTCGCCGCGATCGATGACTACGACGACGACCTCGAGGTCTGGATCAATGCGTCGACGCCGGGCACCGCGGCGTTCGGTCCACGGTTCGCGTTCGCGGCACCAGACGGACCGACGCAGCTCCTCGTCGACGACGCGGACGGCGATGGCACGCCGGATCTCGCCGTGCTCGGGCGCACGCGAGGCGAGCTGTCGCTGTTCCTCAATGCGACGGTCGTCGGCAACACGACGCCTGTGTTCAGCGCGCGGATCGATCGCGGCACCGGGACGCAGCCGAGCGGGATGTTCCTCGCCGATCTCGATGGCGATGGCGATCAGGAGATCGCGGTGATGCACGACTCCGAGGCGCTGTGGCTGTACGCGAACCGCAACGCGATGCCCGGCACGCCGAGCTTCGAGGCAGCGCGCGTGCTCGATCTGCCGCTCGCGAACGCGACGTTCGTGGCGCCGGTCGATGTCGACGGACAGGGCGCGATCGACGTGATGATGGCGACCGCGGGCGATCAGCCGTCCCAGTTCCTCCTCAACAAGACGATGCAGCAGGGCACGTACTCCTTCGACCCGGCTGCGGCACGGATCGGAGACTCCGCGCGGCGGTCGCGCGTGACCTACGGAACGCCGACCGGAATCACCCTGGTCGAGCTGGATGGGGTGGCGCCGAAGGAGATCGTCGTCAGCTCCCGCAGCGGTAGCTCGGGCCTGACAGGTACTTTCGTTTTGTTCGGTCGCTGATCTCAGGCACTTGGCAACGCCGGTGCATTTCGCTTCCAGACCGCGGCAGCGGTACACTCAGCGGATGCGCGCCGTTGCCGCCATCGCCGTGTTCGGCGCGCTGACCGCCTGTCGTGGCGGAGCGAGCCCGATGCCGGGGGATCCCGAGCCGGCCGCGGGTAGCGCCGCAGCATCCACGCCGGGTGCCGCGGCGGCAACGCAGCCGACGAACCACGCGCTCGTCGAGGGTGCCACGCTGCGCCCTCACAAGGAGCATGCGGTGGTCGAGTGCCCGGCGGTCCTGGGCGACACCTCCGACGATGAAGGGCGCGTCGCGATCCTGCTCGACGAGGCGAACCGGCAGATCGAGAAGGGCGCGTACGCTGCCGCATGGACGTGCGCCGATCGCGCTGCGGATCTGACGCCGACCTCTGTCGAGGCACACCACCTGCGGGGCGCCGCGCTCGCCGCGCTGGCCCGCGATTCCGAGGCGCAGATGGCGTACTCGCTCGCGCTCGCGCTCGATCCCGATGATCCGGAGACGCTGCGCGCGGTCGCCGACTTCTACATCAACGGCAAGGGCGAGCGCGGGCGGGATGCACTGCGCCTCGGCCTCGAGCTCGCTCAGCGCGGAAGCCGGCGCGCGCAGGCTCGCCGCCGCAAGAACCAGCCCCTGACCGCCGACCTCGCCGTGCTCGAAGGGCAAGCTCTCAACGATCTCGGCCGCAGCGACGAGGCGCTGGTTCGCGTGGACGCTGCGCTGAAGATCGCCCCGGGGCGCGGTGACGCGCTGCACGAGCGCGGCGTCGCGCTGTTCGATCTCTCGCGCTTCGCCGATGCGAAGGCGGCGTTCGGCAAGGCGCTCGCGATCCAGCCCGATGACGCGTACACGCACCAGATGCTCGGGTTGACCCTCGAGCAGCTCGGCGACCAGCAGGGCGCCGATGCCGAGCTCGCCCGCGCGCTCGCGCTCGCACCGAGCGAGCTGTCGCCGCCCGTGCTGATCTCCGCCGAGGAGTTCCGCCAGGAGATCGACTCCGTGCTCGCCGGCCTGCCGCCGGAGCGGCGCTCGCGCGTGACGTCGATCCGGATCGAGGTCGCCGATCTACCCGATCCGTCGGATCTCGCCGCGGTGAAGCCGCCGTTCCCGCCGACGATCCTCGGGCTCTATCGCGGGCCGGTGGGGCACGCGCCAGCGCTGCCTCCGCAGCCCGGTGAGGAAGCTCCGTCGATCGTGCTGTATCGCAAGAACCTCGCGCGCGCCGTGAAGACGCGCCGCGAGCTCAGCGAGCAGATCCGCGACACGCTGCTTCACGAGGTCGGCCACCTCGAGGGGCTCGACGAGGACGACCTGCGGCGCCGCGGAATGGAGTAGCGGGTCTTATTTCGCGAGCTTGAACGAGTTCAGGTAGGCCTGAACTTCGGCGTCGGTGCAGCCACCGGCAAGGCAGCCCATGTTGACCTGGTACAGGCGGTGCTCGACCAGGAACACGCGCTGGGTCAGCTCCATCTTGTCGACGACGACCTTGAACTCGCGACCGGGGTACTTGCCGGCGAGCTTGATCGCGCGATCCGCGACGACCTTGCCCTTCACGCGCTCAGCGGCGCCGTCGCGCGCACCCTCCAGCATCTTCTTCGTGTCGCCGCCCCACGTCGACTTCGGCATGTCGCTGTAGCTGACGAAGTACGCCTTCGTGCTGAGGATCACCGACGCCTGCCAGAGCGTGATGTCCCCGGCGACCGTCTTCTCGACGGAGCTGTCCTCTTTCGGCGTGCCCGGCATGAGGATCTCGAGCTTGCCGGCCTTGTGCTTGTAAGGCTTGAACGCGGCCTTCTCGGTGTCCGCGTAGGCGTTCGCGTGGAACGCGGCCAGGAGGACAGCTACGGCGAGGAGGAGTGCGTGCGGATTTCGTCGGGTCATCGTCGGGCCACAGTACCCCGTTCGCCCGGTAGGTTGGGGTAGGATGGTTCCCATGTCGGACGGACAGGGGTTGGCGCCACAGGCGACACCACCGCCGTCTGCCGTGCAGTCGCTCGAGGACGCTCTGCGCCGGGAGCAGAAGAAGGTCGCGCTCGTGCAGGAGGTCAGCCGCGCGCTGACCGAGACCGGCGATCTCGATCAGCTGCTGATCCTGATCATGGCGAAGGTCTGCGAGCTGATGGAGGCCGATCGCTCCACGCTCTACCTCCTCTCCGAGGATGGCCGACACCTGTGGTCGAAGGTCAGCCAGGGCGGCGAGCGCGTCGAGATCCGGCTCGAGGTCGGCGAGGGCATCGCGGGCTGGGTCGCGGAGACGCGCGAGATCGTCAACATCCCCGATGCGTACGCGGACCAGCGCTTCCAGCCGCGCGTCGACCTGAACAGCGGCTATCGCACGCGATCGATCCTCACGGTGCCGATGCTCGGTGCGCTCGGTGGCGTGGTCGGCGTGCTGCAAGTGCTCAACAAGCTGGACGGTCCGTTCGTTCATGCCGACGAGGAGCTCTTGCTCGCGCTCGCCGCGCAGGCCGCGATCGCGATCGAGAATGCGCGCCTCTATCACTCGCTGGTCTCGCAGAATCAGGAGCTGCAGCGAGCCCGCCGCGATCTCGAGCGCCGGAGCCGCGAGCTCAACGCGCTGTACGAGGTGGAGAAGGAGCTGTCGGCTGCGCTCGATCTCGACGACCTGCTGTCGCGCATCCTCGCCCAGGCGATCACCGTGCTCGGTGGCGGTGCAGGATCGATCGCGCTCGTCGATCCCGACGGCGCGCTGCGGTTCCGGACGGTTCAGGGACCCGCGGCACCGAAGCTGATCGAGCGCACGCTGCCGCATGGCACGGGCCTGCTCGGCTGGTCGATCGCGCATCGCACGCCGATCATCGTCGACGATCCCGCCAAGGATCCACGCCACGCGACGGAGGTCGCGCAGGAGGCGGGTGTTCGGCCGCAGCACCTGATGATCGCGCCGCTCGTCGAGGGCGACGACGTGATTGGCGGCATCGAGATCATCGATCAGCGACGTGCCGCGCGCGACGGTGACGGTCCGTGGGGCGAGGAGGATCTGAAGCTGCTCGTGTTGATCGCGGCGCAGGCGGCGGGCGCGATCGGGATGGCGCAGCGGCGCAGTGAAGCCAGCAACCGCGATCGCCTCGCGTCGATCGGCCGCATGCTCGCAGGCCTCCTGCATGATCTAAAGACGCCGATGACGATCATCTCCGGCTACGCGCAGCTGATGGCCGCTGCCGACGAGGCCGAGACGCGCGAGACCTACGTCGAGCAGATCCAGCGGCAGTTCGATCTGATGGCCGGCATGACGCGCGAGGTGCTCGCGTTTGCACGCGGCGACACCGACCTCGTCGTTCGGAAGGTCTACATGAACAAGTTCGCCGAGGACCTGCAGATGCAGCTCTCGGCGGCGATCGCGGGGCGCGGCATCGAGCTCCTCGTCGATGGCAAGTACGACGGTATCGCGTACTTCGACGAGCAGAAGCTTCTGCGCGTGTTCCACAACCTCACGAGCAACGCGGTCGAGGCGATGCCCGACGGCGGCAAGCTCAAGGTGCTGCTCGACCGCGAGGGTGACGCGCTGGTGATCTCCGTCAGCGACACCGGCGCGGGTATCCCGGCGGCGGTGCACGCGCGCCTCTTCGAGCTGTTCGCGACCGGCCGCAAGGGTGGCACCGGCCTCGGGCTCGCGATCGTCAAGCGCGTGGTCTCGGACCACCGCGGGGAGATCCGCTGCGAGACGGGACCCACGGGCACGACGTTCGTGATCAAGTTGCCGCTGCACCGCTCCGAAGGCGCAGAGTCGTAGCTCCAGCTAGGCTATCAGCATGCTCGTGCTCGACGGCATCGCCAAGGCTTTCGGGCCGTGGCGCGCGCTCGCGGGCGTGTCGTTGACGGTCGCGGCGGGCGAGGCGGTGCTGCTGGTCGGGCGCAACGGTGCGGGCAAGACCACGCTGCTCCGGATCGCGACCGGCTTCCTCGATCCCGATACGGGCACGGTCACGATCGCCGGGCTCGCGATGGCGACGGACCGCGCCGGTGCGCAGGGCAAGCTCGGCTACCTGCCCGAACAAGCGCCGGCTCCGCACGAGCTGACCGTGCTCGATCACCTGCGCTTGCGCGCTCGGCTCAAGGGCATCGCCGGTCCCGCGGTGACCGAGGCCGTCGAGCGCTGCATGGCGGACGCGGAGATCACCGACCAGGCCGCGCGTCCGATCGGGACGCTCTCGAAGGGCTATCGCCAGCGCGTCGGGCTCGCGGACGCGCTGCTCGGTGCGCCACCGCTGCTGCTGCTCGACGAGCCGACGAGTGGCATGGATCCGATCCAGACCCGGCAGCTGTGCGAGCGGCTGATCGCAGCGGCGAAGGACCGAGGTTGCGCCGTGCTGGTATCGAGTCACGCGGTCGCGGACCTCGAGCCACTCGCGGCCCGCGTCGTGGTGCTCGCGAAGGGCGCGGTGATCGCCGATGGCACACCCGCGGAGCTGTGCGAGAAGGCGAAGAAGGACCGGCTCGAGGCAGCGGTCCTCGAGCTGCTCGGCGGCGAGGCCGCGGCATGAGCTCGTTGCGCGCGGCGTACTGGGTGTGGCGGCGCGAGCTGCACGTGATGCTGCGCGCGCCGATCCTCTACGTGGTCGGCGGGGTGTTCCTCGTCGTGCAGGGCATCGCGTTCGCGGGCCTCGTCGGGCAGCTCTCGGATCCGCGGCGGCCGGCGCCGCTGGGTGCACTGCTCGAGGGCCAGCTCGCCGGCACGCTCTTGACGTGGGTGCTGTCGCTCGTGGTGCTCACGCTGCTCGGCATGCGGGCGATTGCCGAGGACAAGCGCTCGGGCGGCTGGGAGCTGCTGTTGACCGCAAGGGTCGGGGAGGGCGCGGCCGTGGTCGGCAAGTGGCTCGCCTCCGCGACGCTCTACGCGCTGCTGTGGATCCCGACGCTCGCGTACCTTGCGGTCGTCGCGTGGTTCCGCGCGGACGATGGCGGCTGGGATCTCGCGACGATCGTCACGGGCTACCTCGGCGCGATCGCGATCGGCGCGGCGCTGCTCGCGTGGGCGATCGCGGCGAGCGCTGCGATGGCATCCACGCTCGGTGCCGGTGCCCTCGGCTTCGCGCTGTTGATCGGCATCTTTCTCGTCGGGGAGCTGCCTGCGCTGTGGCCCACGTTCGCCGCGGATCATCCGTCGCTCGCGGCGATCCTGCGCGCGTGCTCGGTTCGCGAGACCGCGGGCGCCTTCGCGCGCGGGGAGATCACCGT
>JACCRC010000126.1 GCA_013813765.1 Deltaproteobacteria bacterium | reverse complement strand
GGTTCACCGTCGTCGTCGGCAGCGTCGCGAGCGCGGGGGCCGCCTTGTTGGAGATGGCGTAGAGTGCGTAGGCGGTCTCGCCGAGGATCGTGATGCCGATGCCGGTCGACGCGACGAGCAGCGCATCGGCGCCGCGCTCGCCCTGCGGCACGCTCGGATCCGGGTTCGCGCCGAGGCATGCACCGATGGCGACGCGGCGCCCGACGAACGGCAGCTCGGTGCCGGCGATCACGAGCGTTCCGCCGCCCCGGTACGGTGAGGGGAACACGCCGTCGCATGCGCGGTTCCGATCGGACTCGTCGCCGCCGATGTCGGGGAGCACGAACACCTGCGAGGACCCGAGCCGCAGGCGAACGGCATCGCCGGCGAGCACGTCGGCGCCGATCACGGCCTGAAAGGGAGTGAATGACGCGAGCGTCCCGACGATGCACTCCTCGTCCTCGCACGGGTGCACCGAGATCAGCTGTGCCTCGTCGAGGGCCGCGCGTGGCTGCTCGATCGGACCACCGGGACCATTCGCGCCGAGCAGCAGCACGTCAGTCGTCGAGACCGACGGAGGGACGTTGAGGCCCGGATCGACGAGCGTCACCGGCGACAGGATGTCGAGCACGGCGGAGCGATCGGGCACGCCGTCCTGGCGAAGGCCGACCATCACCGCGCCGGTCGAGAGGCTGACGTCGATGGGGTACTGATCGCCCGAGAACTCGTTGGTGACGAAGCTGTCGGTGATCAGGGTGCAGCCGGCGCTGGCCGCGAGCAGACATGCCGCCGCAAGTCGGCTCACGTCCATGGCAGCTCGTGCACCGTTGCGGTGCGGCCGGCGATCTCGACGCTGCCACCGGGCTCCCACACCGTGCGGTGCAGATAGCCGAGCGCGAGGGTCGCGTCGCCATCGACCACGCTCGAGGTCACGACGCCGGCGTTGTCCTTCGCGGCGTGCTTGATCTTCTCGGCTGCTGCGAGCGGCTCACTTCCGGAGACGCGCAGTCCACGCAGCATGCGCGCGGAGTTTCCCTGTGCGTGGACGCGGAACACCGGCTCCTGGCCGACGTAGCAGCCCTTGCCGTAGTCGAGGAACTGCGCGAGCGGCGTCTCGAACGGGAAGTGATCCTCGTCGACGTCCGCGCCGTATCGCAGGAAGCCCGCGAGGATCCGCAGGCGCTCGACCTGCGGGTCGGTGTCGGCGCGGGACGCATCGTTGGCTCCCTCGACGATCGGCGCGCGCCAGACATCGACAGGGTCGGTCCATTCCTGGTGGGCGGGACCCGTGATCGGCTCGAACGTCACGTCGTCCATCACCGCGTAGCGCTCGAGGATCGTGCGCGTCTTGTCGGCGATGCTCGCCTCGCAGGCGATCAGGAACGCATCGCCGATGTGGGCGATGTCGATCACGCTGAGCACGCGGCCCTTCGGATTGAGGATCGCGCCCCAGCCATGCGCGCCGTCCGCGAGTGCCTCGACGTTGACAGTGGTCAGGCCCTGGAGGAACCGGACGCGGTCCCGGCCGGTGACCTTGAGGCGACCCCAGGCCGAGCGATCGACGACGACGGTCATGGTGACGACTTACCACCTTCGCGGCCCGCGGCACGCAGCCGGGCGTGACGCCGTAGCTCGGCCTCGGCGTGACGGCGCTGGTCATCCTCGGTGGTCAGCGACAGCGGCTCGATCGGCCGGGGGCGGCCCTTGTCATCGACCGCGACGAACGTCAGGTACGCCTTGGTGACGTAGCGGCGCGTGCGCGAGCGCATGTCCTCGGTCTCCACCCGGCAGCCGACCTCCATCGAGGTCCGCGAGGTGTAGTTGACCTGCGCAGCCAGGACGACGATCTCGCCGACCTGGACCGGCGACAGGAAGTCGAGCCGGTCGATCGAGGCCGTGAGCACCGCACCGCCGGCATGGCGCATCGCCGCGACGCCTGCACAGACGTCGATCCATTGCATCATGACGCCGCCGAACATGACGCCGGCGACCCCGTTGGTGTGCATTGGCATCACGATCTGCGTCATCACGCAGCGTGTTTCTTCGGGCGTCATGCCCGAAAACTTACTTCTTCTTCGCGGGCGCCGCGGGCTTCTTGGCTGCCTTCGCAGTCGCGATCTTGCGCTTGATCCGCGCCTTCAGCTTCGCCTGGCTCCGCTTGCGCCGCATCTTCAGCGTCTTCCGATTATCCGAGCGTCCCATGTACGTCTCCTTGAGTGGAGGGACCGTATATCAGAACTGGGCGCGCGCTGCGAAGCTGACGTGGAATCGTCCTCGCGGATTGTCCCCGAGCTGCGGCCGGAGCGGTACCGCCCGTTCGATGGCCAGGGCGCCGAACGGGGTCACCAGACGCATCAGGGCGAGCCCCACCGAGGGGCGAATGTCGTCCGCGGTGACGGTGGTCCACTGGTTCGTGATGACGCCAGCGTCGATGAAGGCGCCGGTCGCGAACAGCTTCCAGATCCGTAGCTCGGCATCGATCGACGACATCACGCGGATGTTGCCGCCCGCCGGAAGGATGCGGATCTGCGACAGGTTGCCGAGCGGCGGCACGCCCATCTGGAGGATCTCGGTCGCCAGCCGGTCGTCCTCGTAGCCGCGCACGGTGGAGTCGCCGCCGGCGAAGAACCGCTCGACCTCGGGCAGGAGCACCGCGCCACCGAGAGGGAAGCCCTGGTCGTAGCGAAGGTCGGTGCGCAGGACGAGGTTCGAGCCGATCGGCCAGTACTTCGTGCCGGCCGCGGAGACCTTGATGAACGTGTCCTGACCGCCGGGGAAGTAGGGCAAGACGAACGCGTACGAGATCTGACCGTCGAGCCGGAAGCCCTTCTCGGGTGCGAGCGGCGAGAGCGTGCCGCGGCGGTCATTGCGGTGCTCCCACTCGAACGAGAGACCGATCGAGCCGGTACGTGTGGAGATCGGGACCTGCGTCTGGTCATCGTCGGCGCCGATAGGCCGGTGGACATCCACGGGGCGCTCGCGCAGGCGGAAGTCGTAGTGCGGGCCCAGCGTGATCGCGTGCGCGGGGCGCGTGCCGACGCGCTGCCAGCTCCACGTGCGCAAGAGCGACAGCGTCACGCCGTCGGTGGTGATGATGCCGAAGCGTGGCGTGTCCTGGCGGCGGTGGAAGCCGGTGAGCTCGGTCTGGAACGCGAGGCTCTCCGGAACACCGAACCACCGCTGGGAGAGCCACTGCGGCAGCTTCAGCGTGCCTTCCGCCGCGACCTGCTTGAACTTGAGCTCGCCTTCGAGTGCGGCACCGAGGTCGAAGCCCAGGGTGCCGCGCAGGTCGAGCGACATGCCGACGCCGAAGAGGTTCTTGAAACCCGGTGCGAGCGTGATGAACGTGCCGTTGTACGAGGAGAAGCCGGTCTCGATCTCGAGGTGCGCCCAGTAGTCGTAGCGCTCCGCGATCTCGACGACCGCATTGACCGAGCCCTCGCTGATGTTCTCGAGGTCCGGCATCGCCACGTTCACGGCATCGAACAGACCGGAGTTGCGCAGCCGCCGCGCGCCGTCGGCGAGCGCGTCCTTCGTCAAGGGCTTCCCCTCGTCGAGTCGGAGCAGCTGCCTGATGATCGCGTCGTCCGTGCGGAAGTTTCCGCGGATGATCACCTTGCCGATCGTCAGGCGTTGCCAGTCGGTCACTCGGTAGAAGGCGGCCACCCGACGCGGCCCGATCATGCGCGTCTCGTAGACGACCTTCGCGCGCGGCCGTCCGTGGCTGAACAGCCGGTCTTTCAATTGATCGCGGGCGTCGAGCGCCGTGCCTTCCTTGAACCTCAGGCTCGGCGCCATCGCGACACAGCGGGCGTCGTTGACGGGTTTCGCGAGGCTGGGCTCGACATAGAGCGCGGCGAGCTCCGCGAGAGCCTCGGTGCACAGGAGCTTTTGTTCCGGCGTGGTGATCGCATCCTCCTGGTCGCCCATCGCGACGTGGATCTGGATCAGGACGGTCGGTTGCCCTTCGGTGATCGTGAACCGCACGTGCAGGTCCTGGCCGCGGTCGGCGCCGAGCATCGCTGCGGTGAGGGCGGCGCTACCGAGTGCGGCGGGGTTGGTTGCGGCGTCGACGCGAACGCGCGCGTCGCGGTAGCCCTCACGGGCGTAGAAATTCACGATCGCGTCGACATCGGCCGCGAGCTGCGCGGAGGTCGCGCGGGTCCTGCGACCGAACAGCTTCGACGAGAACCGCGATTCGCGCGTGCCGATCACCTCGCGAAGCTGCTCCTCGGTGAGCTCCTTGTTGCCGACGAAGCTGACCGCCGTGATCAAACGCTGCTCGCCGAGCTCGATGCGGAACGTGATCCGGTCGTACCAGTCGAGCGGCTCGCGGTTCCAGGTCACGCGCGCGTCGAAGTAGCCGCGCTGCTGTAGGTAGGCGGTCAGCGCCTTCGCACTCTCGCCGGCCTCGACGGCGTCCGCGCTGGCCGCGTCGTCGAAGGTCAGCTGCTTCCGCAGATCCTTCTCGGCGAGCACATCGTCGTCGTAGCCCTCGAACACGACGTCGAGCTTGCGCCGGGTGTCGATGGTGATCGTGAAGTTCACCTTCTTCGTACGCCGGTCAAACGACGTCAGCGGATCGAAGTCGGTGCGCACGCGCGCCGCGGGATAGCCCTTGATGTGCAGGGTTTCGACGAGGCGCTGGATGTCGGCGAGGTGGTCCGCGCGAGTGAACCGCTTGATGCCGTAACAGAGCTTGACGATGCAGTTCTGGTGGCGGAACAGCGCGCGGATGTCGTTGTCCGTCAGGTTCGGGATGTTGTCGTGCGGCCCGACGTTGATCCGCCCACTCTCGTACTTGGTGCCGAGGCTCGCCTTGACCTTGATCGTGACGGCGTGGCCGCTCTTCGCGTGAGTGACCGTGACCTTCGCCTCGAAGTAGCCCTCGTCGCGGAGGTAGTCCTCGATGCGGCGCTGCTCGTCGTGCCGCTGGCAAGCGCGATCGTTCGGTGCCCACGGCAGGTAGGAGCCGACCCGTGCTCGGATCCGTCGCTTGATCTCGTCCTCGAACAGCGGGGTCGTGAACACGTCGACGATGCCCTGCTTCACGTCGACCTCGATCCGGCGCACCATCGGCAGCGGCGACAGCTGGATCACCGCGAGCTTGCCCTGCGGCGTGTCGCGCGTGCCGAGTCCGATCAGGTGGTAGCCGAACGAGCCCGCGATCATCGAGACATCGCTGCGCGCATCGTCCGTCATCGCGCGGTGCCGGCGCATGGTCGGCTCGAACACCGCGCGCAGCGTGGACTCGGCGTCGGTCAGCGTGCCCTTGATCTCGAAGCCGCTCCACGTCACCGGTGGGGATGCCGTGGTCGTGGGGGCGACGAGCGGCGCGCTGCGAACGCACGTCGACGGATCGAACGTCGCCGGCGACACCACGTCGTCATCCGCGCGCACGGTGCGCGGCACCCCGAGCGCGAGCGCGACGAGGACGAGTGCGAGGAGGCGGGCGGGGCAGGTCACGGGATGAAGATGTGCCGATAGACGAGCTTCAAGCTGCCCTCGTCGATATCCTCTTCGGCGGGGTCGTAGAAGTTCTTTCGGAGATATCCGCCCTGGAGGCTCAGCCCGGCGTCGCTCGGAGACACCTTGAGCGGCGTCTTGAGCTCGCCGCGCACGTTCAGTGTGGAGCCCCGGATCGTCTGCTCGGCGTCACCGACGGCCTTGAGGTTCTCGACGATCTTCTTCTCGAGCCGCAGGCCGATGGAGCCGAAGCTGATCTCGATGCGCAGCACGTCGAGGCCGGAGAGGCTCGTCAGCGAGTTGCCCAGCACGCCGGCCACCCAGTCGCCGGCGAGGTCCTTGACGATCTGATCGGCGAAACCCTGGCTAGGATTCGTGGTCGGATCCGTCTTCGTCGGGTCGGAACCGAGGCTCTGATCTCCGAGCGAGCGGCGCAGTGACTCCTGGTTTCTGCCCAGCACGAGCAGCGACAGCGTCTGGCTCTTGTTGTAGCCGGTGGTCGTCTTGAGGTCCCACTGCGGGTTCGACAGTGCGCCCGTGATCGAGAGCAGGATCCCGTGCTCCTGCCCCGACAGGTCGCGATAGTCGGCCTCGCTCGTCACGTTCAGCTGCGGATCGCTCGCCTTCTGGTTCTCCGCGAAGTCGATCGAGCCCGCCGATCGGGTGAACCGCGCGCGCGTGCCCGGGATGCGGAACTCGCCGCTCTCGACGCGGATCGAGCCCGACATGCGCGGATCCTTCGGCGTGTTCGTGATCTCGATCAGCGGACCGACGAGATCGATCGTCGCGATGTTGTTTCGCACGCTGAACTTGCGGACGTCGAGGGTCAGGTGAAGGTCGGCGTTGCCGAGCAGGGGGTACTCGTCCCAGAACGGCTTCGCCGGCGCGGCGCCGGAACCGATGGAGCGGATCTGATCGGTCAGCTCGAAGTTGTTCTTGTACGTGCCGTCGATGATCGACACGTTGCCGCGGATATCGAGCAGCTGCGATCCCGTTGGCTTCGTGATCTGTACGTCACGCGCGGTGACGATCGCGTCGAGCGTGCCCGCGACCTTGAACGGGATGTTGTCTGCATCGAGCCGAACCGACAGCGACATCAGCTCGCTGTCGCGCAGCTCGATCGTGCCGTTGATGTTCGACACCGAGCCTTCCCCGTCGATCGAGCCGCGCACGTCGTTGATCGCGATCTCGTACGTGCGGTTGTTCCCGATCGCCGTGGTCTCGATGTCGACGCCGCCCTCGGTGAACGACAGCTCGCGCCGCACGCCGCGCGGGATCAGCGACAGTGGCCGCGCCTTGCCCTCCGGCTTGAACGAGATCGATCCGGAGATCAGCGGCAACAGGCCGCGGCCCGAGAGGATCAAGTCTCCTTCGATGGTCGCGAGGCCGCCCGCCTGCGAGACCTTGTCGGGCACCGCGACGAGCAGCATCTTCCCCGCGAGCTTTCCGCTGATCAGCACCGACCAGTTCGCGGGCGTCAGCCCGTCGAGCGAGATGTTGCCCTTCACATGGAGCTCGCCTTCTTCGTCCTTGTGCTGGTCTCGCACGCGGAGGATCACGTCCGTGAAGCCGAGGCTGCCGTTCGCGAGCTTGATGAGGCCGGTCGGCGCTTCCAGCACCGTGTCGCCGCCGACGGGGCGCAGGCGGATCGGCGTCGCCGCCTTCCGATCCTTGTGCCAGAGGCCATCGGGATCGAGATCGATCGCCGCCTCGAAGCGCGGCGCATCGAACGTGCCGGAGATCGCCGCGGAGAGCCGCACCTGGCCGGAAGCCTCGTCGAACCGCGAATCGAGCAGTGGCTGCACGAGCCCGAGATCGAGCGTGCCCGCGACCTCGATCGCCACCGACGATTGCGTTGCGTGCCCGCGCAGCTCGACGATGCCCGCGGGCGTCGCGAGCTTCGTGGTGCACGGCAAGCGGCCACCCGTGGCCTCGGCGTCGCGGCAGGTGAGCTCGAGCGAGCTCGGGGTGAGGCGCAGCGACACCGCGGGACGCGCGCCCGGTGCCTGGTCGATCACGCTGAGCCGCAGCGGCGTGAGTCGGCCATCCGCGGCGCGGTGGTTGACGATCGCGGTGAGCTCCGACAGCTCGATCCACGCCTCCGGCTCGACGGGCTTCACGGGAAACAGCTCGGTCTTCACGGTGATCGATCCGGTGACCCAGGCCTGCACCGGCTCGGAGATCTTGAGGAGCTTCGACAGATCCATGACCGCGTCGAGCTCGATCCGGCGCCCGGTCACCTTCAGCTCGACGGGGAACGGCGCGGTTGTACCCAGGGTGCCGTCGATCTGCAGTCGGTCCGAGAGCATCGACCCGTGGATCCGGATGCCGGGCTTGCCGTTCGCGAGCGTCTTCGGCTCGACGCGCAGCTGGCTGTCGCCGATGAACGCATCCATGAGCCAGGTCCGCAGCAGCGTCAGGTGGCCTTCGGCCTGCGGCGCATCGGGGGTGCCGGCCAGGTGCAACGTCATACGCGCATTGCCGCCGAGGATCCGCTTCTTCATGAACTGCTCGAGGATGGCGAGCGGGAGGTCCACCGACACCGCGCCACCGAGCCGCGCCGGCACCGCGGCCACGCGCGTGTTCCCACGCACCGCCGGCAGCTTCGCGACCGTCGCGTCGAGCACGCCGCCCTGATCGCGCAGCGCGGACATCACGATGCACGTGCCGCCGGACTTCTTCGCGAGCGCGCACTTGTCGAGGTCGTCCTTGTTTGCGTAGAGCGGCCTCGGCCGGCACTGCGCGTCGTCGGGACGGTTCACGCACAGCGCTACATCCGAGTACGCGTCGCCCTTGATCGAGAGCTTCTTCGCGGTCGCGTACACCGTGGCGTAGTCGAGCCAGTCCATCGGATCGCGGCCCTTCACCACCGTGACGCGATCGAGCTGCGCGTCGAGCACGTCGAGTGTGCCCTTGACCTTGCCCGCGAGCCCGCACAGCCTCCCGGCCTCGATCCTCCGCCCTGACAGCGTCAAACGCTCGACGAACGGGTTCGCCCCATCGACGCGCACGCGGCCGCTGCCCGTCAGCTCGCCGCCGAGCCCCTGCGATGTGAGCTTCCGGATCTCGACGACGCCGTCCTGGTACTGCGTGTCGATCAGCCGCAGCCGGTCGAGGCACGGAACACCGGTGAGCTCGGTGTTGACGGTGACCGTCGGGTTTCGCAGCTTGCCGTTGATGATGATCACGCTGCCGCCGCCGGCACCGCCGACGAAGTTCGGCAGGTCGAAGCGCTGCAGCCACACGCCGAGATCGGGGAACGTGCCCTCGATCCGCATGCGGATATTCTCGTTGAGGAGGTCGACGAGACCATCGAACACCGCGTGGCTCTGACCGGCCTCGACGGCGACCTTCTCGACGTGGATCGACCCGAACTTGTCGGAGGTGAACAGCCGGCCCTTGTGCACGCGGAGCGAGGTGCTCGTCGGCGAATGACCGAGAGACAGGTCGAACTCCTCGAGCGCGAACCCTTCGCCGGGCGTCGTGTCGCCCTTCGCGCGCAGGCGTCCCTTGAGGAACTTGCCGGCCGCGCGCGCCACCTTCGGCGGGAGGAACCGGCCCGCGTCGATCGCCTTCGTGATCTCGATCGCCGCGTTCGCGATGTACGGCCGCAGCCCGAACGTCGCCGAGACCTCGACCTCGCCGGGCTCCTTGCCACCGCGGATCAGCGCCTTCGTCTTGTCGATGAAGCCCTGCTCGTTGACGAGATCGATGCCACCGTGGACCTCGGCGAGCGTCAGCCGGAGCGGCTCCTCGTCGGCACGCAGTGCGATGTCGAAGTCGAGGTTCTTGAGCTCGAGGCCGACCCTCGGCGACGCGACGAACGGTCCCGTCAGCGAGATCGTGCCGTGCAGGTCATCGCCGCCGATCGACGAGTTGATGCAGCTGCGGATCGTGGGCCCGAGGTTCTTCGCGTCGAGCTTCAGGTTCCACGAACCGTCGTACGGGCGATCGAAGTAGCTGTTGAGCTCGCCGGTGATCCGGATCGATCCAGCCTCGGCATCGGCGAACTCGTAGCGCGGGACAAGGAGCCCATCCTCGGGCTCACCCGGCGCCAGCGCACACGGCGCGGTGCGCGCCTGGAGATCGAGCTCGAGAGTGTTCGCGACGAAGTCGTGGCGCGGCCACTCGGTCGGCAGCTGCGCGAGCCGGTTCAGCTTGATGTCGGCGAGCCCGAGGTCGTACTTCGAGGTTCGCTCCTTCGGCACTTCCGGGGGGCCCGCGGCTGCGACCGGTTCGAGCTTCGGGTACGGCATGCGGAACGCGGTGCGCGGACCTTCATCGAGGATGCGCAGTCGCGCCTTCGGGGAGGTGACGCCGAGCCGCACGTAGAACTTCGCGACCAGTGGGTCGGTCGCGTCCATGTACAGGTACGAATCATTCGTACGCTTCGCGGGATCGTCGTCCGAATCGATGTTCACGTGCTCGAGGCGCGCCGACATCCCGAACCCGATGTGATCGGCGGGGACGTCCTCCGGCTGGTACGGCTGCACGTTGACGAACAGCTCGAGGTTCTTGACGTGGATGTCGCGCAGGTCGAACACCGGCGGCGGGGAGTCGGCGTAGATGCCCGCCCGGAAGCCCGCGGCCATGCGTGGATAGAACGCCGTGATGATCGTGAATGCGGTCTTGTCGTACGCGTGGAGCGGGTAGGGCTCTCGGGTCTCCTCGATCAGGGCCTGTCCGCCGTGGATCCACACGTTGCGGAACACGAAGTCGTGGTTGCCGAAGAGCAGGGCGTGGGCGTCGAGCTCCGCGGTGATCAGCGGAGTTCTGAGCAGCTGCTTTCGCGGTTTACGCCGACTTTGCGGGTCGGTGTCCGGTCGCTCGTCGGGGGTGCAGTCCTCGCGCGGGTCCCCCAGGCGGACCTCCTCGGTGTCCCCCAGCACCTGGCTGAGTGCGCAGTCGTCCCACACCCTCACATCCTTGATGACGACGGGGATCCAGCCTCCCGCGGCGACCTTCTTGAGGTCCTTGGTCTGCCACTCGATCGACCCGATCTCGATGCGGCCGCGCATCGTCTTGTTGAGGATCGACGCGACGTTCCGTCCGAGATCCTCTCCCTCGAACTTCACGCGCAGGACGACGAACGTGACTCCCAGAAGGAGGAGCACGGAGAGGCCGATGACCAGGAGCCACCGGCGCACGCGCCATCGAGGAGGGTTTCCGTGCACCCGTGCCCCCGAACCTACCGCACCTCACGCGCCCGGACGACGTCCCTGACGACGACGATCGTGCGGTCATTCACGTTGCGATGACGTCGACGCATTTCCGTCTAGCCTCGGTTGGCCTCGGTCCGTATAGTGGGGAGTAGGTCCGAAAGCGAGGCACTGTAGATGTCTGACGATCAGCCCGAAACTGTCGCCCCCGTTGTCCTTCGTAGAGAAGCCCTGCTGCCCAATGAACGCAGCCGCGGGCTCGGCACGGTGGCCGTCGTATGCACGATGGCCGGTGTGGCGTCGGGACTGGCGCTTGCCACGACACTGATGGCGATGCAGGTCGCCGACAGCATGTCGACGCGCGCCTGTCCGTATCACTCCGAAGCCCGCGAGATCGCCGTACGCCCGGAGCACGGCGGCTTCCTGGGCATCCGGTACGTGTTCCACGATGGCGTGGCGGAGATCGACTCCGTTCTGCCGGGAACACCCGCCGAAGCCATCGCGCTTCAGCCCGGTGACCACG
>JACCRC010000106.1 GCA_013813765.1 Deltaproteobacteria bacterium | reverse complement strand
GGCCCCCGCCGATCGACAGCAGCGAGTACGTGCGCACGGCCTCGGCCGCGGTCTGTCCCTTCGTCACGATGCCGACGACGAGCCCGCCGACGAGGTTGATCACGACGATCACGATCGCGGCGATCGCGTCGCCCTTGACGAACCGCATCGCGCCGTCCATCGCGCCGTAGAGCTGCGACTCGCGCTCGAGCTCGCTGCGGCGCGCGCGCGCGGTCTCGGCATCGATCGCACCGGAGCGCTGCTCTGCATCGATCGCCATCTGCTTGCCGGGCATCGCGTCGAGGGCGAACCGCGCGGCGACCTCGGCCACGCGCTCCGCGCCGCGCGCGACGACGACCAGCTGGACGATCGTGATCACCGCGAACACGACGATGCCGACGACGAGATTCGACGAGACGACCGAGCTTCCGAACGCGTGGACGACC
Source organism: Deltaproteobacteria bacterium (assembly GCA_013813765.1). Lineage (GTDB taxonomy): Bacteria > Myxococcota_A > Polyangia > Haliangiales > Haliangiaceae > JABFXX01. Next base: position 15,137 of record JACCRC010000106.1, on the reverse strand, counting down.
TCGCCGGCGTCGCCGTCCGCGAGGATCAGGCGCGTCGCGGAGACCTCGAGGCCAACGCGGAACAGCGTGGTCACGACGAGCAGCGTGGGGAACGATGCGAACGACAGCGGGCGCGGTGTGAACACGGCGGCCATCAGCAGCGCGACCGCGATGGCGATGTTCAGGGTCAGCAGCAGATCGAGCAGCGGCCGCGGCAGCGGCACGATCAGCATCGCGACGACGGCGATGACGAGCGCTGCGATCGCGATCTCGCCCCAGCTCGACGCTCGGGCGCCGCGCCGGTCGCTCACGTGCTCTCGACCTCTTCGAGCTCGCTGGGATCGAGCTCCATCGCGTCGTCATCGACCTTGTCGGTCGGTCCGCCGAGCTGGCGCACGATCGAGAGGTGGATCTGCGAGCGGATCATGCGCAGCACGCTCTCGAGCTCCGACGCCGGCAGCTTGAGCCGCGCGCGAAGCGTCTCGAGCGTCTGCTTGACGAGCAGCTCCTTCGCCTTCTCGAGCCAGCGGAACGCGGTGACGCGGTGGACGCGATAGATCGCACCGATCTCGTCGATGTTGAGCCCGTCCACGTGGTGGTAGCGGAGCAGCGTCTGCTCGCGCGCACCGAGCTGCGCGAGCGCGTCGGAGAACGCGGTCTTGAACTCGGTCGAGTACGTCTTTTTCATGTACTCGACTTCGGGATCGTCCTGCGCGACGGCGTGCTGCGCGATCAGGTGATCGTCATCGACGAGGATCTCGCGCTTGCCCTTGCGGAGCTCGTTGAGGCACGTGCGCACGGCGACGGAGCGCACCCACCGGCGAAGATCACCGCGCCCGCCGTACTCGGCGATCTTGCCAACGCTCGTCGGAGTGCCCGCGGTGCCGCCGCCGACGAACAGCCGCTGCCGCACGAGCTGCTTCACGTCGGACAGCCGCGGCGGTCCGATCCGCATCCGCGCGAGCGCGATGTCGACTTCCTTCATGTAGTCGCGGTCGAACGCGTTGATCGCCGCGGTCAGGCCCTTCGCGCACGCACACGCGAGATACAGATCGGCGGGGCGCAGCCCCTCGAGCGCATCGGCCGCGAGCTCGTCGGTGACCTGCCGCCCGATGAAGCTGACCACGTCCTTTCCGTCGATCGGGAAATCGGGCCAGGCTGCACGGCCCTCGGCCACGAGCGTGAACAGGCGCCGCTCCAGATCCGGCACGGCTTCGAGCACCGCGCGTACCCCCGCCGGAGCAGCATCGAGAAACGGACGCACCAGGCTCGGCGTGCTCACCGTCATCGATGAGGCCACACGGAATGGTGATTGGTCAATCGGGGCCCCATCAGCTACGATACCTCCTCGGCATGGAGCCTAACCGCAAGGTCAGGAAACAGGGGCTCGAGCACTTCATCAAGTTCGTGCGCGAGCTGCCGTCGCCTTCGCCACAGGCGATGTTCCAGGCCCTCCACGAGCATGGCTACCGGGGCCAGGAGCCCGCGCGGCGCGCCCTGTGCCTCATGGCCTACCGCCATGTGAAGCGGGTGAAGCGGATCTACGTCGACGGGGTCGACCGCGCCGAGCTCCCCCGCAAGTCGAACTTCCTGTGTGTCGGGCCCACCGGCTCGGGCAAGACGTTTCTGGTCGAGACGCTGTTCGGAAAGATTCTGAAGCTGCCGACCGCGCTGGTCGACATCACCACGTACTCCGAGACCGGCTACGTCGGTCAGGACCCCTCGACGATCCTCACGCGCTTGCTCCACACCGCGGACGAGAACCCGATGCTCGCGTCGATCGGCATCGTGTGCCTCGACGAGTTCGACAAGATCGCATCGGGCCAGAACAACGCGATCTTCGCCGGTGCGGGCACCACGAAGGACGTCACCGGCATGGGTGTCCAGCGCGAGCTGCTGAAGATGCTCGAGGCCTCCGAGGTCGTCGTGCCGCTCGACCTCACGCACTCGAGCTACGCGGACCACGTCGTGATGTCGACGGCGGACATCGCGTTCATCGCCGCGGGCGCGTTCTCCGGCTTCCAGCAGATCGCGCACCGGCGGGCGATGCGCGACTCGATCGGCTTTGGCCGCGATCAGGCAAGCAGCGGCGGCGATCCGGACGCGATCGCGGTCGACTTCACCGCCGAGCAGGTCGAGAACGTCGCGAACTTCCAGTCCTACGGCTTCTTGCCGGAGCTCGTCGCACGCTTCACCCGCGTCGTTCCGTTCCGCGCGCTCGACTCCGGCACGCTGAAGGACATCCTTCGCTCGGATGTGATCCAGCGGGTCACGAAGGAGTTCAAGCTCGAGGGCTTCGAGCTCGTGATCGAGGAGGAGGTGCTCGACCACATCGTGGAGGATGCACTCACGCGGGAGACCGGCGCGCGCGGCCTCTCGTCGACGCTGACGCGCCACCTCGAGGACGTCGCGTTCGGAGCGTTCGGTGTGGATCAGAGCGGCATCGTGCGCATCTCGATCAAGGACGACGACATCGCCGTCACCGTCGGCTAGTCGCCGAGACGCTTCTGCTCGCGACGGCGCCACCACAGGACGGCCCAGCCGGTGATCGCAATCAGCGCACCCTCGGCGCCGACGGCGAGCAGGTACCGGTGCTCGCTCGACGGCAGCTGATAGAGGAGCCGCGTCGCCATCCGCGCGGTCGCGAACATCACGCCCATGCCGAGCAACACGCCGGCCGCGAGCGTCGACCAGTGGGAGAGGCGCTTCATCACGGGCGTCGGCTCTCCGAAGCGGTGCTCGCGGTCGCAGCCGCGACCGATCACGACGGCGATCACGGTGGCGAGGCCGAGCGCGTAGATCACCGGGCCGAGGTTGCCGGCGGCCGCCCGCTCCGCGAACAGGCTCGTCGAGGACAGGATGTGCGACAGCGGCTGGAACGTGGCCGTCACGACGAGGAGGTATCCGAACACGGTGGTGATCGCCGCGGCGCCACCGAACGCGAGGCCGATCGACCAGCCGTCGATCCTCTTCACGAGCTTCGACGCGACGTCGATCGGTCCGCGCGAGAGCTGATCGAGATCCGCGTAGACGTCCGCGTGCGTCGCGACGGCCTCGCGCATGCGGCGCGTGAACCACGCCTCCGCGATCCAGGTCGACACGACGTAGGTCACGAGGATCGCCGTCGAGGCGACCATCATGCAGATGCCGATGTTGACGCCGAGGCCGGGGACGAACCACAGCACGAGGTGCATCAGCAGTGGATCTGCGAGCAGCATCACGAGCGCGAGCGAGCACACGATCGCCGCGGCACCCGCGGCCGCGCGGCCCACGCGGTGCGCGAACACCTGTGCGATCGCGAGCGGCATCAGCGCGAGCTGCAGCCGCCGCTCCTCGGCGAGCGCGTCGCGTCGCGCCTGCGCACCCGGCAGACCGTCGCGATACACGCCGGTGTCTCGCAGCGCGGTGTCGATCGGCGGGAGGTCGCGCCGCACGTCGGTGGCGAGCGCGGCGAGGTCACTGGTGATCATGCGATCGGTCTGGGTGTTCATCGGCTCTCTCCGGGGAGAAGGGCACGCGGCACCGCGGGGGCGCCGAGCTTGCGGGTGTAGATGGTGCGGAGGCGCTCGCGGCCACGCACGAGCCGCGACTTCACGGCGGAGATCGAGACGCCGAGCAGATCGGCGATCTCCTCGACCTTCCAGCCCTCGAGCTCGAACAGCACGATCGCCTCGCGTTGCTCGTGCGGCAGCTCCGCGAGTGCGAGCCGCGCGCGCTCCGCACCGCCGAGCTCCTCGTTGCGATCGGGCGAGGCGGGCTCGGTCTCGGCTTCGAGCGGCAGCAACCGCCGCCAGAAGCTGCGCTTGTAGCGATTGCGGTGGACGCTGATGATCACGCGGTACAGCCAGAACCGGAACGCGCCGTCGTCACGCAGGCTCGGCAGCTTGTCGAGCGCGCGCAGCAGCGCCTCCTGCATCAGGTCATCGCCGTCGGAGCGCGACCGGCAGACGCCGCGCGCAAACGCGACCGCGCGGTCGTGAACCGGCTCGAGCAACCGCTGGAACCGCTGGCTGGGGGACTCCATCGCTGACCTCTAGACACGCACAACCCGCGATCTGGTCGCAGCATTCCGGAGGAATCTCGCAACCCGATGATTTCGCGGCGTTCTATCTAGAGCGTCTTCAGGTACTCGAGCACCGCGGTGCGCTCCTCGGGCTCGAGCGCGTCGCCGAACGTATGGCCCTGATTGCCGTAGCCGAACTTGGTGGTGTCGTAGATCCGGGTGCGCTTCATCTCGTCGGGCTCCTGCGCGTGCGGAACCGCGACCGTGAACTTCCAGCCGACCGCGGCCCTGTCGTAGTCGCTCGAGTCGAACGTGCGCGTCCACTGGCGCGGGCGCTTCGTCGAGTCGAGCAGCGCCTCGATCGTCGGGACGGAGCCGTTGTGGAGGAACGGCGCGGTGGCCCAGATGCCGTCGAGCGGCGGCGGCACGTACACCTCGGTCGGCTCGAGCCGCGACGTCTGGCCCCAGAACGACTTCGCGAACCACTCGACGTAGCGCGGCCCGAACTGCGACGCGCCCTGCGCGAGGATCGGATCGGTTCCGATCTCCGCGATCGGAACGATGTGGTTCGGATACGAGCCGCCGTCGCCATACGTGCCATGGCAGCGCGAGCACGTGATCTCGAAGACCTTCTTGCCCTCGGCGGCGAGCGCCATGTCGATCGCCCACGGCCACTTCGGCGGCTCGATCGTCTCGAGGTACGCGCGCACGTCGGTGAACTTCGCGTCGATCGCCTGCGCCTCCGCGACGGTGTCGGTGCAGAGCAGCGACGCGGCCATCATGATCCGCGCGTGATCGCCGCGGCCGGCCGCCGAGTAGAACATCGAGTGCTTCTTCGCCATCCGCCACCACGGCGGAACGTCGACGGGCACGACGAGCGGCGGTGGCAGCGGAATCGCGGGCGTGTTCGACCACGCGAGCGTCACCGGATCGCGATGTGACATCAGCGCGGCGGTGAGGTTATCGGCGGGGTTCACGCCGACGGTGAGCGTGCGCGTGTACGGCGCGATCGCCTTGATCCGATCGAGGAAGCGGAGCATCGCCGTCCGCTCGGTCGGAGTCATCTGGAGGTTCGACGCGGCCTGCACCAGCTGCGCCTGGTCGCCGGTGAAGTCGGCGTCGGAACCACCGAGGCCGATCATCACCTGACCGTTCAGCCGGCCGGCGTGACAGGAGAGGCAGTTCGCGGAGACGACCTCGATGCCTTCTGACGACGTCGCGACGCTGTAGTTGTACGGCAGGTTCGCGTTGGCACCGGTGCGGCCCGTGATCTCCGGGGCGCCGCCGCCGAGCACGCGGTCGTAGACCGCCTTTGGAATTCCGCACGTGATGTAGCCGCCGTTGATCAGATAGTCGCGGCCCGCCGCCGGATCGCCGGTGCGCTGTGCTTCCTCTTCGATCGTCGGATACTGAGGCCCGGCATCCGGCGTGATCGAGTCGTCCGAGCCACACGCGGCGAGAGAGACTGCGAGGACCCAATAAGTCGCCTTCACGGCCGCGGACCCTAGCAGAAAGCACGCGTGGTGCGCCGGATTACCGTTGTTGCACCCGGATGTGCTGGCAACGTGTGGCGATGGTCTCGCGGGGCCGAATTCAGGAAGGTTCGTCGGAGAAGTCGCGTACTTGTAGTTCAGTTAACCGTGGGGTACGTCTCCGCCCCGCCGAGGTCCCCATGATGAACACCCGCCTTCTCCTCTCGGTCGTTGTTCTCGTCTCCGCGTGCGGCGATGACGGTGTCCATCACCTCGCCGATGCACCGGAGCTTCCGATCGACGCGGCTGTGGACTCGCCAGACGCCGCCGATCCGAAGGTCCCGCTGAACATCATGGTCTCCGGTTCCGGAGGCGGCACGGTGACCTCGTCACCCGCGGGGATCACGTGCACGACGGCGTCGTGCTCCGCGGACTTCGATCCGGAGACGGTCGTGACGCTGACCGCGGTTCCCGACACCGGCTCGGTGTTCGTGGGATGGATGGGCGCGTGCACGGGCACGGTACCGACGTGCGAGGTGACGCTCGCGCAGGCAGCGTCGGTGACGGCGACGTTCGACATCGCGCGCTACGCGGTGACGGTGACGAAGTCGGGCACCGGCGTTGGCGTGGTGGCGGGCAACGGCCTCAACTGCGGCGCGACGTGCACGGTGATGGTGGATCACGGAACGATGCTGTCGCTGACCGCAACGCCCGGCACCCTGTCGGTGTTCGCGGGATGGGGCGGCGCGTGCAGTGGCATGGCGACCTGCGCGACGACGGTGACGGGCCCGACGGCGATCACGGCGAACTTCGCGCTCGATGACGTCACGCTGTTCGTCACGAAGGGCGGAAACGGCGCGGGAACGGTCACGGCCACCGGCATCAACTGCGGTGCGGACTGCAACGAGACCTACACGGCGGGTCAGATGGTGACGCTCACGGCAGCGGCGTCCACCGGCTCGACGTTCACGGGCTGGACCGGCGGCGGTTGCACGGGCACCGCGACGTGCACGCTGACGATGACCGCCGCGACGACCGTCACGGCCACGTTCACGCTGCAGCAGTTCGCGTTGACCGTGACCAAGGCCGGCAATGGCGGCGGCACGGTGGTGTCGAACCCGACGGGTATCGCGTGCGGTGCGGACTGCAGCGAGAACCTCGACTACAACACGATGGTCGTGCTCACCGCGACGGCGTCGACGGGCTCGACGTTCACCGGATGGACTGGGGCCTGCACGGGCACGGCGATGTGCATGGTGACGATGACCGCGGCGAGGAGCGTGACGGCGACGTTCACGCTGCAGACGTTCGCGCTCACCGTCACCACCGCCGGCAACGGCAGCGGCACGGTGACGTCCGCGCCCGCGGGCGTGGCGTGCCCGGGCGACTGCAGCCAGTCCTACAACTACGGCACGATGGTCACGCTGACCCAGGCTGCGGCGACCGGCTCGACGTTTACCGGCTGGGGCGGCTCGTGCACCGGCACCGGCGCGTGCACCGTGACGATCGACGCTGCGAAGACCGTGACGGCGACGTTCACGTTGAACACGTTCGCGCTCACCGTCGCGAAGGCCGGTAACGGTATGGGCACGGTGACGGCGACCGGCATCAGCTGCGGTGCGGACTGCACCGAGACCTACAACTTCGGAACGATGGTCACGTTGACCCAGGCCGCGACGACGGGCTCGACGTTCGCCGGTTGGAGCGGAGCGTGCACCGGCACCGGCGCGTGCACGGTGACGATCGATGCGGCGAAGACCGTGACGGCGACGTTCAACATCCAGACGTTCACGCTGACCGCGTCGACGATCGGCAACGGCAGCGGCACGATCACCTCCGCGCCGGCGGGCATCTCCTGCCCCGGTGACTGCACCCAGGTCTACAACTACAACACGATGGTCACGCTGACGGCGCCGGACACGACCAGCTCGACGTTCACGGGCTGGGGCGGCGCGTGCACGGGCACCGGCGCGTGCATGGTGACGATGACCGCGGCGAGGTCGGTGACGGCCACGTTCACGCTGAGGCAGTTCACGCTGACGGTGAACCGCACCGGCAACGGCACGGTGACGTCGTCGCCCGCCGGCATCAGCTGCGGCGCGGACTGCGACGAGCTCTACAACTACAATACGCCGGTGACGCTGACGGCGAGCGCGGGAACTGGCTCGACGTTCGGCGGCTGGTCGGGCGGCGGCTGCAGCGGGACCGCGCTCACCTGCCTCACGACGGTGACCGCGGCGACCACGGTCAACGCCACGTTCAACGTCTCCTCGTTCCTTCTGACGGTGACGCCCGCGGGCCTCGGCACCGGCACCGTGACCTCGTCTCCTGCAGGGATCAACTGCGGTGCCGATTGCATGGAGTCGTATCTGTTCAACACGCCGGTCACGCTGACTGCCACGGCCGACCCGGTGTCGTCGGACTTCGGCGGCTGGAACGGCGGCGGTTGCACCGGCACCGCGCCGTGCACCGTGACGATGAGCCAGGCGCAGAACGTGACCGCGACGTTCAATCTCAAGCAATTCGCGCTGCGCGTGAGGAAGGGTGGAGACGGCTTCGGTACCGTGAGCGGGAACGGCATCAACTGCGGGCCGACGTGCACGGTCGAGCAGGTGATGTTGCCGTACGGCACGACGGTCACGCTGAGTCAGGCCGCAGCCACCTCGAGCTCGCAGCTGTCGACGTTCACGGGCTGGAGCGGGGCGTGCGCGGGCGCTGGTGGGTGCTCGTTCATGCTCATGGGGAACACGACGGTCGGCGCTGATTTCAAGCTTCGCCCCAACCTCATGTTCACGACGTCGATGACGACCACCGGAGCGTTCATCGGGATCAACGGCGCGGACTCGCTCTGCAAGAACCTCGCGTCGGCGAGAGGGCTGCCGGGTGCATACCTCGCGTACATCTCGGGTACGAACACGGCAGCCCCGTCGCGATTCGCAGGTGTCAGTGGCTGGGTGCGCGTCGACAACGCCCCGGTGATGAGCTCGATCGGTCAGTTCGGCGGCGGCAGCCTGTTCAACCCGCCGATCCTCGACGAGGCCGGCGCCAATCTCGCCAATTCGGGCCAACTGGGGGTGTGGACCGCGACCCGCGCCGACGGCACCTACGTCGGGCAGAACTGCAACAATTCGAATTCTCCGGCCGACTGGAGCACCACGTCCGCCCGAACGACCGCAGGAGCGTGCTCTGCCACGGACTCGACCGTCGTGGACGAAGGCTTTGCATCGTGCGTGACGCCCCTCCGCATCTACTGCTTGGGAGTCGATCGCGCGGCGACCGTGCCGTAGCGAATACGCCGCGAGCCCGCCGCGTTCTACGGATGGACGTTCCGTGATACGTCCGTTGGTGCCGTATGGACAAGATCGTCGTCGAGGGTGGCGGACGCTTGGTCGGGCGGATCCCGATCAGCGGCGCCAAGAATGCTGCGCTCCCGCTGCTCGCGGCGGCGCTGTTGCCGACGGGACCGTCGACGTTCAAGAACGTCCCGCAGCTCGCCGACGTGCGAACGATGGGAAAGCTCCTGCGCATGCTCGGCTGGACCGTCGATGAAGGCGGCAAGTCCAAGACCGATCTGACCATCGCGCCGCCAACCGGAAAGAAGAAGCCGAAGCTCGAGGCTCCGTACGATCTGGTGAAGACGATGCGCGCGAGCGTGCTCGTGCTCGGCCCGCTCGTCGCGCGCTACGGTCGCGCGCGCGTGTCATTGCCCGGCGGCTGCGCGATCGGTGCGCGTCCGATCGACCAGCACCTGAAGGGTCTGCAGGCGCTCGGCGCCACCGTCACGCTCGACCATGGCTACGTCGAGGTCACCGCGAAGCGGCTCAAGGGCGCGACGATCGTGCTCGACATGCCGACGGTCACGGGCTGCGAAAACCTCATCATGGCGGCGGCGCTCGCGAAGGGTCGCACCGTGATCGAGAACGCGGCGCGCGAGCCGGAGGTCGAGGAGCTCGCGACCGTGCTCAACAAGATGGGCGCGAAGATCAAGGGAGCGGGCTCGCCCCTCATCACGATCGAGGGCGTCGACGAGCTGCTCCCGATCGAGCACGCGATCATGCCGGACCGGATCGAGGCCGGCACGTTCGCGGTCGCCGCCGCGATGACCAAGGGCGACGTACTGCTCGACGGCGCGCGGCCCGAGCACCTCGAGGCGGTGATCGCGAAGCTGCGCGCGAGCGGTGTCACCGTCGCGGCCGAGGCCGGCGGCGTCCGCGTGCGCAGTAACGGCGACCTGACCGCGGTCGACATCATCACGCAGCCGCACCCGGGCTTTCCCACCGACATGCAGGCGCAGTTCATGGTGATGGCCTGCATCGCGAAGGGGCAGAGCGTGATCCGCGAGATGATCTTCGAGAACCGCTACATGCACGTGCCCGAGCTCGGTCGCATGGGCGCGGATATCCATATCGATGGACGCGTCGCGGTGGTGAAGGGCGGGATGAAGCTCACCGGCGCGAGCGTTATGGCGACCGACCTGCGCGCGTCGGCCAGCCTGATCCTCGCGGGCCTGGTGGCCTCCGGAAAGACCGAGGTCCTGCGCGTGTACCACCTCGATCGCGGTTACGAGGCGATCGAGAAGAAGCTGAAGGCGGTTGGTGCGAAGATCAAGCGCGCACGCCAATGACCAGGCCGATCATCCTCGCGATGCCGAAGGGCCGCATCCTCCAGGAGGGCGCGGCGGTGTTCGCGCGCGCGGGCTACGACCTGTCGCCCGTGCTCGGTGACTCTCGAAAGCTTGTCCTCGAGTGCGGTCCGGTGCGCGTGCTCGTGCTGCGCAGCTCCGACATCGCGACCTACGTCGCGCACGGTGCGGCCGACGCCGGCATCGCCGGTAGCGACGTCCTCGACGAGGAGGGCAGGGACCTGTTCGAGCCGCTCGATCTTGGCATCGGGCGATGCCGGATGATCGTCGCGGAGCGTGCGGACGCGAGGATCGATGATCGCGCGCAGGCGCACCTTCGGGTCGCGACGAAGTACCCGCGCACGACGCGCGCCTATCTCCAGAGGAAGGGAATCACCGCCGAGGTGATCAAGCTGTCGGGTGCGATCGAGCTCGGGCCGCTGACCGGCCTGTGCGACCGGATCGTCGACATCACCCAGACCGGTGAGACGCTGCGTCAGAACGGCTTGATCGAGATCGATACCATCACCGAGGTCTCGACCCGCCTGGTGGTCAACCCGGCGCGACTGAAGCTCGACGGTGAGAGGCTCGGGGGGATGATCGAGGCGCTGGAGCGCGCCGTCGCCGATAAGCCCGTGTAAGATTGGGCACGAAACGTGTCGTCCGATCTGCGCCCGTTCGTCGCCGAGGAGATCCGCCTCCATCCGCGCGTGGCCTATCAGGGCCTGCTCTCTGAAGAGGGCGCGGCGACGCGCGTCGCGGCCGCACTGCCTCCGCTGCAGCGGTTCCGTCATGACTACGCGGGTGCGATCTCGATCGTCGACTGGGACCACCGGCTGCCGAGCCAGAACCTCATCCTTCGCGTCTACGGCTACTACAGCGAGGACACGCTCGAGGCCGGGTTCGAGGCGTTCGACGACCGCGTCGAGATGATCGCGGAGAAGGACAAGTACCCCGAGTTCGACGTCCCCGACTTCGATGGCCTCGCGGCCGACGAGGCCTACGAGATCGAGCTCTCACCCTCCGGGGCGATCGGGCGCTGTCGTCTCACCTCGGCCTGGCGACGCACCGTGGCAACGCGCGATGCGGCCACCGCGGTCCAGCTCGTCCAGGCCTGCGACGAGTACAAGAAGCTCGTCGCGTCATCGCCCTCCCGACCGACGTACCTCGGTGATCTCGAAGCAGTCTCGTGGACTCCGCCGTGCGAGAGCGAGCACGACCGCTGGACCCTCGATGTCTGGTACCTGCTCGCGTTCGACGGGCGCATCGGTTCAGGTCGCAGCTTCCTCGCCGACCTCGACGTGAAGGCGATCGTCAGCGTTCGGGATTTCTCGGTTCGCACCGGCTGACAGCGATTGTCATGCCGCGGAGCCGGGGCACGGGAAGATCGTGCTTGCGGCAAATGCAGGCACCGGCAGATGCTCCGCGCCGGAGGGAAGCTCATGCTGCCACGCCATACCTTTGTTCTCGGTCTGGTTCTCGCTGCCGCTGCCTGCGGTCCGTCGGTTCGTAACAACGGCGGAGAGGACGTCGATCCGAACGAGCCGTGCACGCCCGGCAAGGTGAGCGATTGCTACTCCGGTCAGGAGGGCACCGAGGGCGTGGGCCCGTGCAAGGGCGGCACGCGCACGTGCGAGCCCGGCGGCACGTGGAGCCAGTGCATCGGCGAGATCGCGCCGAGCCAGGAGCTCTGCGGCGACGGCGTCGATAACAACTGCAGCGGCACGATCGATGAAGACGTGGACGCCGACGGCGATGGCTACACGACGTGCGGCGGTGATTGCTGCGACTCGACCGAATGCTCCCTCCCGGGCGCGGTCAACCCCGGCGCGTTCGATGCGCCCGGCAACTCGGTCGACGACGACTGCAACGGCATGGTCGACGACAGCCAGGCGATCTGCGATCAGAACCTCGCGACGGGCACGATGAACGGAAACGATTACGCGAAGGCGATCGACATCTGTCAGACGGCCACGATGAACGAGAAGAAGTGGGGCGTGATCAGCGCCACCCTCACGCTCGCCGACGGTACCGGCGTCCCGGCAACGAAAGCGCAGTCGATCCGCCCGCGGTTCGGCACCGGTGTGACTCCCAAGGGCGGCACCAAGATGGCACTGTTCTCGACGGGCGCAGCGGCTGGCATGGGCGACACCAATCCTGCGTACCAGGAGTTCCAGGTGATCACGCTGACCGGAAACAATACGCAGTCGGCGTTCCCGCCGGACTACGTCGCAGCCAACGGGAACAAGCTCCCGAACGCGCCCGGCTGTCCGCCCCCATTGGGCACGAATGCGATGGATCCGGTCATGTTGACGCTGACCATCCGCGTTCCCTCGAACGCCAAGGCGTTCAAGCTCGCGACGAACTTCTTCAGCTCCGAGTTCCCGGAGTACACGTGCTCGCAATACAACGACTTCTTCGTCGTGCTGCTGGACTCGGCCTACAACGGTCCGAATCCGAATCCGAGCGACAAGAACCTGGCGTTCTATCAACCGATGGGCTCGATGATGAAGTTCCCGGTCGGCGTCAACCTGGCCCACGGCAACACAGGCCTGTTCACGCAGTGCGCCAACGGTGCGACCGGCTGCGCGGGAGGGGCCGCAGTTCCCGGCTCCATCATGACGTGCGCGAACACGATGCAGCTCGCGGGTACGGGCCTTGACGGCGCGGACCCTGGCAAGTGCGACTCCGGCGGGTTGAAGGGCGGCGGCACCGGCTGGCTCGAGACCAGCGGTAACGTGAATCCTGGCGAGATCATCAAGCTGCGGATCGCGATCTGGGACACCAGCGATCGCTCGCTCGATTCGATCGCGATCGTCGATGGGTTCCAGTGGCTCGTCGACGCGGCGCAGCCCGGAACGGTCATCTTCTAGAAGTAGCTAGCGGCCGAATCCGCTTGCGCTCGGTACGGGCGAGCGGGATGTTCGCGCCGCCATGCACCTTCGCGCGATCGTCGTCGTCGCTGGTCTGAGCTCGCTCGGCCTGCTCGCATCCTGTGGTCCCGAGACCGGCGCGCGCATCTGCGGCGGCGTCGAGACCGACACCGAAACCGATCTGCTCAACTGCGGTCGCTGCGGCAACGCGTGCCAGGAGGACTCCGCGTGCATCGGTGGTCGCTGCTTCGCTGGTGACTGCCAGCCGGGCACCGTCGAGGATTGCTACAACGGCGGCGACGGCACGCAGGACATCGGTCCGTGCGTCGGCGGCACGCGCACCTGCGAGGCCGGCGGCACGTGGACGAAGTGCGAAGGCGAAGTCATCCCCACCGGCGAGAACGGTCCCGCGTGTAGCGACGGCATCGACAACAACTGCAACGGCGTCGTCGACGAGAATGTCGACTCCGACGCCGACGGCTACACCACCTGCGGTGGCGACTGCTGCGACTCCACCGAGTGCACGAAGCCGGGCGCGGTCAACCCCGGCGCGTTCGATGCGCCCGGCAACCTGTTCGACGATGACTGCAACGGCGTCGCCGACGACACGATTCTCCTCTGCGATCAGAACATCGCGAGCAACACGACGAACGGTCTCGACTTCGCGCGCGCGATCGACATCTGCCAGACCGCGACCGAGACCGACAAGAAGTGGGGCGTCATCTCCGGCAGGCTAACGTTCACCGACGGCACCGGGGTGCCCGATCGAGAGGCGCATGCGGTACGTCCGAGGTTTGGCCCGGGCTTGCTGCCACAGGGCGGGGTCAACCTCGCCATGATCTCGACAGGCGGCGCCGCAGCGAAGAGCGATACCAACCCGGGCTACCACGAGTGGGAAGGGTTCGGAACCAGCTATAAGCACGTCGGCATGCAAACGTGCGACGGCGAGCCCGGAACGCAGTGTGCGGCGTTTCCGCAGGACTTCTACGCGGCGAACGGGATGAAGCTGCCGAACGCGCCAGGCTGCCCGGAACCCGACGGCACGCAGGCGAATGATCCCGTGATGCTGACGTTCCGCATTCGCGTTCCAACCAATGCACACAGCTTCAAGCTCTCGTCGAACTTCTACTCCGCGGAATTCCCCGAGTACGCGTGCAGTCCGTTCAACGACTTCTTCGTCGTGCTGCTCGACTCGACCTATGCCGGCATGCCGGCGAACCCGAGTGACAAGAACCTCGCGTTCTTCCAGCCGATGGGCTCCGCCATGAAGGTGCCGGTCGGCGTCAACCTGGCGCACGGCAACACGGGGCTGTTCACGCAGTGCGTGAATGGCGAGACCGGTTGCAGCGGGATGTCCGACACGATCACGACCTGCACGTCGACCTCGCAGCTCACGGGCACCGGGTTCGACGATCCAAACGGCGGCGTGTGCGATGCAAATTCGCTCAAGGGTGGCGCGACGGGGTGGCTGGTCACCTCGGGGAACGTGACGCCGGGGGAGATCATCACGCTTCGCATCGCGATCTGGGACACCTCGGATCACTGGTGGGATTCGCTCGCGGTGATCGATGGCTTCCAGTGGTCGGTCGACACCGCGATGCCCGGCACCGTGATCTTCTAGTCAGGGGACCGTCGCCCGACGATCGACGCCGAAGCAGTACAGGTGCGCTGGAATGCCGCACCCGGCGGTACCGAACGCGATCACGTTGAAGTCGCTGAAGTCGCACCGTCCTGCCTGTGCCCGGAATTGATTGTCCGCGATGCTCCAGTCAGCCGGGGCGCCGACAGCGCCGCAACTCGAACCGGCGGACGTGGTGTTCGCCAGCGTCCCCGTCCACGCCGCCGGGCGCGCGGTCGCATCCGTGATGAGACTGCCTGCCTCGTCCAGCAGCGGCGGCTTCGGAAGCGTGGTCGTTCCGAACTCGCCGATCGCGTTGATCAGCTTGCTGCCGTCGACATAGACCCAGCTACTCGCAGTGGTGAAGCGCGACGGTGCGTCGAGGCCCGTCGCGTGATGTACGCGAGGTAGGTTCCGCTCAGGCCTCGGGCCGACGCGAGTTGCTGGCACTTGGCGTCGGCACCGGAGACGCCGCCGAGGTTGCCGCTGTATCTGGCGGAGGTCGTGAACATGAAGTTCGGGCTGACCCGGAAGGCAGCGTCGACCGACGTGTTTGCGGTGATCGTGAACG
>JACCRC010000039.1 GCA_013813765.1 Deltaproteobacteria bacterium | reverse complement strand
GCCGCAGGCGATCGCCGCGATCTCGCGGTGGCGGAGGACGCCGGCGCGATCGCTGCGGCCGCCGTCGACCGGGCAGGGTCCCCGCCGCGGCTCGTCGCGATCGTGCTGCGGCACCGCGGCCTCATCGCGTACAACCGCGGACTGCTCGACGAGGCCAAGTCGTTGCTCACCAGCGCGCGCGAGAAGTTCGTCGCGCTGTCGGGCAAGGACTCGCTCGATGTCGCGACCGCCGAATCCGCGCTCGGCTCGGTCGCGCGTGCTGCCGGCGATCTCGATGCCTCCGAGGCCTGGCATCGCAGCGCGTACCGGATCGACAGGTCGCTGCGTCCCGCACAGCACCCCGATCTCGCGCGCGACCTCCACAACATCGCCGGCGTGCTCCGCCTCCGCGGCTCGCTCGACGAGGCAGCGCGGCACTACCGCAGCGCGCTCGCGATCGAGGAAGCAACGAGTGGTGCCACCAGCGTCGCGGCCGGCCTCACCCGCAACTCGCTCGGTCTCGTCGCGATGGCGCGCGCGGACTGGGGCGAGGCACGCAGCGAGCTTATCCGCGCGCGCGACATCCTCGCTGCGGCCGGTCACGGCGATCGCGCGTTCGCGCACCACAACCTCGGAATCGTCGAGGCGAACGCCGGCGATCACCGGCTCGCGCTCGAGCACTACGCGCGCGCGGCGGAGGCGTACAAGGACACGATCGGATCGACGACTGCACCCGCGACCCGCCTCGATCTCGATCGCCGCCGCGCCGAGGTCGCGATTGGGATCGACAAGCGCCAGCCCGTGAAGCGCTCGGTGGCTGTCGAGGTCTCGGTCGAACCCCCGATCCGCGGCACCACAGCCACGCAGCCCACCGCCGCCGAGATCGGCACCACGCCCCGGCCTCCGGATGCGCCGAAACCGCAGCCGGAACCCGACGTTGGGGTCTACGGCTCGACGCAGGCCTGGTAGCGATGCGCCGGTCGGCGGGTTCGCCCGTTGACCTGGTATGCGTGACCTGACTCGCCGCACCTTCCTCGGATCTGGCTGTGCTCTCCTCCTCGCTGCGTGTAGCAGCCGCACCGCGCGCTCCGCTCCGCGCGACGCCCTCGAGCCCACCCCCAACATCCCCGACGAGGACGATTTGCCGCCGGTTCCCGCGCAGGCGTGCGCCGCGGATCCCACCGCGCGCAACATCGAGGGCCCGTTCTACAAGAAGGGCGCACCGCATCGCTCGGTACTCGTCGATCCGAACGACGACGGTCAGCGGATCCGGATCACCGGCACGCTGCAGTCCACGAAGTGCGTGCCGATCGGCGGCGCGATGATCGACGTGTGGCAGGCGAACGCCGCCGGCGATTACGACCTCGAGGGTTTCCGGTTCCGCGGCGCGCTCACCACCGACGCGAAGGGCCGCTACGACCTACGCACGATCATCCCGGGTCGCTACCTCAACGGCGATCGCTATCGCCCCGCGCACATTCACATCAAGGTGAAGGCGAAGGGCTTCGCCGTGCTCACCACGCAGCTCTACTTCGCCGGTGATCCGTACAACGACGGCGATCCGTTCATCGACGCGTCGCTGGTCATGCAGCACACCGCCGAGAGGGACATCCGCCGCGCGCGCTTCGACTTCGTGTTACCGGCGTAGCGGACCGGTGCCATCGCGCGGGATGCGATGCGCGATCGTCTGCATGATCATGAACGTGCGCGCCAGGCCGGGTGACAGGGCGGGCTTGCCGGTGGTCATCAGCGACACCGCGATGTCGCGGCTCGGGTCCGCGTACACGAACACGTTCGTGAAGCCGACGTGGCCGAACGCGCGCTGCGCGCGCAGTCCGTAGAGACTCGCGAGCTTGCCACCGAGCATGAAGCCCATGCTGTAGCGGATCGGCACGCCGAGCGTCAGGTCGACCTCGAAGTAGGTCTGCTCCGCGATCGCGCGCACGATCGTCGGTGTGTCGAACACGCGCACGCCGTCGAGCGTGCCGCCGTCGAGCAAGAGCTGCATGAACCGCGAGGCCTCGTTCGCGGTCGAGATGATGTTGCCGGCGGGCACGATGCTCGTCAGGAATCGCGGATCGTTGGAGACGCGCACCGCCTCCACGAAGTCGACCGACAGCGCGCGCTTGAGGAACAGCGAGATCGGTGGCAGCACGCGCGGTCCGGTGAACGCATTGACCGCCACCTCCGGCAACCGCGCGGGCGGCACACCGAAGTTGAACGCGTCGAGCTTCAGCGGCCCGAGGATCTCGTCGTTCATCACGGCGCGCAGCGACTTGCCCATCACCTTCTCGACGACCGCACCGAGCACGAAGCCACCCGTGAGCGCGTGGTACGCGAGCCGTCGCCCGGCCTTCCACCGCGGCTTCTGGCTCGACAGCAGCGCGAGGATCTCCGCCGGTCTCTCGAGCAGGCCGACGTCGGCGAACTGCGACGGGATGTTCGGGATGCCCGCGCGGTGCGTGAGCACGTGGCGCAGCGTGATCCGATCCTTGCCGTGCTCGCCGAACTCCGGCAGGTAGCGCATCACCGGGTCGTCGAGGTGCAACAGGCCGCGCTGGTCGCACAGGTGGACCAGCATCGCGGTCACCATCTTCGAGGCGCTGAACAGATTGAACAGTGACTTGTGCGACGCCACGACCTTGTGCGCATCCGGCGGATCGTGAGGCGCGTTGCCGCGAACGTGCCCGAGCGAGCGGTCGATGATCACCTGACCGCGGCGGCGCACGCACAGCGCCATCGCCGGATAGAGGCCGGTGCGATACGTCGCGGTGCACGCGTGCCAGATCGACTCGATGACCTTGCGGTCGAGCCCGACGGCACGCGGATCGACTTCGGGTCCGCGATCTGAAACCTCCTCGGGCGGCGACGTGCGCACCAGCGTCTCGAGGTGATCGCGCAGGGACATCAGGGCAACGATACACCGCCGCTAGCTACGGACGCAGCGGCCGGTGGGCGCGCTCGCATCGATCTTGTTCGTGACCCACACGCCTTCGAGGTCCTCCGGAAGATTCCAGGTGGCCGGGCGCAGGAGCGGTCCTGGCTGGATGTCGGAGCCCACGAACGTCGCCGCGTCGCGGTGGACGCACACGCCGATGCGGACCCGCGAGTCGCGGCCGCGGCGGCGCTGGAGCTGGTCGAAGACCGCGCTCGCGATCGCGACAGGATCTCCAACGAGCTCGGCCCGAGCAACGAACAGCGCAGTCGCACCGAGGTCGACGGCGAGCTGAAACCCACTCGTCGAAAGCAGCTGCTGCGCCGCAGGCATCACGGCCTCGAGATCATCGAGGAGCGCCGCATCGAGCGCGGCACCACCGCTGCGATCAGCGGTGGTGACCATCAGCGCCACACACGGAATCTCGCCGGTCGGGACCGGCATCACCGCGGTATCGCGGAGCGCGGAGCGCGTGGCCGCAAGCAGCGCGCGTGGATCCGGGAAGCGATCCGCCGGATTGATCGCCATCGCACACGCGATCACGTCATCGAGTCGGCGCGGCGCCGAGACGATCGACGAGATGTTCGGCCGCCGTGCGTGGAGGTGCAGGTACTGGATCATCGTCGCCGACGAGTCCTGGAACGGCAGCCGGCCCGTCAGCATGTAGAACAGCAGGCCGCCGAGCGCGTAGACATCGGTGCGTCCATCGACGCGCTGCCCGTGGATCTGCTCGGGGGCCATGCACGATGGCGTGCCGAGCGACTGGCCGGTGGCCGTCAGCTCGGGTGACAGCGCATCGGCGAGCTTCGCGATGCCGAAATCGAGGAGCACGACGCGGCCGATTCCCCCGTTCTCGGGTCGGCACACGAGAACGTTCGACGCCTTGACGTCGCGATGGATGATGTTGAGCTCGTGGGCCTTCGCGAGTGCCTCGCAGAGCGGCTCGAAGATCGAGAGGGCGAGATGCGGATCGAGCGGGCCCTTCTCGGTGACGATCTTGCTCAGCTCCTCACCTTCGAGGAGCTCCATGCAGAGATACGGGCGCTGATCCGCGCTGAAGCCAGCTTCGATGAGGTTGACGATGTTCGGGTGCGTCATTCGACGCAGCACCGAGATCTCGCGATCGAAGCGCGCGAGCATCTCCGGCGAGGCGACGAAGTGCGCGTGCATCAGCTTGAGCGCTGCCCGCCGCCCATTCCGCGCATCACGGACCTCGTAGACCGTTCCGAACCCACCACCGCCGAGGACCTTGATGATGTCCCAGGTGTGGATCCGCTCGCCTGGGACCAGCTCGCGTACCCCGTTCTGGGAGCGGCGTCGCTCTCCGCCGAGGTCTCGCGTCGCGTCCTGACCCACAGTCAAGAAGCATATCACCCGCGCTCGACGATCACGTGTCGTCGACGCGGATCCGGTGGCGTACGAGCAGCTCGCGCAGGTGGTTGCGGTCCATACGTACGGCGCGGGCTGCTCGAGACAGGTTCCCACCGTGGTGGTCAATCAGCGTTCGAACGTACTCACGCTCCCACTCCGCGACCGCGCGCTCCTTCGCGGCGCGAAAGGAGACTCCCACGTCGAAGGCCGGCGGCGGGCTCGCTGCGACTGCAGGCGCTGCTGGATCTGCAGTGATTTCGCGCCAGACCTCGAGATCCCCGAGAAGTACCGTGCGCTCGACGGCCGCGCGAAGCTCGCGAACGTTCCCGGGCCAGTCGTGCTTCGTGAGATTCGCGATCAGCTCCGCCGGCGGCTCGGTGTCGCCACGTGCGAGTTGCTCGTAGAAGTGGGCGATCAACATCGCGATGTCCTCACGACGCTCCCGAAGCGGCGGGACTCGCAGGCGGAACGTGTTCAGCCGGTAGTACACGTCGGACCGAAACCGTCCGCGGTTGATCTCCGAGCGTAGATCGCGGTTCGTCGCAGCGATCACGCGGATGTCGAGCTTGATCTGATCGTTGCCGCCGATCCGCTTGACGAGCTTCTCCTCGAGCGCGCGCAACAGCTTTGGCTGCATGTCGAGTGGCAGCTCGCCGATCTCGTCGAGGAAC
Organism: Deltaproteobacteria bacterium; assembly: GCA_013813765.1. Taxonomy (GTDB): domain Bacteria; phylum Myxococcota_A; class Polyangia; order Haliangiales; family Haliangiaceae; genus JABFXX01. The sequence continues at coordinate 1,039 of JACCRC010000039.1, read as the reverse complement.
ACGGTGCCGCCTTTACCCGCCTCGAAGGCGCCGATTCGCAACGTGGATGCTCCCGTGAACGAGCCCTTCTCGTGACCGAACAGCTCGCTCTCGATCAGGCTCGGCGGGATGGATCCACAATCGACAACGATGAACGGCCCCTTCGCACGCGGGCTCGCCTCGTGGATGGCGGACGCGAGCAGGCCCTTGCCGGTACCAGTCTCGCCCTCGAGGAGGATCGTCGCGTCGGACTCGGCGAGCTTCGGCAGGACAGCGAAGATCTTGCGCATCGCATCGCTCGCTCCGAGCGCGCGCCCCCACCGGCTCTCCTTCGACAGCGCGGCGCGTGCGTCACCGCCTCCCGGCTCGAACCGTAGCTTCGTGCCACCGACGCCGATCACCACGCCAGGCGCGAGGTATGCGCGCTCGACGACGACGCTGTTGAGCGTCGTGCCGTTCGTGCTCCCCAGATCGCGGAGCAGAAGGCCGCGCGCACTCGGCGCGATCGCAATGTGGTGGCGCGATACGGCCGGATCGGCGAGCACGAGGTCGTTCGCATCCGAGGTGCCGATCGCGATCTCCTCGCCCGCACCCTGCACCGTGGAGCCCACGTCCGGTCCCTCGGTGACGACGAGCCGGTACTTGGGAAACCGCGCCTCGCGGTCGGAGATGACTCGGGTTTGCTCGGGCGCTTTCTCCTCGCTCATCTCCCGCCACGTTACTCCGATTCTTCACCCGCAGGCCCGCGGCAGCAGCTTGCAGGCTCGAGCCCGCAGCCCCGACTTCGGCAACGCATGCACGCGCATTTCCTCCCGGTCCGGCTGTTGCAGCCTCGCCCTGAATGCGCTGTCAGCTCCTCCTGCTGGTTCTGCTCGTCGCGTGCGATGGTCTTCCGAACGCTCAGACTGGCTCGCATCGCGGCGCCGTCGAGACGGCTCCGGACGGCGGCGACGGCGATTGCTTCGACGAGAGTTGCTGGTGGGAGGTGTTCCACGATCTGGTGCTCGACCTCGAGCCGGAGGTGGTTGCCGTCGCCGACGCAGGCGTCGTGGATGCGTTC
>JACCRC010000035.1 GCA_013813765.1 Deltaproteobacteria bacterium | reverse complement strand
ACCGAGATGCCGGTCCGGCCGTAGCGAGGCCCGAGCCGTGGGAGGTGCAGCGCGAGCTCTGGATCGACCGTCGCCGCGACTACGGCCCACAAGAATCGCTGCTCGTCGGGCAGCAGGCGCAGCGAGTACGTGAGCGCGGGAACGGAATCGAGCTCCTGCCCGGCGTGCGAACCGAGCTTCGCGTCGAGCGATTCGGTGCTGGTGCCGTCGGCGCGGGCGATCGCTCGCACGGCGGCGGTTCGAATCCGATCCAGCTCGCGCCCGAACGCCTCACCGTCCACCACTCCAATCATCGCGCACATATCCTACGGATGTCCGACACCAAATCTGCCTGGCGGGCAGTCGTTTGTTGACGACTCGGCGTTCGAGCCAAGGCCTGAAGCGACTTCGTGATGGCGCGCGGGGACACACCGCGCCCGGCCACAGGAGCGGCATCATCAATGACCGTCGAGAATGCCGCTTGGCTTCCGCATCCGGGGGTGCCGCAATTTGCGGCAGCCAGATCACGACTTTCTCGTCGGAGGCCGAATCAGAAAGGGGAAGCATTCATTCCCACAGGCGGTAGCTCGACGATCGATGGTTGCAGTCGCGCGCCTTCGAGCGACGCGTGTTGGTGATGCTGACACCGAGGCGCTTGGCGAAGTCATCGCGCGTGAACGCTGCCAACTTCCGATCGTCTTTGCCTGGTTCTTAGGCGAACGCTGCGACACGTCGAGCTTCGGCACGCGACATTCATAGGCTGACGGTATGAATTCTGGCTCAGTCTCCGCGCTCGCACGGCCTTGCCGATGCCGACGAGGGCTCCGCCGCGAGGACGAACCCCGCGAAGGGCGGCATGAAGGAGGTGTCCCGAATGCACCAACCTCTGAAGTCTCCATTGGCAGCGTCGTCGGCGACGAATTGCACCAGCCATTCGCGACAAGCCCAGCTCATGGCTTCGCGGCGGAAGGTTCCGCTGGCGGAATCGAGATGACCACGCGGACTGTGCCATCGGCACGAGCCACGATCGCCCTGCCCGTCGCGATTCCGTGAGCGACCACGTTCTTGGCGTCGGCGCGATACTCCGCCTCCGTGAACACCCCGGACAGCGTGGCTCTCTTCTGATTGGCGTCGACCTTGATCATTTCTTACGACGGCGGACCTTCGTGTCGACCGCCTTGGGCGTCGCCGCGTGGCGCGTCTGGATCGCATGGATCGTCTTCTCGATCTCCGCGACCAGGACGGGCTCCTTCGGCACACGGTGCGGTACTCCGAGGCCAGCACCTTGTTCGGCAGGTTCTCGAGCGTGTAGTGCGCGACAGCGCTGTCCCTCTCGACGCACAGGATCAGCCCGACCGGCGGGTTCTCGCCCTCGACCATCCAGTGCTCCCGCGCGTAGTTCAGGTAGAGGTGCATCTGGCCGGCGTCCGCGTGCGTGAGCTTGTCGAGCCTCAGATCGATGATGACGAGGCAGCGCAGGCGCCGGTGGAAGAACAGCAGATCGATCCTGTACCAGGCGTCACCGACTCGAAGCCGGCGCTGCCGGCCCACGAACGTGAAGTCACCGCCGACCTCGAGGAGAAAGGTCTCCAGCTTCGAGATCAACGCCGATTCAAGCTCGTGCTCGGAGTATTCGTCTTTGAGGTCCAGGAACTCGAAGAAGAACGGATCCTTGATTTCTTCCTCCGGCGTGATCACGTCGTCGGGCATTTGCTGCTGCCCTTTGCGCAGCATCGCCGCCTTGTTCTTCGAGAGCGCGGTCCGCTCGTAGAACTGACTACCGATCTGCCGATCGAGTTGGCGAACGGTCCATCCACCGCGAAGCGCCTCGCCCTCGTAGAAGTGGCGCGCCTGCGGATTCCGGACGGAGAGCAGGCGCACGTAGCAGGACCACGGCAGGGGCAGAAGGCGCGCGACGACCGCGAGTTCGTTCCCGGCGAATTGTCCAGACGCTGTCTGGACTTTCTTGGCTGCAAACCCGGCGGATTTTCCAGACGCTGTCTGGAGAATCTCGCGATGCCCCAAATAGAAGGACTTCATCTGGAACAGGTTCGCCCGACCGTATCCACGCCCGAACCGAGCTTGCAGGTCGGCCGAAAGCCTTCGGATCAGCTCCTCACCGTATTCGGCGCGCGCGGCACCGTGTTGCTCCTCCTCGACGATTCGACGGCCCACGATCCAGTACGTCGCCGTCATGATCGCGTTCGAGGTACGCACTGACGCTCGCCGGCCCGCGTCGATCAACGAGACCACGTCGGCGAGCACGGCGTCGTAGCCCTTCACGGCGCGGACGATGTTGGTCTTCTTGCGGGTCATGACGCCTCCAGCGACTGTCTCCGCACTGCGGAGACAATCTCCCTGCCGTGAACTCTGCGTTGCCGAGTCACAACGGCTCGCACGCATGACGCTCGTCCGCCCCCGCCAGCAATTGTGCAAGCGGCGCTTGCGCAATTGGCAGCTGAGCCTGGTGTTCGCCCGTTCACGAAGGCTCCTCCCCCAGACGCACGAACACCTCCCAGCGCAGACCCCGCGGATCGAAGCCGTACGCGCTCACCCGATACTCCCCCGCCCCGACGCGCGCCATGATGTCCGCGAGCGCGATCGGGCCGGACACGTCGAAGCCGCCCAGCTCGGAGAGGTTGCGGTATTCGACGAAACCCGCGTCGGTCTCGGGGCCATCGGCGATCACGAACTCGCCGAGCATGCGCGCGATGCTGATCCGCGTCGACTGCTTCGCAGGAAGCGCCGCGAGCAGCTGCGCTAGCTGCACCGGCGTGACCCGCCGGATCGCGTCCTGATCGGTGTGCCGCGCAGGAAGCGCGGGCTCCTTGCGCTGCAGCTCGCCGGCCCACAGGCCCACGAGCCACGTGTGGTAGAGGTCGCGCACGTCTTCCGGGGGGACGCGCAGCGCGATCACGATCTCCGCGAGCGAATGACGCTGCTCCAGACGTTCGAAGACAAGCGCCGCGATCTCGCCCCTGGACAGCTGCGCGGCGCGAACCACGGCCTGCGCCGCGTTACGCGGCGTGCGCTGCTCTGCCTCGAGCTCCTGCGCGTACCGTTCGACGTCTGACGCCCTGAAACGACGCACCCCGTTGTCGTCGATCAGCGGGTGCAGCTTCGTGCCTTCGAGGCGCCGCACGGTCGAAACGCTGACGCCGAGGCGCTTGGCGACGTCATCGCGGGTCAGCGCTGCCGATTTCAGGTCGTCTTTCGCCTTTTTCGCGGACGATCGCGCGGACACGTCGAGGTTTGGCACCCGCAAACGATAACGTAACCCTCTGATCTCGGAACTCGCCGAAACCCGCGCGGAAAGCCGCGACCATGTCAAAGACAGACCTGAAGTCTGCCATTTGACGGACTAGCGACGGCTGTGGCGGACTCCGACAAGCACCCTGACAACCGCGTGGCAGGCGCGTTCGTTCTACCCCGTTTCTACACCAGCGTATCCCCAATGATCTCGCTCTCCGACGACGACGCGTTCCGCGCAGTGGAGTTACGTGCCGTCGAGAGCTCAAAGTTTCCACGCGCTTAGATCGACGAGGGCAACTACTTCTTCGAGTGCAACCACAACATCCGCACGCTCGTCGCCGTGCTTGTCGGCACCGGCATGCGTCTCGACGAAGCGCTGCACCTGATGTGGGTCGACGTCGATCTGCAGCACCGCGTGATCCACGTGCACCGCGGACGCCGTGGGGCCCCGAAGTCCGGCCGCCTTCGCCACGTCCCGATCTTCGACTCGGTGCTCACCGTCCTGCGCGAGATGAAGCTCGCGAAGGGCGACAACACCCTGCTCTGGCCCGGCGCGAAGCGCGACAAGTTCGGGGAGCAGCTACCGCGGAACAAGACGAGCGTATTCCGCCCATTCAAGGCCGCCGTGCTCCGCGCCAAGCTACCGAAGAAGTTCCGCCTTCACGACCTGCGGCACACGTTCGCGGGCCTGTTCCTAGCGTCCGGCGGCGACATCTTCAAGCTCTCGAAGATCCTCGGCCACTCTAGCGTCGCGATCACGCAGCAAGTCTACGCGCATCTTCACCCCGACGCGTTCGCCGAGGACTACAGCCGCGTCGCGTTCGCGATGCCCGAGAAGGCCGGCGTCCTCCTGAAGCTTGAGGCGTAGTCCGGGGCTAGTCCGGACCGGGTTGTTCCCGGCAGAAGGCTATCCTGGGCGAAGAATGAACGTCGATCGTGTGTGCGCGAAGTCGGGACTCCTGGTCGATGGCGACACGCGGCTGCTGACGGATCCCAGCGAGTACTTCCATTGTGGCGTTGACGTCCAGGCGGGTTGCGGGCGGCTCCGTTGCGCGAACTGCAAAGCCTGGGTGCGTGGCGGCCCGCCCGGGCTTGGTATCAACGACGAGGTGCAAGTCGATGTGCGCAAGCTGTATGCGGCGCCTGACTGGTCCGTCCTTCCGTACATCGAGAAGCCATTCGTTCTTCACAATCGCATGCGGTTCTACACGTGCCTTTGCACGACGTGGGAGGCCGAAAGCAACGAGCCGGTCGACAACGACCGCGAGTTCGAATCCGATCCGAGAGTTCCGTGGGCTTGCGCCGGCCATCCGGTTCCAAAGCTGCCGCTCGCTCTGAAGGACTTCACGATCGACGCCAAGATGCGTGGCGTCGAGCTCGTCGACAAGGTCTTACGCGGAGCCTGCCCTCGCGAGCTCGATCGACCGTTTTCCTTCGGGCCCGAGCCCGGCGTGTGGCTCGCATGGCTGTACGTCTATCTGCAAGGGCTCGCGATCACAGACCAGCTGTCTGCCGCGATCGCAGATCGCCTCACCGATCCGGATCCGCATGTCGTTGGCCGTGTCCTGTACTACTTTTCACAGTTTCCTCGCGCGGCAGGGATCGAGAAACTCGTCGCGAAAGCCGAAGCGGATCCTCATCGGGTCGCGGTGGGTTATCCGATCCCGGAGCATCGCAGTGCGCTTACCTTGTGGGGCGTCCTCGTCGAACGTCTGAAGCATGCACCGAAACAGCGAGATGAGCTGGACGCACGGATCCAGTCACTGATCACGAAGCTGCTCTTCATACCGCTGTCCTCGCTACCCCACGACGACGTTGGACCGACCACAACGGCAGAGTTCGAGGGAAAGCGGCGCGCAACGCTCCGCGGTTGGGACGCCGCAGGTATTGCCAGTTGGGTGGAGGACTTCGCGCGCGCTAGAAAACTCGAGCGCATCGATGCGATCGGCGACGAGCTCGCGCGCTCTCCTGGAATTTTCGACGATCCCGAGATGCGCCAATACATCGCGGATCACATCATCGAGATCGATGCAGCCGCTCCGGGCCGCTGGCGGCAAGCGATGACGCTGCTTACTGACTGGATTCACAAGCCCGAAGAGGGGCATCTGATCGTCATTGCGGGCTCACGGATCATTCAAGCTCGCCTCGTGCCGCCCGCCGAATTTCGCACGTGGATCAAAAACCGACGCGACTACGGCTGGGTCAGGGACGAATGGGTGCTTCCACTCGAGACCATGCTCAAGCAAAGCTGACCCGCCCGAGGCGTGGTCAGATCTTGTCCTCGTACGTCGTGCCCGCCCAGGTCGCAAGCGCACGGCCTAGCGTTGTGCACCATCCACTGTCGAACAGCAGATCATTGCGATTGTACGTGGGATCGCCGGTCGCTGCGAACGAGATCTCGGTAACGAGCTCTACTTCCTCACCTGAACGCAACGCGGCCTTGATGCCGCGATGGGTGTACCTGTCCGACGCCCACGAGAACACGCTCGCGATGTCAGAACGTTCGACCACGCGACCGTCGACGAGCGTCGCGCGAGCACCGAGCGCGTGGAGCTGCTTGCGGCTGTCGTCGTACACCTCGACGCCGTCCGCGTTTACGAGCCACACGATAGTGGTCAGGAACTCGGTGTCCGCGAGTTCGCAGCCACGCGCTTTCAAGTCGGCGACGAATGCGTCGAGCTCGGCTACGGGCACGACCTTCACCCCGAGTTCCGTCGCGCCTCCGGTGGCCAAACTGTAGATCGTTACCACCCGCTGACCAGGCTCGCCTTCCCACGATGCCTGAACCTTTCTGTCCGGGGCTGCGAGGGCTTTTTCGAACGTCATGGGCTCACTGTACGCGTCAGCATTGTCTTAACCACTAGTGGGCGACGTCGCGGTCGAAACGCTCGTCGAGCGCCGCGTCGCTCACGGGATCCCACGAATGGTCGCAGACTCGGTCGCTAAGACGACTGAGCTGAGCGACAAAGAAGAAGGCATGACAATCGGCGCATCGGGAACGGGTGCGGCTCTTTCACAGCACATCTCGACGGGAGGAGTTTCGATCACTTGACGAGCCGGAGGTGCGGACGCTTGAGCGGAAGCGGGTTGGGGACCTCGCCGTCGGCGTAGCGTGATTGATGCGTACGTTCGTGCTCCTTCGCGACGTGGAACTGCCAGTAGTCGTCGAAGTCGCCGCTCGCACGAAGCGCGCGCAGTCTCAGCACAGCCTCCGCGCCAGCTGCAGACCACACCGCGCCCGTGCGTCCCATTCGATCCTGGACCAGGTAGCGACACGCGCCTTCGATCACACCCGTCGCGATCGGCAGGCCCCGTGCGAGCGCTCGGTCGTAGTGCATGTGCCGCGTGTTGTTGGTCAGGTACGTCGCGGCAGCCTCCACCGATTTGGCGGAGTTCTCGTCGAGGTCGTGACTTCGGATCTTCGCGCGCAGATCCTTGGCGAGCGCTCCGCCGCTGCGACCACCGAGCAGTGCGATCAGTCGACACTCGACCCAGGTCTGGGCGTCCTTGGTGCCGTCGGCATGGAATGCGTAGGCGGCGCGCCACAGGTATTCCAGCACGTGCACGATGTCGAGCACGATGGTGACCTTCACGCCGGTGGCGCGAGCGGCTCGTTTGATTCGCTCGAGTTGGTCGCGATTGCCGTCGACGAGCACGACCCAGCGGCGACGCAGATCCGGATCACGCCGCAACGCTTCGTCGAACGCGTCCTGGATGACACGCTCGGCCTCGTGCTCGATGCTGGCCCACACACGCTTGTTGAAGGGCCTCGGCCGCTTCGCCTTGTCCTGCGCGTCACGGGCGCCATGCAAAACGTCGGCGATGGTACGTGGCCACTCGTCGATCGAGTACACCGTGGCGACCTCAGCCATTCGCTTGCGGTTGGGCTTCTCGCCCTTGGTCAGCCGCGTCTCCAGTCGACGTGGGGTGCTCTCCGCTTTCTTGCGGGTCGCCTCGCGCAAGTCCCGGTGCAGTGTGGCGATGCCCTTGGCGTCGAAGCTGAGCACCAGGAGCTGCTCGCTGTTTTCCGGTTCGCGCAGACGGCTTCGGTAATAGTTGTCGAAGTCGCGCGCCGCACGCACCGCCAGTTCTTCGGCTTGGCGCTTCGGGACCTCCGCGCCGCTCCGCTTGCTGACCAGTTCGACGACCTCGTCGAACGACGCGCGTGCCGCTTCTTCAGCGACGATCCGACGCACCTCGAGCGAGTACTTCTCGTCGGGAAGCTCCATCGCCGCGTCCAACGGAGCAAGCGCATCGGCACCCTCCGCTTGATACAGCTTGCGATCGAGGTGGACCTCGCCGAACTCTGTCATCACGGTGCGCCGGCCCTCGCGGACGCGGAGTCGCTCGATGCCGTCGACGTCCTGCACCTCGACCTCACGCTCTTGCGCAGACCGTCGATCGAAGTGCGCTTGCATCATCTCGCGCATCAGCTCTCGACCGGCGGTACGCATCATCTGCTCGATCTCGTGCAACGGCGCGTGCATCGCCTCGTCGCTGATCAGGTCGTCCTCGAGCTTCTTCACGCTTCGCCGAGACTCGCAGAACGGGCTGTCATTGGCGATCCTGATCGCGTTGGTCGTCGTCATCAGGCCGCGGACGCTACCCGCAACCGATCGATCCGGATAGCTCCACCGCCGACAACCTCTCGGAATCGATCAGCTTTGCCCGGCTGGAAAGGATCCGCACCC
>JACCRC010000011.1 GCA_013813765.1 Deltaproteobacteria bacterium | reverse complement strand
CTGCCGCCAAGGCGAAGGCAGACGAGGAAGCTGCTGCTGCTGCCGCTGCTGCTGCCGCGAAGGCAGCAGACACCGGTCGCACGAAGGCGCCGAGCGTGGCGCCGCCGATCGCGGCTGCGGTTCCGGCGAACCTCGAAGAAGCGATGAAGGCGGCGAAGGCCGCCGAGGGCGGCAACGACAAGGGCGTCGCCGCATGGAAGCAGGTCGTGGCGGCCAACCCGACCGAGCAAGCGCCTCGGCGCGAGCTCGCTCGCGTGCTCCGCACCGCCGCCTCGTGGGCGCAGCTCGCCGACGCACTGAAGGACGAAGAGGCGAAGGCCGCGAAGTCCGGTGCCGACAAGGCGACCGTGCTGCTCGAGCTCGCCGAGGCGTACGGCAAGCTCAACAACGACAACCAGATGATCTCGGCGCTCAACGGCGCGGTCCAGCAGGACCCGTCGAGGCTCGAGATCTATGATCGGCTCGCGGCGCTCTACGAATCGAAGAAGCGCTGGCCCGATCTCGTGAAGGTGCTGTCGGAGAAGGCCGACCGCGCGGACACGCTGGATCAGAAGGTTTCGATCTTCCTCCAGGTGGCCAATCTCTACCTCGAGCGGTTCTCGAACCAGGCCGAGGCGATCAAGGCGTTCGAGCGCGTGCTCGAGCTCGACGCGCACAACCAGCAGGCGATCGATCACCTGCTCGCGGTGTACGAGAAGCGCCGCGACTGGGAGAAGCTGATCAAGCTCAAGGAGGCCGAGGTCGAGCGCACGCCCGAGAACGAGCGCGCCGCCAAGGTCATCGCCGTCGCGCAGATGGCCGCGACCAAGGTCAAGAAGCCCGAGATCTGCACGTACTGGTGGGAGAAGGTCATCCAGTACGAGCCCGCGCACGAGGAAGCCCTCGGCGAGCTCTACAAGCTGTACGAGCGCAACAAGGAGTGGGACAAGCTGGCGGACATCTCGTCGCGGCAGGCCGATGCGGCCACCGACGACAAGGTGCGTGCCGATGCCCTTCAGCGCCTGGGTCTCCTCTACACGGAGAAGGTCGAGAACAGCGCCAAGGCGATCAACGCGTGGCAGCGCCTGCTGCAGATCGACGAGAACAACCGTCGCGCGCAGGACGCCCTCAAGAAGCTCTACGTCACCGAAGGCCGCTGGGACGACCTCGAAGAGTTCTACCGGAGCCGCGGCAAGATCGACGAGTACATCCGAGTGCTCGAGCGCGAGGTCGAGAGCGGCAGCGAGCAGTTCCGGCTCACGCTCGCGATGAAGATCGCGGTGCTCTACCGCGACGAGATCCAGAAGGCCGATCGCGCGACGCGCGCGTTCGAGAAGGTCCTCCAGCTCGACGAGAACAACCTCGCCGCCGCCGAGGCCTTGATCCCGCTCTACGAGACCGGGAGAGATCCGCGCGCGCTCGTCCGCGTGCTCGAGATCCAGCTCCGCGCGACGGCCGCGGACGACCAGATCACGCGCCAGGAGCGCATGAAGCGCCTCGCGCAGTACAACGAGGAGAAGCTGCGCGACAAGGGCGCGGCGTTTGGCTGGTGGATCAAGGCGTTCGCCGAGGATCACGAGTCGGAGGAGATCCGCGGCGAGGCCGAGCGCCTCGCGGGGTCGATCGAGACTCCGGCGGCTGGCTGGAACGCGCTGATCGATTCGTATGCCGCCGCGTTGCCGAAGTTCGGGCACAAGGCTGATGCGCTGCCGCTGATGCTGGTGATGGCGCGGGTGATCGAGGGGGAGCAGGGCGATATCGACCGTGCCCTCGAGATGAACCGCCAGATCCTGAACATCGAAGAGGGCAACGAGCAAGCGCTCGACGCCCTCGAGCGCCTCTACCTCGGCAAGGGCCAGTTCGAGGAGCTGCTCGGCATCTACACGAAGAAGCTCGACCTCACCAACGATGGTGACGAGCGGATCGCGATCCAGTCGAAGATCGGCCAGCTCTACGAGGACGAGGTCAAGGACGACAAGAAGGCGGTCACCGCCTACCTCGCGATCCTCGACGCCGCTGGCGACGAGCCCACCGCGCTCAGGAGCCTCGACCGCGTCTACCTGCGCAACTCGATGTGGAAGGAGCTGGCCGACATCCTCGGCCGGCAGCTGACGATCGTCGGTCCCGACGAGGACAAGCTTGCCCACACCGAGCTGAAGTTCCGCCTCGGTCAGGTCAAGGAGCAGCACCTCGCGGATCCGCAGGGCGCGATCGACGCGTACCGCGACATCCTCGACATCATGCCCGCGCACGATCGCGGCCGCATGGCTCTCGAGGTTCACCTCCGCGGCAACGATCCGAACAAGCTGGTCGTCGCCGGGATTCTCGAGCCGATCTACGAGCAGCTCGGCGAGTGGGGCTCCCTCGTGGGCGTCCACGAGATCCAGCTGGCTGCGGAGAAGGACAGCCTTCGCCAGACGTCGCTGTTGCTCCGCATCGGCGAGCTGCAGCGCACCCGTCTGCTCGACGCCGAGAAGGCGTTCGACGCGTACGCGCGCGCGTTCAAGGTCGATCCGGCCACCGACGCTGCGAAGGAGCAGCTCGAGGCGATCGCTCCGCTGATCGAGGACGGCTGGGCCCGCATGGTCAAGCTGTACGAGGAGGCGCTCTCCAAGGGGGAGAAGGATCTCGACCCGCGGCTCGCCCACGAGCTCGCGACGAAGGTCGCGCGGTCGTACGAGGACCGCCTCGGCAAGTCCGACAAGGCCGTCGAGTATTACCGCAAGGCACTCGCGATCGAGAACGACGACCTCGCGGCCCTCGCGGCCCTCGAGGCGATCTTCACGCGCGACGAGAAGTTCCCCGAGCTGCTCGAGGTCTACCGCCGTCGCACGGACATCGCGCAGGATCCCGACGAGCGTCTCGAGTTCCTGTTCCGCATTGCCTCGCTCTACGAGGAGATGCTGAACAACCAGGACGAGGCGATCACGACCTACAACGAGATCCTCGGGCAGTCGCCCGATGACTTGAAGTCGCTCCGCGCTCTCGATCGCCTGTACGTGGCCCGCGGCGCATGGCGCGACCTCGGCGACAACCTCGGCCGCCAGCTACAGCTGGTCGAGGCTCCGCACGAGCAGGTCCATCTATTGGTTCGACTGGCGCAGCTGCGCGAGACGCACCTGAACGAGGTGGGCGCGGCCGTCGAGACGTATCGCCAGGTCCTCGATCACGAGGATCAGAACCGCGATGCGGTGATGGCGCTCGAGCGCCTGATCTCGCACGCCGAGCACGAGCTCGTCATCGCGAATATCCTCGAGCCGATCTACAAGGCGAAGGGCGAGTGGACCAAGCAGATCGGCGTGTACGAGATCATGGCGAAGCACGCCTTCGATCCGGCGCGGAAGATCGAGCTGCTCCACCAGATCGCCGAGCTGCACGAGATCGGCGGCGATAACGCCGACAGCTCGTTCCTGACGTTCGCGCGCGCGATGCGCGAGGACCCGCGCAACGAGGTCACGCACGGCCAGCTCGATCGACTGTCCCGCGGCCTTGGCAAGTGGGCCGATGCAGCGGAGCTGTACGATCAGGTGGCGAGCGAGGCGCAGGAAGACGATCTCAAGGTCGCGCTCCTGTTCCGCCGCGCGCAGATCCAGGAGAACGAGCTCCGCGACGACAAGTCCGCGGTGGCGACGTACGAGCGAATCCTGAAGGCCGCGCCGACGACCGTCGAGGCCGCGACCGCGATCCAGACGATCCACGAGCGCACGGGTGATTACCCGAAGCTCGTCGATGCGATGAAGCGCAAGGCCGAGATCGTCCCGAACGTCGACGAGAAGAAGGGCCTGCTGTTCCGCGCGGCGCAGATCGAAGAGGAGGTCCTCGGCAACGCGGACCACGCGATCGAGACCTACCGCTCGGTGCTGTCGATCGACGATGTCGACATGACGGCGATGGATGCTCTCGAGCGTCTCTACGTCCGTCTCGCGCGGTGGGAGCCGCTGAAGGACGTCTACGCGAAGAAGGCGGACCTCGCCGAGGATCCGGCCGACAAGAAGGCGATGCTCTACGTGCTCGCGCAGGTCTATGACCGCGAGCTCGGTGACGTCGGCAAGGCGATCGAGACCTACCTCGGGATCCTCGATCTCGATGCGGACGAGCTGCCCGCGATCCAGTCCCTCGACCGGCTGTTCGGTCAGGCGGAGCGCTGGTACGACCTGCTCGCGAACCTGGAGCGCCAGGTCGAGCTGTCCGAGACCGGCGGCGAGACCGTCGCGCTCAAGTACCGTATCGGCCACCTGTGGCAGATCCGCCTCGGCGATGTCGCGCGTGCCATCGAGAGCTACCGCGAGGCGCTCGAGATGGATCCGTCGCACGCCGAGACGCTGCACGCCCTCGACGGGCTCGTGCACGGCAAGACCGAACCGGTCATGGCCGCGCGCGTCCTCGAGCCGATCTACGAGACCGCCGGCGAGTTCGCAAAGCTCGTCGACGTCCTCGAGGTCATGGTCGCGCACAACGAGGATGCGCTCGCTCGCGTGGAGCTGCTCCACCGCATCGCGACGCTCCACGAGCAGATGATCGGCAACCCGACGTCGGCGTTCGACGCGTATGCGCGCGCTCTCAAGGACGACTCGGGCAACCAGCTCTCGCTGGGGCACCTCGAGCGCCTCGCGGAGATCACGCAGAGCTTCGAGACGGTCGCGAAGCTGTATCAGGCAGAGAGCGAGAAGTCCCTCGACGTTCCGCGGCAGGTCGATCTGCTGTCGCGCCTCGCTCGCGTCCACGAGCAGGAGCTGAACGACATCCCGAAGTCGATCTCGACGCTGCGTCGGATCCTCGACGTCGAGTTCGACAACAAGCCCGCCGTCCTCGGCCTCGATCGCCTCTACACGGCGACGGGCGCGTGGCCGGAGCTCACCGAGATCCTGCGGCGCGAGATCCAGCTCGCCGATGGTGACGCCGAAGTCGCCGCGCTGCAGAACCGTCTCGGTCAGGTGCTGCAGAACCAGCTCGGCGATCGCAAGGGCGCCGTCGAGGTGTACCGCGAGATCCTCACGGCTCACCCGACGCACGAGTACACGCTGCACGCCCTCGAGGAGATGTTCCACGCCGGTCACCTCCAGATGGAGATCGGTGCGGTCCTCGAGCCGCTCTACGAGGCGGCGAGCGAGTTCGCGAAGCTGCACGGCATCCACGAGGTCCAGCTGACGAAGCTGCAAGGACCGGATCGCCAGGCGATGTACCAGCGGCTCGCAGAGCTGGCCGAGGGCCGGCTCTACGATCAGCCGAAGGCGTTCCACTGGTGGAGCTCGGCACTCGTCGAAGATCCGCGGTGGGACCGCGCGATCGAGGAGAGCGAGCGGCTCGCGAGCGAGACCGGCGCGTGGGACGACCAGGTGATCGCGTATGCGCGGGCGCTCGAGCGGACCTCCGACAACGAGATCAAGAAGCTCACGCTGCTCCGCATGGCGCGTGTGCACGAGTTCGAGCTCCGCGACGCCGCGAAGGCCGTCGAGACGCACCTGCGTGCCCTCGAGATCGAGCCGAAGGACCCGGAGGCACTCGCCGCCCTCGACCGCCTGTACCTGGGCGCAGGGATGTACGAGGACCTCGCCGAGATCCTGCGTCGCCGCATCGAGGTCGGCCAGGATCCGGACGAGCAGCTCGAGCTGTACTTCCGCCGCGGCGCGATCTTCAGCGACGCGCTGGGTGATCTCGACCAGGCGCTCGCCAGCTACACGTCCGTCCTCGATCAGGAGAGCCGGAACCGTAGGGCGTTGGAAGCGATCGAGTCGATCCACTTCCGCCGCGAAGCGTGGCAGAAGCTGTTCGAGACCTACGAGAAGCTGATCGACGTCGCCGAAGCGGACGCCGAGATGGCCGACATCTACGCCCGCATGGCGCGGATCTCGTCCGAGGCGCTCAACAACGAGGACAAGGCCATCGAGCTGTGGCAGCGCGTCCTCGACATCCGCGGTGAAGACCCGCAGCCGCTGCAGGCACTCGCAGAGCTGTGCACCCGCCGCGAGCGGTGGGAAGAGCTCGTCGAGATCCTCGAGCGTCAGGTCGCCGTCGCGAACGACGACCGCGAGCAGATCCGTCTGTACAAGCACCTCGGTCGCATCTGGGAGGAGAAGCTGCAGCGCGAGCGCAATGCGCTCGACGCGTGGCTCGCCGCCGACCGGATCGACGGCAACGACCTCGAGACGCTGCGCGCCCTGGCGCACCTCTATCGTTCGACGCAGGCGTGGGACGAGCTGTCCCAGACGCTGCGCCGGATCATCGAGGTCGGTCAGATGACCGATGCGATCACGGAGTCCGAGCAGATCGAGCTGTACGCTCAGCTCGGTCAGCTCGAGGGTGACGTGCTCGGCCGTGTCGACGACGCGGTCGCCGCATGGCGCCATGTCATCGCGATCGATCCGTCGGACTTCCGCGCGCTCGCGGCCCTCGAGGGCCTGTTCACGCGCGAGGGCCGCTGGGAAGAGGCGATCGACGTGCTCGAGAAGCGCGCGCTCGTCCTCGACGACGAGGTCCAGCGCCGCGACAACCTCCTCCAGGCGGCCTCCACCTGGGAAGAGAAGGTCGAGGATCTCACCCGCGCCGCGCAGGTCTACGAGCGCGTCCGCGCCAGCGATCCCTCGAACAACACCGCGAGCGATCGCCTCGAGGCGATCTATCAGCAGCAGTACAAGTGGGAGCAGCTCGTCGAGATCCTCCTCGAGCGCTCGGAGCTGCGTCCGAACGTCGAGGAGCAGATCCAGATCCTCAACCGGGTCGCCAAGATCTACGAGTCGGAGATCGGCGATCAGGAGTCCGCGTTCTACGTGCTCCAGGCCGCGTTCAAGCGCGACTACGCGCACGACGAGACCGCGCGCGAGCTCGAGCGCCTCGCCACGGCGACAAACCGCTGGCAGGAGCTGCTCGACGAGTACTCGAACCGCGTCAGCGAGCTCGAGCGCGAGGACCGTGGCTCGGCCGCTGACCTGTGGGTCAAGATCGGCCGCTGGTACGCGGAGCACCTCTCGCACCTCGAGTTCGCGATTCACTCGGTGAATCAGGCCCTGCGCATCGACCCGAGCCACACCGGCGCCCTTGGCGGTATGGCCGAGCTGCAGCGCAAGCGCGGCTCGTGGAGCGAGCTGATCGAGACGCTGCAGCGCCACGCTGCCGTCGAGACGTCGCCCGAGAAGAAGACCGACCTGTACATCAACCTCGCGGAGCTCCTCGAGCGGCAGATGCAGGACCTCGGTGGGGCGATCCACGCGTACCAGCAGGCGCTCACGCACGGCCCGCAGTCGATGCCGGCGCTCACCGCACTCGACCGGCTCTACCGCCGCGTCGAGCAGTGGGAGCCGCTGATCGACGTGCTGAACCGTCGCGCGAACCTCGATACCGACGAGATGAACGTCGTCCGGTTCCGGATCGAAGTCGGTCAGATCTGGGATCTGCGTCTGTTCGACGCGGGTCAGGCGATCACCGCCTACAACCAGGTCCTCCACACCGACCCGCAGAACCTGAACGCGCTGCGCGCCCTGGAAGGTCTCTACGAGAAGACCAATCAGTCCGAGAAGTACCTCGAGGTCCTCGAGGCGCAGCTCGATGCCTCGCCGTCCGATGCCGAGCGCGTGCCGCTGTACGAGCGCATGGCCGCGGCGTGGGAGGAGAGGTTCGGCAAGCTCGACCGCGCTGCCGAGGCGCTCGAGAAGATCGTCGCGATCGACAGCCGCAACTACGCGGCCTATCGAGAGCTGGCGCGCCTGTATCAGCAGGCGGGCCGGTGGGAAGCGCTCGTCGAGACGTACCGCAACCACATCATGGCGACGACCGACGTGCAGCAGCGCGTCGATCTCTACGTGGCGATGGGCGTCACCTACGAGATGAACCTGCAGGACATCGATCGCGCCGTCGAGGCGTACACCGATGTGCTCGGGTTCGAGCCCGACGAGCAGCGTGCCCTCGACGCGCTCGGTCGCCTTTACGAGAAGATCAACGAGTGGGATCGCGCGGTCGATGTGATGGCGCACCTCGTTCGGCTGACCGACGACCCGCGCAAGCAGGTCGAGCTGTACTGGCGCATGGGCAAGATCCAGTACGCCCAGCTCCACGACCCCGACAGCGCGGAGTCAAATCTGTTGAGGGGTCTCGCCATCGATCCGGCGCACGTGCCGACGATGGAAGCCCTGACCAAGCAGTACTCGGACCGCGGTGACTGGCTCAAGGCCGCCCAGATGATGGTGCGTGCGGAGAGCTACACGCCGGTCGTCATCGACAAGGTCCGCCTGCTGTACGACGCCGGCAAGATCTACGAGGACCGCCTCCAGCAGGAGGAGGCCGCGAAGCAGCTGTACGCCGCTGTCATCGCGCTCGATCCCGAGCACGTCGAGGCGGGTCGTCCGCTCGCCGCGCTGTACTTCCATGCCGCGCAGTGGAGCGAGCTGCAGCCAGTGATCGACATGCTCGCCCGCAAGGTCGGTGCGCTCCGCGCCGATCCGCGCGAGCTCAACGAGCTGTACTTCCGCGCCGCGAAGACGGCGTCGGAGCTCGGCGACTTCCAGAAGGCCCTGAACTACTACAAGGCCGCGTACGACATCGACTCGACGTATCTCCCGACGCTGACCGGTCGCGCCGACTTGATGTTCAAGATGGGCGACTACGACAACGCTGGGAAGCTCTACCAGACCATCCTGGTCCAGCACCGTGACGGTCAGGACGAGGCGGATGTCGTCCGCATCTACAACCGGCTCGGCATGGTTCGCCAGGCCCTCGGTGAGCGCAAGAAGGCGCTCAACATGTTCGAGAAGGCGCTCGAGATCGATCCGAGTCACAGGGAGACCCTGCTGGCCGTCATCGATCTGCAGCAGCAGCAGGGCGACTTCGAAGCGGTCGTGAACGCGAAGCGCGGCCTGATCATCACGGCGCCGCCGAAGGAGAAGGTCCAGCTCCTCGACGAGATCGCGACCGTCTACCACGACAAGCTGCAGAACCCGCAGAAGGCGATCACGGCGTACCTCGATGCTCTCGAGGTCGCGCCCGAGGATCACCAACTGCTGCAGAAGGTGCTCGACCTCTACACCGAGCAGAAGATGTGGAAGAAGGTCGTCGAGACCATCGACCGCTTCATCGCCCTCGAGTCCGACAGCGTGCGCAAGGGCGCGTACTACCACGCGGCCGCGACGATCTTCCGCGACGAGCTGAAGTCACTCGACGAGGCCGTCGACTACTACTCGCACGCGCTCGACAGCTTCTTCGGTGTCCCCGAGAAGCTCTCCGAGCAGATGATCCCGCGCGCTCTGCGCTCGTTCGAAGCGATCGACAAGGTGCTGACGACGAAGCGCGACTGGAAGGGCCAGGAGCGTGCGTACCGCGACATGATCAAGCGCATGCCGAAGCCCGGCAGCGTGGCGTCGCAGACGTTCCACAAGATCAACGTCGGCCTGTTCGACGGTCTCGGCGAGATCTATCGCTCGCGCCTCAAGCACTACCAGTCGGCCACGCAGGCCTATGAAGTGGCGCAGCAGCTCGACCCGAAGAACGAGCTGCGTGCCGATGGCACCGACCGTGCCGAGATCCTCGCCGAGCTCTACCTCGTCGCGGGTCCCGACTACACGGACAAGGCCGTCGAGCAGCACATGCGGATGCTCCGCAACGAGCCGTTCAAGTACGACTCGTACAAGGCGCTGCGCCGCATCTACATGGA
>JACCRC010000562.1 GCA_013813765.1 Deltaproteobacteria bacterium | reverse complement strand
CCTGAAGGATGAACTTGATGATGTCGTCGAGCTCCGCGATCTTGCCGACCATGTCGCGATCGAGGGACGCGATCTTCTCCGCAGCTTGCTCGCGGGTTGCCTCGGTCAGGTACTTCACCTTCGACTCGAGGCCTTCGATCTTGTAGCCGCGCTTGATCAGCTGGAACCGCTGCAGGATCAGCTCGCGCTCGTGCTCGTACAGCTTCTTCGCCTTGACGAGGACGTGCTCACGCACGCCGACCTTGCCGAAGTCGTGCAGCAGTGCCGCGTACTGGATCTGCGTGAGGTCATCGCGCGAGAACCGCACCTCGCGGTAATGCCCGCTCTCCGTTCGGTTGATCGCCTTCGCGAGGCCGACCGTCAGATCGGCGACGCGCTCGGAGTGACCCGACGTCGTGGGATCGCGCGACTCGATCGCGGTGACCGCGGCCTTCACGAACCCGTCGAACAGCGTCTTCACCTCCTCGTAGAGGAGGACGTTCTCGAGCGCGATGCCCGCCTGCGATGCGAGGGCGAAGATGTACGCCTCGGAGACGTCGTCGAACGGCACCACGCCGCTCTCGAAGTCGCTCGGCAGATCGAGTGTGATCCACCCCTTCGCGCGCTTGTTGATGAGCTGGATGACGCCGATCACCTCTGCGCGCGCGGAGATCATCGGCACCGCGAGCACCGAGCGCGTCTGGTAGCGATACTTGTCGTCGAACGTGCGGTCGTGGACGAAGCCCCACGGGTTGTTGCCCACGCCCGGCTCGTCGAGGCTGTACAGATCCGGAACGTTGATCCGGTCACCCGACAGCACGCACTGGCCGACGATCGAGGTGGACGACACCGCCATCGTGAAGCCCGCCGGCGGAAGCGTGCGCGAGTCGTTCTGCGACACCGCGAAGCGCAGCTTTCTCTGCGAGACGTCTTCCTCGGTGCCTTCCACCACGTAGATCGAGCCGGCATCCGCGTTCGTGACCTCGCACGCGCGGCGCAGGATGATCGCGAGCAGCGACTGGATGTCACGCTCCTGCGACAGCGCCCGACCGATCGAGATCAGCATGTCGTTCTCGTGGCGGCTGCGCTCGAGCTCGAGCTCCAGTGTTGCCGAGGCCATCCGCTGCGCGATCGCGTCCGCGCGGGAGCGCAGCGCGAGAAGCAAGCGCGTCATCCCGACCGGCGCCGCGACCGCGGTCATGTCCGCATCCGCGGGCATCTTGTCGAGCCCCGCTTCCTCGAGCTCTGCATCCGTTCCAACCACGATCAGCGAGTAGTTACCGGACCGCGCGCGCACGAGGTGCGGCTGCAGCTGCTCCGGGTCCTGCCAGACCGACGGCCAGGCGATCACGAGCAACACCGGCATCCGCGCCCGCTGCGCCACGACCTCGAGCTCGATCCACCCATCGCCCTGCCGCCGCACGCGATACCCGATCATCCGCCGGTCGCGAGCAACCGCGTTGACCAGGTCGTCGGGGCTGGCCACCACCATGGGGATCAATCTATCCCATCCGACCCGGAGGCGGGTGGCACCGCCGGCGCGTTGTCACCGCCGGGAGACCGCTGCTCGCGCTGCTCGAACTTGGCGCGGTCGCGCTTGTCGTACGCGCGGATCAGCGCGGCGACCAGCGGATGGCGAACCACGTCCGCATCGGTGAACTCGACGACGCCGATGCCGCGAATGTCGTCGACCAGATCGAGTGCATCGCGCAGTCCGCTGCGCTCGCCGCGCGGCAAGTCGGTCTGCGTGATGTCGCCCGTGATCACGGCCTTCGAGTCGAAGCCCATGCGCGTGAGGAACATCTTCATCTGCGCCGGCGTCGTGTTCTGCGCCTCGTCGAGGATGATGAACGAGCCCGAGAGCGTCCGACCCCGCATGAACGCCAGCGGCGCGATCTCGATCGTGCCGTCGGTCATGAACCGCTCGAGCTTGTCGGCGTCGATCATGTCGTGGAGCGCGTCGTAGAGCGGACGGAGGTACGGATCGACCTTCTCCTCGAGCGTGCCGGGCAAGAACCCGAGGCGCTCGCCGGCCTCGACGGCGGGGCGCGTGAGGATGATCCGGCGGATCTGCTTGTCGAGCAGCGCGCGCACCGCGAGCGCGACGGCAAGGTACGTCTTGCCGGTACCGGCGGGACCGATCGCGAACATGATGTCGTTCGCGCGGACCAGGTCGACGTACTTCTTCTGCTGCGCGCCTTTCGGTGCGATCGGCCGGCCGGTGCGCGGCGTCAGGATCGTCTCGCCAAACACGCCCTGGATCGACGCACCGCCGGAGTCGCCCTTCAGCAGCTGCACGGCGCGCACGACGTCATCCGAGGACAGCGCCTTTCCGTTGAGCGCGAGGTCGTAGAGCTGCTCGAGCGCGCTCTTCGCGGTGTCGACGGAGGCTTCGTCGCCCTCGATCGTGATCTCGTTGCCGCGCAAGTTCACCTGCGCACCGCTGGTGCGCTCGATGAGCTTGAGCCGTCCGTTGTTGCTCCCGATGAGCGTCTGGAGCGCCTCGGGGTTGTCGAAGGCGAGCTTCTCGCGGCGGGTAGTTTTGGATTGGGTCACAGGTATGGCGTGGCCTGCGGGCGCTCCTGCGGCCCGCGGGGACTCGTTCGTATAGCACGCGCGTGCGGTAGGGTGCTCCCCATGCCCGGTACCGCATTGCCCCGCCTGGTCGAGGTCATGGAGCGCCTGCTCGGCCCCGACGGATGTCCGTGGGACAAGGAGCAGACGCTCGAGACGCTCAGGCCATTTCTCGTCGAGGAGACCTACGAAGTCCTCGATGCGATGTCCCGCAACGACATCGCAGGGCACCGCGAGGAGCTCGGCGACCTGATGATGCAGATCGTCTTCCACGCGGCGATCCGCCGGCGCGAGGGTGCGTTCGACATCGACGACGTCTGCAACGCCATCTCCGACAAGCTCGTGCACCGCCATCCACACATCTTCGGGGCGACGACCGGCGTGGAGACCTCCGAGCAGGTCCTCGCGCAGTGGGAACAGATCAAGGCGGCCGAAAAGGCGGCGAAGGGTATCCGGAACGATCGCATCCTGGCGGGTGTGAAGCCGGGCCCTGCGCTCGCCCGTGCTCAGAAGGTCGGCACGAAGGCCGGAAAGGTCGGCTTCGACTGGCCGGGCTGGCAGGGCTCGTTCGAGAAGATCGAAGAAGAGGTCAAAGAAGTTCGCACCGCGATCGAAGCTGGCGACCAGGCGGAGATCCACTCGGAGATCGGTGACCTCTTGCTCGCGATCGTGAACGTCGCACGCAAGGTCGGGGTCGATGCGGAGCAGGCCATGATCGATGCCACGCTCAAGTTCCAGCGCCGCTTCGAGTACGTCGAGGACCGGCTGACCGAGCGAGGAAAGACGCCGCCGCAGTCCAACCTCGAGGAGATGGACGCCCTGTGGAACGACGCGAAAGCCGCCGGGATCGAGTGAGCGCGAGCGCACAGGAAACTGACCGTTTTTTGAGCAACCGCGATCGAGTTGGAGCGATCTCGCGCAGATCCGCGTGTTCCTCAGCAGCCGGTCATCAAGTTATCCACACATATCGATGTGTACTCCCGCGAAGGCATGGGGCTTTTTGCGACAGGACCCGGAGCTTGACACCCTGGCCTCCGGCACGGTAAACGCTCGCCTCCGCAGGAGAATCAGACGTGGCCAATATCAAGTCAGCGGCGAAGCAGAACCGCAAGATGATCAAGAATCGCGCGCGCAACCGCGCCGCGATGGCGACCCTTCGTACCGCCGTGAAGAAGGCGCGCACCGCCGTCGACAGCAAGGCCGACGACGCCGCAGCTCTCATCAAGAAGGCCGTGTCGATCGTCGACTCCGCCGTGACGAAGGGCATCGTCAAGCGCCGCACCGCATCGCGCTACGTCTCGCGTCTCGTGACCCGCGTCGCTGCGTGATCAGTTCCTGATCAGTCGATCGAATTTGGCAGCGCGTTCGACCTGAAAGCCTCGGCGCATCACCACGCGCCTCGAGGCCTTCACCTGCGGCGAAGCCACCGGTGCGCGCGACACCGCCGTCGCCGGCAGCACCGATCCGCGCACGGGGGCGCTCGCGAGCGCCTCGATGCTCGCGCGAGCCGGCACTCGCCGCGCGAGGATCGCGAGACTGGTCCCCGTGTTGTCACGCAGCGCCATCTCGGTGACCTCGAGCTTCGCGCGCACCGCGGCCTTGCTCGCGAGGATCTGCTCGTGCTCGCGCGGCTGCTCGATCTCCATCCAGTCCATGCTGATGTTCATCACACCCTGCACGAGCGCGATCTCCTGCTGCGTGAGTCCGGAACCGAGCATCCAGTCGTGCAGCGGGCCGCTGTGAACATCGGCCAGCCGCACCGTGTTCGCCTCCTTCGCGACCGCCGCGACAAGGTCATCGCGGCCCGCCTTGTGCAGCAGCTCCGCCATCGGGCAGCGGATACCCTTTGCATCGATGAACACGCTGTTCGGCATGCCGGCAGCGTCGGTCGGGAACACTCCGGCCTCGCGATAGTCGTGGAGCCAGCCGATCAGCTGCGCGCGCTTCGCGGCGAGCACGCCGAGAGAGTCCTGCGTTGTTGCCGCGACCGGCACGGGGACGGGCGCGGCGGACGAGGTGGAAGAACAGGCGACGAGGATGGAGAGAGCGAGCATGTGTTTCAGCATGCCGTTCACGATGAACGACGCGACGCCGCGCGCCCGTCAGGCCTTTGTAAGCGTCGCTAGTTGTCGTCGTCCGCGCCTTCGACGGAGATACCGTACTTGCGCAGCAGCTTGTGGAGGTACTTGCGATCCATGTCTGCATCGCGCGCGGCCTTGGAGATGTTGCCGTCGGCGCGCTTGATCAGCCACGTCAGGTAGCGGCGCTCGAACAGCTCGTTCCACTTCTCCTTCGTGTCGCGGAACGACACGCCGGGCTCGAACTCGATGCCGTCGCGCAGCTGCGCTCCCTTCCCGGGCTCGAGCGGACCGAGCGGCGCGACGAGCATGCCAGGGTCGGCGCCGAGTGCGAGCGCGCGCTCGATCACGTTGCGCAGCTCGCGGACGTTACCGGGCCAGTCGTGCGCCATCAGCGCGGCACGAGTTGCCTCGGTGAGGGTGATGCCGCTGCCCGGCGCGAACTTGCCGAGCATCGAGTCGATGAGCAGTGGGATGTCCTCTCGGCGCTCGCGCAGCGACGGCGCGGTGATCGGCACGACGTTCAGCCGGAAGTAGAGATCCTCGCGGAACTTGCCCTTCTCGACCTCGGAGCGCAGATCCTTGCGGGTCGCCGCGATCACGCGCAGGTCGACCTTCAGCGTCTTCGTGCCGCCGACGCGGCGCAGCTCGCGCTGCTCGAGCACTCGCAGGAGCTTGGGCTGGAGATCGAGCGAGAGCTCGCCGAGCTCGTCGAGGAACACGGTGCCTCCGGAGGCGAGCTCGAACGCGCCCTGCCGCGCGGCCACGGCACCGGTGAACGCGCCCTTCTCGTGACCGAACAGCTCGGACTCGATGAGCGTGCCCGCGACCGCGCCACAATCGACGACGATGAACGGCGCGCCCGAGCGCGGCGACAGCAGATGCAGCGTGCGCGCGATCATGTCCTTGCCGGTGCCGGTCTCGCCCTCGATCAGCACCGTCGCATCGGTGGGAGCGATGCGCTCGATCAGGCCGAAGATCTCCCGCATCGCGGGCGACTTGCCGACCATCTCGCCGAGCTCCTCCTTCTCGCTCGGCAGGATCTCGATCCGCTCCTCGAACGGCGTGAACTTCAGCTCGCACGCACCGAGCCCGATCACCGAGCCGGCGCGCAGGTAGGCTTCCTTGACCTCGGCACCGTCGAGGAACGTGCCGTTCGTGCTCTTCATGTCACGGACGAGGTAGCCCTTCGCATCGCGAGCGATCTCGAAGTGGACGCGCGACACGGTCTCGTCGGCGAGCACCAGATCGTTCTCCGGCGCCTTGCCCACGCGGAACACGTCACCTGCCACGACGAACTCCGTGCCGCGCTGCGCACCCTTGATGACGACCAGCTTGCAGCGTCGGAGATTGACCGTGGCCGGGGTCGCTTCGCGGCGGATCCGCGTCCCCGTCAAGTGCTCCATCGGCGAAATCGTACCTCGATCGCGTGCGCCCTGTCCCCGAGTTGTTTGGCTTGTCTAACGAGAGTACCTTCGAGCTAGTGCCGCGTTTGATCGGGGGATTCGCGCTCGCTGTCTGCACGTGCATCAGCGCTCTCGCGTACGCGCAGCCCGCGACCGTGGCCCCGGCGAAGCCGTCAGATGCGCCGCTGCCGTCGTGTCTCGACCAGACGATCCGCGGTCAACTCGGCGAGCAGCTGAAGCCGCGCGGCGTGCAGAAGCGCGACTTCAAGAAGGACAACAAGCTCGTCCTCGTCGCGCACGGCGGTACCTACGCAGGTGACCTGACGTCGTCGAGCTGGATCGCCGGCGGCGAGCTCGGCTACTTCTTCACCGAGGATCTCGGCCTGTCGCTCGGCTTCGACGTGACGCCGCTCAAGCTCGATCTCGATCAGCCGCTGAACCAGTTCTTCGGCGACAACCGGTTCGAGCCGGGTATGGCGTACCTCGCGCTCGCGAACGTCGTGTGGTCCCCGATGCACGCGAAGCTGAAGCTCGGCGGCGGCATCGTCCACGCCGACATCCTGCTGTTCGCCGGCGGTGGGCGGATGTTTCACGACGCCGTGCAGGGCCTGACGTTCGATGCCGGCTTTGCGATCGACATGTTCGTCACGAAGGCACTCACGATCCGCCTCGACACGCGCGATGTGATGGCCGTCGAGGAAATCGCCGGAGAGACCCGCTACACCAACAACATCGTCGCGACCATCGGGCTCGCGCTCTACATCCCGACCGGTCTCTGATGAACCGTCTGCTCGTCGTCATCGCCCTGCTCGCCTCCGGCGTCGCGTACGCCGAGGAAGGTGATCGCCCGATCGACAGGAAGAAGGTCGTGGCGAAAGCGGCCAGGGACGAGATGAAGCCGAGCTCGACGTCGATGTGCATCGACCAGGAGATCGCGGATCGCCTCGCGGTGAAGCGCAAGCGACGCGGCGCGGTCGACCGGTTGTTCGTGAAGCAGCACCGCCACGAGATCACGGCCGGTGGCGGCTACTACGCGAGCGATCTGCTCAGCGGCACGTACCTCGTCGGCGGCTCGTACACCTATCACATGACCGACGAGACCGCGGTCGAGTTCGCGGGCTGGTACACGCATGCGAACGCCGACATCATCCGCGCGATCGAGGACAAGCGTGGCGTCGTGCTGACCGATACCTACGCGCGCATGATCTTCGCCGAGTCGCTCCTGAACTGGAGCCCGGTGTACGGCAAGCTGCGACTCGGCGGGACGATCGTCCACTTCGACCTTCACGCCGACATCGGCGTCGGGGTGATCGACTCCAAGACCAGTCGCGGAGCCGCGGGAGTCCTCGGCTTCGGGATTAGAATGTTCATGGGCCAGGCCGCCGCGTTCCGGATCGATGCCCGTAACCGCACGTTCCGCCAGGAGCTCCTCGAAGAGCGGTTCCTCGTGAACGACACCTCGGTCACGGCTAGCCTTTCTCTGTTCCTGCCTTTCAGTAACTAGTCGCCTGGCGATACGGCCTGGGCCGGGGAGAATCTCGATGAACGGTAGACACGTTCGCAGCTGCCTCTTGCTCGTCTTGGTCCCGGCGCTCGCGTTCGCCGCGCCGAGGAAGGGCAAGAAGCCGAAGAAGACGACTGCCCCCGCGAAGGTCGACCCACCGGCCGAGCCCACGCCTCCGCCCGCGGAGCCCGAGCCTGCGAAGACCGACGGTGTACAGCGCGTGCCGGCGACCACTCCGACGACGACGACCACGCCCGCGATGACCCCGAACGGCGGCGGCAGCGGTGCCGGCGGTGGTAGCGGCGCCCCGGCGACGACCGAGCCGCCTCCGGCGAGCGATGCGGATGTCGACACGCTTCGACAGGAGTACCTGAGCCTGCGCGACGAGCTGTTCAAGTCGCGCGCCCGCGCGAACACCGTCGCGAGCCAGCTCTACTCGACGCGGATCCAGATCAAGCTGACGTACACGACCGCACGGTTCTACAACCCCGCGAAGGCGTCGATCCGCCTCGACGGTGCGAGCGTCTACGAGGACGCGTCCGCCGCCATCGCCGGCGACGACAGCATCCGGTTCGACGGCTACGTCGCGCCGGGCCGCCACCTGATCACGTTCCGCGTCGAAGCGACCGGGAAGGACGATGACTCGTTCACCTCCGCGACCGAGGCGCAGATCGTCGTGAAGGCGGTCGCCGGCAAGGACCTCGTCGTCGCCGCGAAGGCCAAGGACGGCGGCGACATCGCCTACGAGTGGAAACGCAACGAGAAGGGCAGCTACGGCCTGGGCATCGACGTCTCCGTGAAGACCCAGAAGCGCGACGACGCCCCGAGCGCGAAGGGCAAGAAGTGAAGCGCCTCGCCGTCCTCGTCCTGCTCGCATCGTCGGTGGCGTCCGCGCAGCCGAAGACCGATGCGCCCGTGATCACGCCGAAGGCCCCCGATGATCCGCTCGCGCGCTACTTCGCCGAGCTCGAGGCAACGAAGCTCGTCGATGTGGAGAGCGGCACGCTCGAGACCCTGCGCAAGGAGCTCGGGGTCGCGGAGGAGCTGCTCCGCGGCGGCAACTTCGTCAACGCCGCGGTCGCGCTCTACTCGATCATCAAGTCGCCGCGCTACGCCGCGTTCACCGACTTCGTCGAGTACCAGAACGCGGAGTACGACCTCTCGGTCGCGCTCGCCCGCGCGGGGAGCTACGGAGCGGCGCTCGACTCGCTCGAGCCGATCCTTCGGCGCGGTCCCGCTGCGACGTACTGGGGCCCCGCGCATCGCCGCGCTGTCGACATCGCGCTCGAGACCCGCGACCACGGAGGCGTGCTCGCGCGGATCGAAGCGGTCAAGATCTCCGATCCCATCCCGCCGTCTGCCGCTGGCGAGCGCACGTACCTGCGCGGACGCGCCGCGTACGACGCCGGCAAGCTCGCCGACGCCGAGGGCGAGCTCGTGATGGTTTCGAAGAAGAGCCGGCTGTACAGCTCGGCGATCTACCTGCGCGGCGTGATCAAGGCGCGCGGCCAGGACTACCGGTCGTCTGCCGAGGCGATGTGCGAGGTCGCGGCGACGCCCGACACGGACAAGTACACGTTCGTCGTCGACGAGCGCTACTTCACGATCAAGGACCTCGCGCGCCTCGGCCTCGGCCGGCTCGCCCACGAGAACGCCGAGTACGACGACGCGTACTACCACTACTTCCAGATTCCCGATGACAGCGTGTACCTCTCCGACGCGCTGTTCGAAGCGTCGTGGTCCATGTACCAGAAGCGCGAGCTGGCCACGGCGCGCGACCTCGCGAAGGAGTTCCTGAAGGAGTTCCCGACGTCGCCGCTGTGGCCCGAGGCGAGCCTCCTCGCCGGCTACGTCGAGCTCGCGGACTGCAAGTTCACAGAGAGCCAGCAGTGGTACGACAAGCTCGTCGCGAAGCTGCAGCCGATCGTCGACACGATCGACAAGGCCCGCAAGGATCCCGAGCTGCGCAAGCAGCTGTTCGCGACCGCGGTGACTCGCTACAAGGAAGTGCGGCGCACCGGCGGCGAGGTGAACGGAAAGAAGCTCGGCACCGCGGCGTCGACCGGCCCCGTCGATGACGTCCTGTCCCTGCTGCGCCTCGATCCGAAGTTCGTGCGGCTCAACGACGCGCTCACCGGCATGCGCGAGCTCGCGAACGCGGCACCGATCGCGGTGCGCCAGTGGCAGAACCTCGGCAATCAGCTGAGCGAGAAGAAGGTCTCGCAGGTCAGCACGTCGAAGACCCTCGAGCAGGAGCAGCTCGCAGACGCGAACGCGCTCGTCGAGGACTTGCGACGGCTCGGCGCGCAGATCCTCGCGTCCAAGAGCGAGCTCGCGCGTGGGCGCCGCGAAGGCACGCTGCCACCCGACGTCGCCGCCGACGAGGCGAAGCGGCTCGACGGGCTCTACGAGAAGAGCCAGGTCGCGCTCGCGAACGCGATCGGCGCGGCCGACAAGGCAGCGGCCGGCGTGAGCGCAGAAACCGCGGGTGGCATCAAGCCGCTGATCCAGGCCGACATCGCCGAGGCCCGCCGGCTCGAAAAGTCGGCGCACGATGTCCTCGCGAAGCTCGAGGCCGCAGGTGACAAGCTCGCGCAGGCGCAGATCGAGAAGCTCTTCAACGACACACGCCGCGTGCTCGACAAGGCCAGGCTGGGCAAGGTCGACGCGGTGATCGGTCAGAAGCGCAAGCTCGACATCGAGGTTCAGGACCTGGCCGCGGGCCGGTTCCCCGAGGAGCTGATCGGCAAGCTGTGGAACGCGAGCATGATCGGCGACGACGAGGAGTACTGGCCGTGGCAGGGCGAGTTCTGGGCCGACGAATACTCGGGGTACCGATGAAGAAGCTCCTCCTCGGCACGCTGCTGCTGAGCTCGCTGACGGAGCTCGCTGTCGCCCAGGCGCCCGCGCGAGACGTTCCCTCCACCTCCCGCGGCCCGACGTCCGAGCTCTACATCCGCAAGCGGCCGGTCGCCCCCGAGGCACCGATCCTGAACAAGGAGCTGAAGACGCTGCTCGCGTCGACGGAGAAGCGGCGCGACGACAAGCGGCTCGAGGCGATCGGCCTCTTGCGCGCGTTCCTCGGCAGCAACCCGAGCGGCGAGGCCCGCGCCGAAGGAACGTTCAAGCTCGCCGAGCTCCTGTGGGAGGAGTCGCGGCGCCTGTTCCTCGTCCGCATCGAGGAGTTCTCGCGCGCCGTCGAGAAGTGCAACCAGGCCAAGGCGAAGTGCGTGCAGCCGAAGGAGCCGCGAATCGATCTGCGCGAGGCCGAGGCGCTGTACCGCGAGCTGCACGACAAGCATCCCGACTTCCGCCGCATGGACCTCGTGACCTACCTCCTCGGCTTCGCCGCGAAGGAGGACAACCGCGAGGACGAGGCGATGGGCCGCTTCCAGGAGGTCATCAACAAGTATCCGAAGTCCGCGCTCTACGGCGACGCGTGGATGATGATCGGCGAGCACTACTTCGCGACCGGCGACTGGGTGAAGGCGAAGGACGCGTACGTCCACGTCGGCGACGAGGCCGCGACGTCGGATCTCGCGCTGTTCAAGGTCGCGTGGTGCGAGTGGAAGCTCGGCGACACGACCTCCGCCGCGAAGAACTTCAAGAAGGTGCTCGACAAGGCGTTCAAGCAGGAGCGCGAGGGAACCGAGGCGCAGAAGCGCCGGTCCGCGTCGCTGCGCGAGGAAGCGCTCGAGTACCTCGTCGTCGTGTTCACCGAGGACCGCTCGATCTCGCCGAAGGAAGTGTTCGACTTCCTCGTGTCGATCGACGGCGAGCAGTACTCGCGCGACGTCATGGTCAAGGTGGCCGAGAGCTACGGCGCGCAGGCGGAGTGGGAGCGATCGACCGACGCGTATCGGTTTCTGATCAAGATGGACCCCGAGGCGCTGAAGTCCGCCGAGTACCAACGCGCGATCATCACGAACTGGAACAGCGCGCTCGATGTCGACCGCGCACAGGACGAGATCAAGGTCCTGCTCGATAACTTCGGGCCGAACACCGGATGGGCGAAGGCGCAGAAGAACCGCGAGGCCCTGGGGCGCTCGCTCGCGACCACCGAGGAGCTGACGCGCACGACGGCGATGAACATCCACGGCGAGGCGCAGCGCCGCGACAAGGCGGACAAGAAGGCCGACGTCGCGCTCTACGGCCGCGCCGCTGTCGCGTACGAGCAGTACCTGGCAGCGTTCGGCACCGGCAAAGGCGCGACCGAGCAGGCCACCGAGATCCGGTACTACCGGGCCGACATCCTGTTCTTCAAGCTCGGCAAGACCGAGGAGGCCGGCGACGAGTACCTCGCCGTCGGCAAGAGTGCGCCGGTCGGGAAGCTTCACAAGGACGCGCTGCTGAACGCGATGAACGCGTACGAGAAGGCGCGCCCCAAGGACACCGTCGGCCGCGCGAAGCTCTACCCCGTCGACAAGAAGTTCGGCGAGGCGATCGATCTCTACGCGACGCTGTTCCCCGCCGATCCGACGCTGGTCGGCGTGATCTTCAAGAACGGACAGATGTTCTTCGACTACGGCGAGTACGACGAGGCGATCAAGCGCTTCGGCGTCATCGTCACGAAGTATCCAAACGATCCGAACGCGGGCCCCGCCGGCGACCGCATCCTCAGCGCGCTCAACAAGGCCGCGGACTACGAGAACATCGAGGACTGGGCGCGCAAGCTGAAGAAGGCGAAGTCGTTCTCCTCGAAGGATCAGCAGGAGCGCCTCGACCGGCTGATCGTCGAGGCGATCCAGAAGAGCGGCGACAAGTACGCCGAGGCGGGCAAGTACGATCAGGCCGCGACGTTCTACCTGCGCGTCCCGAAGGAGACCTCGGATACCAGGGTCGCGGCGCAGGCGCTGATGAACGCGGGCGTGATGTTCGAGAAGGACAAGCAGCCGGAGAAGGCCGCGGACATCTATCTCGAGATCGCAGAGAAGTATGGCGACAAGAACCCGGAGCTCGGCGAGAAGGCGGCGTTCACCGCGGGCGTCGTCTACGAGAAGGTGATCTTCTACGACAAGGCGGCGAAGGCCTACGAGTACGTGTGGCAGAAGTTCCGCACCGGCTCGAAGTCCGCCGACGCGCTCTACAACGCGGGGCTTCTCCGTCAGGCGCTCGGCCAGAACAAGGAAGCGATCGCGCACTACCAGGAGTACGCGAAGAAGTTTCGCGAGCGCAAAGACGCGCCGGATGTCGCGTTCAACATCGGTGTCGTCTACGAACAGGCCGGCGACGAAGGCCCGGCGTATCAGGCGTACGCCGACTACACGAAGATCTATCGCTCGAGCGGCAAGCGGATCATCGAGGCGTACACGCGTGCCGGCCGGATGTCGTTCCGGCTCGGGCAGCTGAGGCGCGCGAAGGACGACTTCGTAACCGCGCAGCGCCTGCACAAGGCCGCGAATGGAGCCGAGAAGAAGGCCGGTGCGGCGTGGGCTGCCGAGGCGCGCTACTACGAAGGCGAGCTCATCTTCCGCGAGTACGAGAAGGTCACGCTCGACGTGAAGCCCTCGCAGCTCGAGAAGGCGCTGAAGACCAAGTCGCGGTTGCTCTCTGAAGCGGAGAAGACGTACCTGTCCGTCGTCGACTATCAGGATCTCAAGTGGGCAACCGCGGCGCTGTATCGCGTCGGTCAGGTCTACGACGGGTTCGCCGAGTCGCTCGTCAATGCGTCGACGCCGAAGGGCCTCAGCGCGGATCAGGCGCAGGCCTACCGCGACGCTCTCGACACCTACGTCGTCGACATCCAGGGCAAAGCGGTCGAGCTGTTCACCGCCGGCTACCAGAAGGCGATCCAGATGCAGGTCTACGACGAGTACACCGCGAAGATCCGCGAGTCACTCGGCCGGCTCGACGGCAGCAAGTTCCCGCCGGAGCGCGAGGCGCGCAGCAAGGAACGCATCGGTGACCGCCCGCCCAACCCCGAGCTCGTGCAGGAGATCGCACGATGAAGAAGCTCGCGCTCCTCGTCGTGATGGCGATCGCCGCGTGCGGCGGGTCGTCGGCGCGCCGCATCGGCCCGGGCGGCAAGACCACCGTCAAGCTCGATCCGGTCAACCCGAAGGCCGCGCGCGAGTTCGAGGCTGCGATGCGCGCGATGCGCCTCGGTGGCCCCGAGGCCAACGAGACCGCGAAGGCGCGGCTCAAGTCGGCGCTCGAGATCGACAGCAAGCTATGGGAGGCCTGGCACGACCTCGGCGTGATCGCGTGGAGGGACGGCGAGGACGAGGCAGCCGTCGAGCACTTCACGAAGGCGCTCGCGATCAAGAAGGAGCACATGCCCACGCTGCTGGCGCGCGCCGAGGCGAACCGCCGCGCAGGGCGCAAGAAGGAAGCGCGCTCCGACTACGAGGCGGCGTTGCGCGCCACCGAAGAGGACGATCCGAACCGCCGCGATGCAGCCGCGCGCCTCGCGTCGCTGCTGCGCGACTTCGGCGACTTCGATGATGCTGTCAACGTCCTGCGCGACACCGTTCGCCTCTCCGGCATCAACGCGCGGATCTACACCGAGCTCGGCCTCATCTACATCCAGCAGAAGAAGCTCGACCTCGCGCAGCTCGTGCTCGCAAAGGCGGTCGAGCTGGACGACAAGGACAAGAAGGATCCAGCGATCTACAACGCTCTCGCCCTGCTCGCTCAGCGCCAGGGCAAGGCGCAGGAGGCGTTCGAGCGGTTCGACTACGCCGCGTCGCTCGACGCGAACTACATCGACGCGCGCTTCAACAAGGCGGCGGTGCTCCTCGACGCCGGCGATTACGCGCGAGCCAAGGCCGAGCTGACGGTGATTGTCGAAAAGCGGCCCGATGACTACGCCGCCCAGGTCTCCCTTGGTGTCGCCCACCGCGGGCTCAAGGACTTCGATGCCGCGAGGAAGACGTGGGACAAGGTGATCAAGGAAGCGCCGCGCCGCAGCACGTCACGTGCGGATGCGTTGTTCGACAAGGCGATCCTCAAGGTCGACTTCACGAACGACATCCCCGGTGGCAAGGCGGATCTGGACCTGTACCTGCAGGAAGCACCGTCGGGGCACGCCAAGCGTCAGGCAGCCGAAGAGAAACGAAAGGAGCTCGGGAAATGAGCGCGTCTACTGAGAGGCTTCCGACCCCCAATTGGGGGCGCGTGCCCGCGCTCGCGCTGGCGATCATGTATGCGCTCTGCCTACCCGCGCTCGCGCAGCCGAAGAAGGGCAAGGGCACACCCACGCCGCCCGCCGGCGATCGCGCCGCTCCGGCATCCACCGCCGCGCCCGCCGCGGTCGGTGACACCGGAACGCCTGCCGTCGATCCGAAGTCCGACGGCAAGAAGGGCAAGGGGCAGGGCCCGAAGACCTTCGACTTCACCGCGCTCGACCTCAACGGCCGCATGCGGTCGCCGCAGCTCCTGTACTTCCTCGAGCGCGCGAACGAGGAGCTCGAGCGCGCCAGCCTAGAGAAGCGCTCGTTCATCCCGCACATGGTGCGGTCCCTGGAGGAAGAGCAGCTGTGACCGATGCGCTCCGAGTAGCGCTGATCTGGCACGACGAGGTCATGAGTGACGTCGTCCTCGAGAAGCCACGCCCGATCACGCTCGGCTCGGAGGGGAAGTCGACGTTCGTCGTTCCCAATGTCGGTCTGCCCGCGAACTTCGCGGTCGTGCGACCCGGCAATCGCGGCTATCTGCTGACGCTCGGCGAGCGAATGCGCGGCACGATCTGCGTCGACGGCGAGGAGAAAGCAGTCTCCGACTTCGTTCACCGGAACAACGAGGGCGACGGCCCGGGCGGCTTCCGCGCAACCCCGATCAGCGGCAAGGACTGGGGCGTCATCGACCTCGACGAGAGCGGCGACTACAAGCTGTTCTTCCAGTTCGTCCCACTCGACGAATCGCCGGTGTTCCTCACGAAGCCCGTGCTCTACGCCGGCGTCGGCGGCTTCTTGCTCTCGAGCATCGCGCTGACGACGCTGTTCTACTTGCGCGGCGGCAACGATATCGACGTCGCCGAGGCGGTCTTTCGCGGCGCCGGACTCTCGACGATCGCGCTGATCATCGGCGGCCTCGTGCTCTGGACGTTCAAGCAGGACGGCGAGTCGCAGGCTTCGCTCGCGTTCTCCGTCGTCATGCACGCAGCGCTGCTGATCATGACGTACCAGTTCTACAGCGGTGAGAACCCGTTCGTGTGGCCAGGCCAGCGATCGATGACCGGCGAATACCTCGTCACGCGGCTCGATCCCGAACCGCCGCCGGAGCCGCCGAAGACCTCGCCGACCGTCGGCGTCGTGAACAAGGAAGAGGCCGCCGCGGCGAGCGCGACGCAGAAGAACATCAAGACGGCGACGAAGAACGACGAGGGCGCCTCCGGCGGCAAGGGCGAGCAAGAGCGCGCGCGCACGACCGACCCGAAGGAAGGCAAGGAGCCCCCGAAGGTCGCGTTCTTCGAGGACAAGAACAAGAAGTACCTCGACAACATCATCGACCGGAATCTGTCGACGAGCCTCTCGAAGTTCACCGGCATCCAGGGCGACACCGTTCGCTCCGGCTCGATCGGGTTTGGTCCCGGCACCGGCACGGGCGTCGGCGCCGGCGAAGGCACCGGCACCACGCGCGGCAGCAAGGGCAAGGGCTCCGGCGGTGGCGGCAACGTCGACGGTGACTTCGTCTCGAACAAGGGTCCGATCGACACCGGCAAGGAGCGTCCCGGCGGCACCTGCGTGGGCGCGGGCTGCACCGGAGCCGCACCGAAGGCGGTCGCCGTGAAGATGGAGGACGCCACCGGCGACTTCAACGGCCTGTCGAAGGAAGAGGTCGATCGCGTCGTGAAGGCCCGCGCCGGCGTGTTCCGCGCCTGCTACCAGAAGGAGCTCAACCGGACTCCCGGCATCGGCGGCAAGCTCGTCATTCACTTCGTGATCGCGGCCGACGGCTCGGTGAAGAGCTCGAACACGCAGGGCGGCACTCTCCGTAACGAGGGCGTCGAGTCGTGCGTGAAGGGCAACATCATGCGGCTCAAGTTCCCCGCCAAGGGTGGCGCCATCGTCAACTATCCATTTGTCTTCACGCAGGGAGGATGACCATGCGCACCACGTCCATCGCATTCGCGACCATCGCCACGCTCGCCTCCGGCTGTGCGAACGATCCGGTCTACCTGCCCGCTCCGGCGAGCATCGACGCCGGCGAGACGCGCGACATGGACGGAAACATCCTTCCCGGCGTCTCCGCGCTCGTGATCCCCGTGAAGCTCGAGACCATGGCGCAGGCGACGGATCGCGCGCGCCGTCAGGCGATGATCACGGATCCGCTCGTCCGGCTGCCATTCATCAATGTCGACGATTTCGAGATCTCCGTCGAGTGGACGATCACGAACCTCACCGACATGCCCGGCAACGCGACCGTGCAGCTCAACGGCGCGAACGAGTTCTTTCGCTACGACCCGTCGATGATCCAGCTGTCCGCCGATGATGAGTCCCCTGCCCCGCCCGGCCTCGACGGCGACGTTCCGCTCGACATCCCGGCGCGCGGCAAGCTGAACGGTCTATTCACCGAGGACAACGTGCGCGAGGCGGCGATCGACCTCGACCAGATCACGCGCGGCAACATCAACCCATTCCGCGCGACCCTCACCATCAGCAAGAACGTCGATCAGTTCGCGCAGCTCGCGCCGCTGATGTTCGACATGGATGGCGAGCCGCTGCCGCAGATGACGACCGGCACGATCTTCCCGCGCGAGGCGATCCCCGCGATGCTGGAGCTCGACATCGTGTTCAAGCCCGACCGCCACATGCTCCTCGAGTACACGGTGCGCGTGCGCGACGTGCGCGGCGACATGCTGCCCGACAAGCTGATGGCCACGCCGGTCGCCGAGCTGCAGCCGTTCATGCCGACCGATTTCGCGATCACCGCCACCGCCACCCCCTGACGTTTTTCGTCTACCATCATCGTCAGGGATGGGTCGACTCGCTGCAGTCTTCTGCGCGCTCGCGGTGCTCGTCAGCGCCGCCGCGGAGGCCCGCCCCGCCTCGAAGGGCTGGTTCGCCGAGGGCGGCCTCGGCGCCGTCGCGTTCCTGCCTCCCCGCGCCTCGCGTGGCGCCGCGCTCGGGCCCTCGCTCGGCGTGCGGGTCGGCCGTGACTTGTTCTCCTGGCTCTCGCTCAACGTTCACGTCGCGGCATCGAGCCACGAGGCCATCGTGCCGCCACCGCCCGAGGGCGAGTGGTTCCAGCTCTACCGCGGCGCCGGCGACCTCCGGCTGACCGGTCGCTTCGATCGCCTCGCGCTCTACGCCGAGGGCGGCGCCGGCCTCGTGATGATCTCCTCGAACGTGCTCGGCAAGCTGATGATCACCGACCCCGGCGAAGAGTTCGGAGTGATGTTCGGCGGCGGCGCGGGCTTCGAGTACCAGCTCGAGAATCGGCACTACTCGGTCGGCATCGGCGTCGACGCGTTCTTCGTGCCGCAGTTCGCGAAGATGGCTGGCCTCGATAGCCGCGCGTTCCTTCGCTACACCTACTAGACGCTCGTCCTGACGCCCTCCGCACCTCGCACCGGCGCTGGGGTGGCACCTGTCCCGATCTACGCTGGCTACCCCATCCTTACCGCATATAAGCCGCACGCCGAGTTGGACCGTGTGACCCTTGGCGGTCGTGGTCCGACTGTCCCGAAACGCCGGCTTCTCCCTCATCGAGCTGATGATCGTCGTTGCGATCATCGGCATTCTCGCCGCGGTCGCGATCCCGGCGTTCATGGCCAACGCTCGCAAGGCGAAAACGAGCGAGGCGCTGCTACAGCTCAATCGTATGGCGAAGGGCGCCAAGAGCTATCACAATCTAAACAGCAGGTTTCCGCAAGGCACCGCGCCGTCGCTGCCTGGCGCCGACGGCGGAGCCTGCAGCGGTCCCGGGAAGAAGTTCGCCGTCGATCCGACGTGGAGCGCCGACTCCACCTGGATCTCCCTCGGGTTTCAGATCGACGAGCCGAACCTGTTCACGTACCACTACACGAGCTCGGATCCGCACGTCGCCGTGGCGCAGGCCGTCGGTGACCTCGACTGCGACGGCACCCACATCACGTACAGGCTCGACCTGGGAATGGTAGACGGCAACCCGACGGCGTCGATCACCGAGCCGCCGGCCAGCGCCGACTGATCAGCTCTGTTCGCGCCGCTGGTACGTCGCTCGTCGCACGAGTCACGGTCGGATCCGGAGCCCGACCCTTGCCCAGGACGAGCACGGCTGATCGTGGCCAAGGTTGCAGTGACGATGCGCTACGCCGAGTACCTACCCGACGCAGACTTCCTCGGCCCGTTCAACGCATCGACACGCTGGGCGAAGACGCTCTTGCTGTTCGTCGGTGGTTTCTGAGCTGAGCGTAGATCTCGCCGCCATCGTCGCCAGGAGCTCGCGCACGAGCATGCGCGGGGATTGGCGGTCGCGCACTCAAGCTGCCGGCGTCGCACGGCAGAAGCGTAGCGGTGTTATCGTAGCGCTCTTTTTCCGGTGCCGATGCGATCCACGAGGATGCGGCGGAACGGCGCCTTCGCCTCCAGCATTCCAATGACCGCCGCGGCGCCAAGCCGCTGCCGCCACAGCATCAGGACCTTCGCCGGCAGCGCGAGCCCACCCTGCGCGAGGACACGGCCGGTCGCGCTCGCGAGGTCCGTCGCGTAGGCCGCGTCCCAGTGGAAGTCGCCGTGCGTGCGGTACGGAGCTGCCAGCGCGCGCTCCCAGTCACGATGTGCGTTCGAGGCCAGGCTGTCTGCACGTGCGAGGAGGCCAGCGCGCGCGATGCCGAGGCGGAAGCGCTCCGCGGCGGTCGCGCTGTCGTCGTCGATCAGGCCCCACCAGATCTCGCGATCGGCGTCGCGCACGGCGTCGCTGATCGAGAACGCGCAGCCGAAGTCGAGGCACCACACGTGGATGCCGCCGTCGGCCTGCTCGTCGATCAGGAAGTTGCCGGGGTTCGGATCGGCATTGAGCAGGCCGTGAGCGAGGGGCGAGCAGAACGCGACCTCGAAGATGCCGAGCGCGGCCTGGCGGCGCACGTCGGGCGCGCTCATGCCGGCAGTCTCGACGACTGTCCTGCCCCTCGCGCGCGTCATCGTCAGCACGCGCGCCGAGGACAGCTCCGAGATCACGCGCGGGAACCGGAGCACGCGGTGCTCGGCCCACGCAGCCGAGAACTTCGCCATCGCGGCGGCCTCGGCGCGGTAGTCGAGCTCGCCGCGTACCGCATCGCCGAGCGCGGTGAGCGCATCGTCGTCGAGCGAGCGTCCGACCTCGGAGCCGGCGAGCTTGCGGAGGAAGGCGCCATCGTCGAGGTCCGCGCGCAGCGCCTCGGCGACTCCGGGGTACTGCACCTTGACCACGACCTCGGTGCCATCGTGCAGCGCAGCGGCGTGAACCTGGCCGAGCGACGCAGACGCGAGCGGCTCGACGTCCCAGCGCGAGAACAGCGCCTGTGGAGCCCTGCCGAGGTCTTGCTCGATCACCTTCGCGATCGCGCCCGCCGATACCGCCGGCGCGTGGTCCCACAGACCGCCGAGCACGGCGCGCGCGGACTTCGTCGCGCCGCTGCGCCCGCCGAGCGTCGCGCCCGGATCGTACGCCGCGAGCTGCGCGACCTTCGCGAGACCGCCCTTGAGGCGGCCCGCGTGCTGAGCGAGCACGCGCGCCGCTTCCTCGTCGACGAGCAAGTCATCATCGTCGGAGCCGCTCGGGTCGGTCGTCACGATCTGCTTCGCGCGCGCCCACAGCCGGGCCCAGCCAACCTTGCGCTCGGCGCTCT
>JACCRC010000561.1 GCA_013813765.1 Deltaproteobacteria bacterium | reverse complement strand
TTCGTCTGCACGTCCTGCAACACGTCCTGTCAGATCGTGATGACGACCAGCCAGTACTGCGGGGATGGCACCGCGAATGGCAGCGGTGGCAACACGGAGGCTTGCGATGGCGCCGATCTGAAGAGCCAGACCTGCACGCTGCAGGTCCCGGGCTCCACTGGCACGCTGGGCTGCAACACGAACTGCTCGTTCAACACGGACGCGTGTGTCGTGCCGACCTGCGGTGACGGCATCAAGAACCTGAGCGAGGAGTGCGATGGCACCGACTTCGGCCTGGCGACGTGCAACAGCAAGGATCCGGGCACGGTCGGGAACCTCATCTGCAACGCGCCCGGCGGTGCTAACGAGTGCAAGATCTCCGCGACGGGCTGCACCGCGCCGCCACCGACGTGTGGTGACGACGTCAAGAACGGAGCCGAGGTCTGCGACAATACCGACTTCGGTACCGCGACGTGCGCTAGCATCCGCGGCACCGGATCGTTCGGACCGCTCAACTGCAACGGTGCCTGCAGCATGATCAACACGAACATGTGCAGCGATCCCTACTCGTGCGGCGATGGAATCGTCACCGGCACCGAGCAGTGCGACGACGATGGCACCACGGGGGGCAATGGTTGCAGCGCCACCTGCATGGTCGAGGCGGGCTACTACTGCAGTGGAGCACCGAGCACCTGCATGACCGTGTGCGGCGATGGCGTGAGGGCTGGAGCCGAGGCGTGCGACCCGCCGGTCTCCGGCGCCACGACCGGTCAGTGCGGTGCTGGCTGCATGATCGTTC
This sequence comes from Deltaproteobacteria bacterium, assembly GCA_013813765.1. Classification (GTDB taxonomy): domain Bacteria; phylum Myxococcota_A; class Polyangia; order Haliangiales; family Haliangiaceae; genus JABFXX01. The sequence goes on along the minus strand of JACCRC010000561.1, from coordinate 43,670 downwards.
CGTGAACACGTTGTGCGGCGCAGCAACTCTGCTGCGCCGCAGCATCGTGGTATAGGGGCGGCATGCAGCTGTCCAACTTCAAGATCATCGTCACCGGCGCTGCCCAGGGAATGGGCGCCCACTTCGCTCGCCGCCTCGCCGAGGCGGGCGCTCAGGTCGCCGCGGGCGACGTTCTCGAGGAAGGCCTCGCGACGCTGGCCGAGTCGACACGCGGCCTGCCGGGGCGGGTCCACACGAAGCGATTGGACGTCGGCAACGAGGCCGACGTCGGCGCGTTCGTCGAGTGGGCCCATGGCGCCATGGGCGGGCTGAACGGCCTGATCAACAACGCCGGCATCCTGCGCGATGGTTTGCTGGTCAAGAAGGACAAGACGACGGGAGAGATCACGAAGCTCACGAAGGACAAGTGGGACGCCGTGATCGCCGTCAACCTCACGGGCGCCACGTTCATGGTGCGTGACGTCGTCGCGAAGATGGCCGCGACCGAGCAGAAGCCGGGCGTGATCGTCAACATGTCGTCGATCGCGCGCCACGGTAACCGCGGCCAGTCGAACTACGCCTCGGCGAAGGCCGCGCTCGCCGCGAACACCGTGACGTGGTCGCGCGAGTTCGCCGCGTTCGGCGTGCGCGTCGGTGCGGTCGCGCCGGGCATGATCGAGACGCCGATGACGCAGGGCATGAACCAGAAGGCGCGCGATGCGCTGGTCACGAACATCCCGGTCGGCCGCATCGGCCTCCCCGAGGACATCTGGCTCGCGGTGAAGTTCGTGCTCGAGTGCGACTACTTCAACGGCCGCACCATCGACGTCGACGGCGGCCTCTCGATGTAAGCTGCGCCCATGGGGCGCATCTCGTTCTTCTCGATGATGACGGACGACAACATGAGCTGGATGGAGCAGAGCGCCATCAACGGCGCTCATGATCGAGCAGATGCAGCGATGCAGGTCGCGAGCGTCCAGGGCGACGCCTTCGGTCAGGCGATCGCGTCGATGCAGCGCACGATCGTGCAGCAGCAACAGCAGCTCAAGCTGATGAGCTCGATGATCGGCGTGCTGGCCGCGGTGCTCCGCGACAACAACGTCATCGATCCCGAGATCCTCGATGCGCGGCTCGAAGCCGCGATCGAGAACGCTCAGGAAGAGATCAAGCACGAGGCGAACAACGTCATGTGCATGAAGTGCTCGAAGCTCGTGCCGAAGGCGAGCTCGAACATGACCGAGCTCGGCGTCGAGTGCGATCGCTGCCTCGCGATGTCGACCTGATCACTGGACGGTGAACGCGATGGTGCCGATCGAGGCGCCGTCCGCGGTCTGCACGTCGACTTCCCACGCACCCGCCTTCGGGATCGTGCGCCGCGACTGCGTCGACCACAGCCTCGACCCGACGCGGAGCGTGGCGGTCCACACCGGGTTGCCGTCGCGCTTCCACACGTGCTTCACCGAGCCCTCTGCACCCTTCACGCGCGACCAAACCCAGACGGTCGTGCCGGCGGGGAATGTGGTCCCCTCGCCTACGACCGCGCGCTTCTCGACACCGGTGCCGGCCTTCACCTCCGCGGCGACGTCACCCTTCGCCGCTTCCGCGAACGCGGTACTCGAGAGCGCGAGACACAGACCCATCACGATCCAACGAGTAGATTTCATCTCCCTCTCAACGGTGCGACCGTGGCTCGCTATTCGCGTGCGATCAGCCGTGCAAGCGTGCGGATTCCGTCGGCCACGCGGTCAGACCACGGCGTGCCCGCGGAGATCCGGATGAAATTCGCGAAGCGTTGCCGCGCCGAGAATAAAGGTCCGGGCGCGACCACGATACGACGCTTGAGCGCCTGTTCGTGCAGTGCGAGCGCGTCGACGCCGGGCGGCAGCTCGACCCACAGCACGAAGCCACCCCGAGGTGACGACACGCGCGTGCCGTCGGGGAACTGCGTCGCGATCGCCTCGCGGTAGCGCTCGACGTTGCCGGCGACGGCGCTGCGCAACCGGCGCAGGTGACGATCGTAGCCACCAGAGGCGAGGAACTCGGCGACCGCCATGCCGGGCAGCGTGGGGCACGCGAGCGACTGCGAGTACTTGATGCGAACGATCTGATCGTGCCAGCGGCCGCCGGCGATCCAGCCGACGCGATAACCGGGCGCCAGCGTCTTGGATACCGAGCTCACGAGCAGCACGTGGCTGTCCTCGCTGGGACCGGCGAAGGCTCGCAGGGGCCGCGGCCGCGAGCCATCGAACACGAGCTCGCCATAGACGTCGTCCTCGATGACCGGGATGTCATGGCGGCGCGTCAGCTTGACGAGCCGCTCTCGCTCGTCTTCGGGCATGATCGAACCGGTCGGATTCGAGATCGTCGGCGTCACCACGATCGCCTTCACCGGCTGCGAACGCAGGAGCTCCTCGAACGCCGTCACGTCCAGGCCGGTGCGCGGGTGCGCCGGGATCTCGAGCGCGCGCATGCCGAGGCCCTCGATCGCCTGCAGCACGCCGAAGTACGCGGGCGACTCGACCGCGATCACGTCACCGGGCTTCGCGACCGCGCGCAGTGCGAGCGAGAGACCCTCGGTCGCGCCGATCGTCGTACACAGGTCGTGCTCCGACAACGCGACGCCGGTATCCACCGAGCGGCGGGCGATCTGCCGTCGCAGGGTGAGCAGGCCCGGCGCACCCTCGTAGCGCGCGCCGACGGTGGTCATCTCGCGCGTGACCTGCGTGATGATCCGGTTCAGTGCACCGATCGGCAGGTACGAGGCATCGATCGTTGCACAGCCAAATGGCAGCAGCTCGGGATCGCGCATCGCCGACAGGATCTTCGTGTACGCATCCGAGACGGTGACGCGCGAAGGAGTCGCACACGCGCGCGGCGTGCGCGGCTCGGCTGTGAGCATCCCGCGCCTGCGCACGAAGTGGCCCGACTTCGGCCGAACCTCGATCAGCCCCGCGTTCTCGAGCCGCAGGTACGCCTCCAGCACGGTCGCGACACTGACGCTCCGCTCCTGGGCGAGCCGGCGAACCGATGGCAGCCGATCGCCCGCTCGTAGCGCGCCGCGATCGATCGCCTGCCCGAGCTCGTCGGCGAGGTGCTCGTACAGAAAACCACCCGTTGCCACCATGCTGCAAAGTGTACCCATCGCATTCCCGATCGACATACACAGATCTTGGAAGCCCGACCGGTACAGGCGATCTGTACTGGTCGAGTCACGAATTCCGTGTCTCTGTACTGTTCGGCGAATGGCGTCACGATGAAGCGCATGATCGCCGAGACCTCCGCTCCGACTGCCACGGCTCCGCGCATCGACCCGCGGTTGATCCTCAGCCTGGTAGCGGTCTACGTGATCTGGTCGTCGACGTACCTGGCGATCCGGATCGCGATCGTCGACCTTCCGCCGCTGCTCACGGCGAGCGTGCGGTTCGTGGGCGCAGGTCTCGTGCTGTTTCTGATCGCGATGCGACGGGGGGCGACGTGGCCCACCGCGCGCGAGTGGCTGCGCGTGGCACCGATCGGCGGACTGCTATTTCTGGGAGGCAACGGCCTGGTCTCGATCGCGCAGCAGAGCGTGTCCTCCGGCGGCGCCGCGGTCGTCTGCGCGATGATGCCCGTATGGATGGGCGTGCTCGGTGCGCTGTCGGGCGAGTGGCCGACGCGCCGCGAATGGGCCTCGCTCGCGATCGGCTTCGTGGGCGTGTTCGTGCTGATGGGCGGACCCACGCTCGCCGGGGAGCCGCTGCACATCGCGATCCTCGTGTTGTCGCCGATGGCGTGGGCGCTCGGCTCGATCCTCGGTCGACGCCTTCGAGGCAGGGCCGCGGAGGACAGCTTCATGCTCCCCGCGATGCAGATGCTGACCGGCGGTGTGATCCTGTTCGCGGTCGCGGCACTGCGCGGCGAGCGGTTCCCCGCCGATGCAGCAGCATCGTCATGGCTCGCGGTTGGCTACCTGTGGTTGTTCGGGTCGATCCTCGGCTTCACCGCCTACAGCTGGCTCAACCGCCACGCGCGGCCGGTCGTCGCGACGAGCTACGCCTACGTCAATCCGGTGCTGGCGGTCATCCTCGGAGCGGTGATCTCCGGCGAACCGCTCGGCGTGACGACCGTCGTCGCAAACGTGTTGATCGTCGGCGCGGTCTACCTCGCCCTGCGCAAACCGAAACGCTGAGCGCGCAGCCGGGCCGCTGTAGCGGATTCGCTCGGTTATCGACGACAAACTAGATACTTGGCGTGGCACGCGCGGTGCTCCACCCCACGCCATGCCCCGCGACGAGAAGCTTTCCGCGTCTGACTATGCGTCGCTCCGCGACTTTGTCCCACCCACGCCCCGCGAGCCCGCGCCCGAGCCCGCCGAGGACAACCGCGTGAGCGTCGTCGAGTGGCTGCTCGGAATCGGAAAGGTCGTCGCCCGTCGAATGCACACGGTTCCGGGCTCCCCGATCGCCCGGATCCACGCTCGCCGCTAAGTGGCGCTCACCCGGGGGGTTCGCTACCCTTCACGGAATGTTTCGTCGGTTCCTGGGGGTCGCGTTCGCCGGTGCGCTCGTCGCAGCGGTACCAGCGTGCGGTGGCGGCACCAAGCCGGTCAAGACCGTCAAGAAGGTCAAGAAGGGTCCGCCGAAGAAGACGCTGCTCGCCGATGCGCGGGAGGCAGCGCGCCAGGGTGAGGTCGACAATGCCGATGCGAAGTACGCCGCGGCGTACGAGGCGGAGAAGGAGTTCGACATCCTCGAGGAGCGCGTCGACTACCTGATCCACGCGGGCCACCCGACGCGGGCGCAGGAAGTGGCGAAGGCGTATTACGATGCGAACGCCACGGACGTGAACGGCTACAAGCTGTACGCCGAGTCGCTCCTCGCCGGAGGCAAGGGCGTCGAGGCGCTCGAGGTCGCCGATCAGATCCTCGGCATGCACGCTGACGACGCCGACGGCCACGACAAGCGCGGCCGCGCGCTGATGCTCCTCGAGAAGAACCAGGAAGGCATCGAGGAGCTGCGGCGTGCCGTCCAGCTCGACGGGAAATCGGCCAAGCTCCACATGTCGCTCGGCCTCGCGCTCCACAAGATGGGCGAGGTCAACGAAGCCGCGCTCGAGTTCCGCGCCGCACTCAAGGCCGCCCCGCAGGACGCGCAGGCCAACGTGCTGCTCGGCATGGCGCTTCGCGATCAGAACGAGCTCGACGAGTCGAAGCACTTCCTCGACGAGGCGATCAAGATCGACGAGAACAACGGTCAGGCCTACTTCGAGCTCGGCGTGCTCTACAACCGGCAGGGCAAGCAGGCCGATGCCGAGGTCGCGTTCGCGAAGGCCGTGCAGAAGTCGCCGAATGAATCGCGGTTCTGGTACGCGTACGGCGAGATCTACCGCGTGCAGGAGCGGTTCGACGACGCGATCAACGCATACAAGAAATCGGTCGAGCTCGATCCGCCGCATCCGAAAGCGATCGCAAAGCTCGGCCTCCTCCTCGTCGAGCGCAAGGACTGGGAGAACGCCGAAGCGTTTCTGACCAAGGCGATCCGCAAGGACAAGAAGAACGCGGTCAACTACCTGCACCTCGGCGCCGTGTACGCCGCGCAGAAGAAGAACAAGGCCGCGATCGAGAACTTCCAGACATACCTGGAGCTCGCGCCTAAGAATGACCCCGATCGCGATCGGGCCAAGGACGCGATCAAAGAGCTGAAACGGCGCTGAAGCCCCTTACCGGGGGGAAGCCCATCCGCTATCGTTGACAGGTCGTCCGTTGGGGGTGTAGACATGTATCCGTTATGACGGATGCGCGGATCGACGTCCCGGCGGCTGCCCACGAGCTCGAGGGCAAGGGTGCCGTCGAGATCCTGGGCTGGGCCAGCCAGAACCTCGGTCCGAAGCTCACGTTCGCGACCGGCTTTGGCGCGGAGGGCTGCGTGATCATCGACCTGATCGCGAAGGCGAACCTGCCGATCGATCTCTTCACGCTCGATACCGGTGTGTTGTTCCCCGAGACCTACGCTCTCTGGCGCGCACTCGAGACCAAGTACGGGGTGACGATCCGAGCCGTTCGCCCCGAGCAGACCATCGAGCAGCAGGCGCAGGCCCACGGCCCGACGCTGTGGGAGCGCGATCCGGATCGCTGCTGCGATCTTCGCAAGGTGAAGCCGCTGCGCACGGCGCTCGCTGGCTTCGATGCGTGGATCACCGCGATCCGCCGCGAGCAAACCGCGGAGCGCGCGACCGCGAAGGTCGTCGAGCACGACAAGAAGTTCGGCCTCATCAAGGTCAACCCGCTCGTGGCGTGGAGCCACGACGACGTGTGGGCACACATCTACGCGAACGATGTTCCGTTCAACGAGCTCCACGATCGCGGCTATCCGTCGATCGGCTGCCAGCCGTGCACCTCCGCCGTCGCCCTCGGAGAGGATGCGCGCTCCGGTCGCTGGCGCGGCTCCTCGAAGAAGGAGTGCGGCCTCCACGTGATCCAGGAAGTGAACCGATGAGCCGCTTCAAGCTCATTCCCGTCTCGCTCGCGCCCGGCGACGAGTCTCTCTCCTCCTTGTCGCCGGGCGTCGAGCTTGGTCTGTTCGATGCGAACGGACGCGCTCTCGGCGTCGCCACCGCCTGGCCCGCGGGCTGGGTCCTTTGGTTCACCGGGCTCTCGGGCGCCGGCAAGTCCACGCTGTCGAAGGCGGTCGCGGCCGAGCTCGCAGCCGAGCGCCGCATCGAGATCCTCGACGGCGACGAGGTCCGCACGCACCTCTCGAAGGGCCTCGGCTTCTCGCGCGAGGACCGCGACACCAACGTGCATCGCATCGCGTTCGTCGCGCGTCTGCTCGCGCAGCACGGCGTCGGTGTGATCACCGCGGCGATCTCGCCGTACGCGGAGACGCGCACGCAGGTCCGCGCGCTGGCCGAGGAGCGCGGCATTCCGTTCGTCGAGGTGTTCGCGAGCTCCTCGCTCGAGAGCCTCGTCGCCCGCGACGTGAAGGGCCTCTACAAGAAGGCGCTCGCCGGCGAGGTCGAGCACTTCACCGGCGTCTCCGACCCGTACGAAGCTCCCGAGTCTCCCGACATTCGCGTCGAGACCGACCGCGAGACCGTCGAGCAGAGCACCGCGAAGATCGTCGGAGTCCTCCGCGCGCGCGGCCTGCTCGCCCCACTTCCGCTCACCGCGTCGACGAACGGCGCGCACTCCCACGCAGGAGCATGACCATGACCGCTGCGCTCTACCCCGCGTTCCTCAAGCTCGACGGCCTGCGGGTCGTCGTTGTCGGTGGAGGACCGATCGCGGCTGGAAAGCTCGACGGCCTGCTCACCGCCGGCGCTCGCGTCACCGTGATCGCTCCCGCGATCACCAACGCGATCCGCGTGCTCGGGAAGCAGGTCACGCTTGTCGAACGCGCGTTTGTTCCCTCCGACCTCGACGGCGCGCGGTGGGTCGTCGCGGCCGCGCCTCCGGCGATCAACCAGCAGGTAGCGGCGGCGGCAACCGCACGCGGCCTGTTCGTGAACGCCGTCGACGACACGTCCGCGGCGACCGCCTATCTCGGCGGTGTGATCCGTCGCGGCGAGGTCGAGGTCGCGATCTCCACCGGCGGCACCGCGCCCGCGCTCGCCGGCCTCCTGCGCGAAGCCCTCGACGCCTTGCTCCCCCCCGAGCTCGAGCGCTGGGTCGAGATCGCCCAGAAGGCGCGCGCCGACTGGAAGCGCTCCGGCACACCGATCACCGCCCGCCGCTCACTGCTCCTGCGCGCGCTCGTCCAGCGCTACCGCGCCGATGTCTTCCCGATCGAACGAGGTGCCTCATGACCGGCTTCGTCTCTCTCGTCGGCGCCGGTCCCGGCGATCCCGAGCTGCTCACGCTGCGCGCCCTCCGCCGCCTCCGTGACGCGGACCTCGTGCTGAACGATGCGCTCGTGCAGACCGATCTCCTCGAGCTCGCGCCGAAGGCGCAGCGGTTCTACGTGGGCAAGCGCGCCGGCCGCCACTCGATCGATCAGGACGGCATCAACCGCCTCCTGATCCGCGCCGCGCAGCGCGGGCAGCGCGTGGTTCGCCTCAAGTGCGGCGACCCGTTCGTGTTCGGTCGTGGCGGCGAGGAAGCGCTCGCACTCGAGGAGGCTGGTGTTGCCTACGAGGTCGTTCCCGGCATCTCCTCCGCGATCTCCGCACCGGCGCTCGCCGGCATCCCCGTCACCCATCGCGGGATGGCCTCCGGCTTCGCCGTGGTCTCCGGTCACGCCGAGTCCGCGTACGGTCCAATCCTCGACGGCATCGTACCTGCCTCGCTGACCATCGTGGTGCTCATGGGCGTACGCACGCGCGGCGCGATCGCCACCAAGCTCATCGCGCGCGGCTGGTCCGCATCCACCCCCGCCGCGCTCGTCCATGGCGCATCTCATCCCGGAAGCTTCACGTGGGTCGGCGATCTCGCCACGCTCGGTGAAGCCGTGTTCGACACCGAGCTCCCCGGTGTCCTCGTGATCGGTGAAGTCGTCTCGCTATCGAATCAGATCGCCACATCCGCGACCGCGCACCCCGCGGCCGCCGAGAGGTACCTATGAGTGTCGTCGACGTTCCGCCCCCGCCCCCGCCCGGCCGCCTTGGCTTTGCCCGTCACGAAGACGTCGATCTGTTCGTGCAGAAGCTCGAGGACTTCGAGTCCGGAAAGCTCTCCGCCGACGACTGGCGCGGCTTCCGCCTCCTGAACGGTGTCTACGGTCAGCGCCAGGACGGCGTGATGATGATCCGCGCGAAGCTGCCCGGCGGCTTCGTCACGCCCGCGCAGCTCGAAGCGCTCGCGGTCGTCGCCGAGCGATTCGGCGGCGGCAAGGGCCACGTCACCACGCGCCAGAACGTGCAGTACCACTTCGTGCCCACCGCCGACGTCGAGGCCGCCCTGCGCATCCTCGCCGATTCCGGCATCACCACGAAGGAAGCGTGCGGTCACTCGGTCCGCAACTGGACCTGCTGCCCGTTCGCCGGTGTCGCAAACGACGAGGCGTTCGATCCCACGCCGTACGTCGAGGCGCTCGCGCGTCACCTCCTCCGCGGCCCGTACTCCTCGACGCTTCCCCGCAAGCTCAAGCCTTCGCTCGGCGGCTGCTGCGGCACCGACTGCTCGCAGGCATTCATCAACGACCTCGGCTTCCTGGCGAAGAAGCGGGGCGACGAGCTCGGCTTTCAGGTCGTCGCCGGCGGTGGCCTCTCCACGCTTCGCCGCTCTGCGATCACCGTCGACGAGTTCGTGCCGCTCTCCGAAACCCTCGAGGCCGCTGACGCCGTCGTGCGCGTGTTCCACCGCATCGGCAATCGCAACAACAAGGCGAAGGCCCGCCTCAAGTGGGCGATCGACAAGATCGGCCCCGAGGCGTTCCTCGCCGAGTATCGCGCCGAGCGCGAGAAGATCCGCGCCGAGGGCGGCGTGCCACTCGTCCTGCCTCCGCAGCCAGCTCCTCCCACCCGTCGTCCGCTGCTCGCGCAGGTCACGGATCCGGATCCCGGCTACGCCGAATGGGCGCAGCACAACGTCCGCCCGCAGAAGCAGGCCGGCTTCTCGTCGGTCGTGATCCGGCTCGTGCTCGGCGACATCAGCGCTGCCCAGCTTCGCGCGCTCGCGCCCCTCATCGTCCAGTACGGCGAGGGCGAGCTCCGCACCACGAACGAGCAGAACCTCGTCCTGCGCTTCGTTCCCGACGCGCGCCTTCCTGCACTCCATCGCGAGCTCGTTCGCATCGGGCTCGCGCTCGGCGGCGCGAACACCCTCGCCGATGTCGTGTCGTGCCCCGGCGCGTCGTCGTGCAAGCTCGCCGTCACCGCCTCACGCGGGCTCGGCGGTCAGCTCACCGAGCTGCTCGATCGCCGCCCCGATCTCGTCAACGCCGCGCATGGCCTCGACGTGAAGGTCTCCGGCTGCCCGCACGGTTGCGGCCAGCACTACATCGCGGGCATCGGCTTCCAGGGCGGCATGCGCAAGCTCGCCGGTCGTCCCGCGCCGCAGTATCTCGTCTACGTCGGCGGCGGCATCAATGCTGACAAGGCCGAGTTCGGCCGCTTGATCGGCAAGGTGCCCGCGCGCCGCGCCGGTGCAACGCTCGAGCGCCTGCTCGACTTCTACATCGCCTCCGGCGCGACCTCTCGCGCCTTCTGGGGCACCGTCCCCGCCGACAAGCTCAAGGCGGCGATCCAGGATCTGACCGAGCTCAAGGATACCGAGGCCGTCGAGTCCGACTTCATCGATCTCGGCGAGCACAAGGCATTCGAGGTCATCAGCGGCGAAGGCGAGTGCGCGAGCTAGTCCTTCACGCGCACCGTCACGCCCCACTCGATCACCGGCAGCCCCGCGGGGCCCGACGATGATCCGCCGTCATCTCCGAGCAGCGGCGCGCTGCTCGCAAGCATCTCGCGGATAACACGCGCCGCTTTGTTTTGTAGTTCCACCGCCCGCGTGCGCGACGCGACGCCCACTCCCAGCTCGACCACGACGAACGCGCGCTTCGCTGCGATGCCCACCGACAGCGCGCGGCTGTCGAGCTCGAGTTCCATCATCTCCCCGGCCAGCAATCGAGCACGCAGATCGTCGCTTTTGAAATGGCGCATGACGACGCCCGCGATCAGGCGCACCTCGTCCACATCGAACGTTCCCGCGAACGCGATCGCCTTGCCGTGACGGTCGAGGACCGCCGCTCCAACAAGCCCGCCCTCCGCAACCGCAGCTTCGACCACCGCCATAAGTGCCGGCACCTGCACCCACTCACGGTATCTCAGTCTTTGCTTCGGCTATTCAGTTTTCACCGAGCGCGACTCAGTCCCAGCTGGGCTTGGCACGCGAGTCGAACATCAGGTTCGGTGCCTTGCCGGTGATCGAGATGATGCCCTCGTGCAGCTGCTTGTGATGCGCGTCGCAGAGCAGCGCGATGTTCTCCATCGAGTGCGTGCCGCCCATGCTCAGCCACTCGAGGTGATGCGCCTCGAGAAACCTGCACGACATACAGCCCGGCACAACGCACCTGCCCTTGTCGCGGATCCACACCTTCCGGCGGATCGCAGCGGGAATCGAGCCCGCTGGCTTCGTGAGCTCGTTGGTCTCCAGGTCGCCGATGCCAACGCAATCGCACGCGATGCGCTCCGCCTCTGCCGTACCGATCGGCACCGACATCCCGGCGCCGACCAGCTCGCTCTGCTTGCACGATCGACAGGTAGTGACCGCCTGCATGAACCTCGGCCCCGACGGCCGATCGCTCGGAACCAGAGGCTCGAGCGTCGCGCTGGCGAGCGCTCGCACCAGCGAATCGTTCGTGCACGCACCGTCGAGCAGGCGCGCCACCGCCAGCCGCGCCTGCTTCCACATCATCAGCCCTTCCTCCGTGATGTCATCGAGTACGATGCGATTGCGGATCTTCGACGGATCGACCCGGTCGCTCGGCAGGTCGCCCTTCCCCTTGCCACGCACCATGCGCTGCACTTCATCCGCGCGCTTCCCCTCGACCGCATCGAGCCAAGCACTCTCGGTCGACGGCGTCACGACGCGCGTCAGCTCTCGCACGCTCGACCACGGCAGCTCGCCCGCGTGAAACTCCTCGGCGATCCCCGGCAGCGCGACCAGCTCGTGCCCAACGCGCATCCGCTCGGTCGCGACGTGATGGCTGTAGCCCAGCTCCGCCACGATGTACGCGTAGATGGTCGCGTACCCGAGCCGCCGGAACAGCCGTGTCTCCTCGGCATCCATGAGCAGCGTCACCTCGCGCGCTTCGAGCGCGGTGCGCTGCTTCCACACGCTCTTGATTTCGCGGTGCAACTCCATCCAGTCGCGCTCGCGCACCTCGCCCACCAGCGCATCACTGAAGATCTCGACCGAACCACCACCCAACATGGAAGCCTCCTTCGCGTTGATGCGTCCCGACGTGGGCTCGCACGCGCGTGTCTCTCAATAGCACGATGATTTTCGACGCTACTGTTCGCGTTTTGCGGGCGAGAACCGCACGCGCCGCGACGACCTCGGCTCGCTCGCCGATTCTTCGCGCTGCGCGCACGAGAGCGTTTCCTCGACGGAGAAACAGGCCGATTCGCCGCGGCGAACCGAACGCGCGTAGCAAATTCGTCAACAACTTTTCGACATTTCTCGTCGCTCCAAGGTGAATTTCTCGACCAGGATCGATTCGCGATCCGGTGCGCGTATGGACGAAGTCCGGAAGGTCCCTCGAAGTGCGCGCGGCTCGAGTGACTTCGAGGTGCGAGGTGCGCGAAGTGCGCGACGTCCCCGAGGTCCGCGAGCCCGCGACGTCCGCGACGTCCCCGAAGTGCGCGAGGTCCGCGAGGTCCGCGAGGTCCGCGAGGTTCGCGAGGTTCGCGAGGTCCGCGAGCCCGCGACGTCCGCGACGTCCGCGACGTCCGCGACGTCCGCGACGTCCGCGGGGTACCAGAGGTGCGCGAGGACCGAGGTCCGCGAGGTGCGCGAGGTCCGCGAGCCCGCGACGTCCGTGAGGTCGCGAGCTCGGCGTGGTCGCGAGGTCCGCGAGCCCGCAGCGTCCGTGAGGTCGCGAGCTCGGTGAGGTCCTTACGTTCGCGAGGGTAGAGAGGGTAGAGAGGGTAGCGAGGGTCGCGTGGTGCGTGACGTCGGCGTTCCGTGCGCTCCTCGACGTGCGCGAGCGCGGCAATCGAACACGAGTCAGTCCCAGCGGGGACTGAACGATGATCATTCGTGCGGGAACGGTGGTCATGCTCCGCGAGGCGCCCGGACCGTGACCTTCGGCGTTGCCAAAGCGGGAGGGTTCCGTGGGGGCCGACGCGCACGTCGACGAGCAGGTCAGTCCAGCGGGGACTGAACGATGAATTCTTCCACGGACGGTTGTCATGTTCCTCGACGGCGACTGGATGGGGACCGTGCGGGTGAAGGCGTCCGGCAGCGCAACGCGCTCTGCAGAGCGCACGCATCGAGCGCGGTGTCTCTCCCCCCAGGCCCCCGGAGCGGCCGGCCGGCGGGGGGCTCTCGCCCGTCGCGCGCAGCGAGCGCGGAGGGCATGAACGCGCGCGGCACACGCGCGCACGATCGAAGACGGCGCGCCTGTGCGCCGGTGGTTCGATCCAGCGAGGCGCTGCTGCGCGCGGGCATGACCGAGGCGCGAGCGCGCGCAGGGCGAGCCCCCGCAGGCCGGTCGCGGAGGTCCGTTGCTACGCAGAGCGATGCGCAGCTCGTCGCGCGACCTGATACGCGAAGCCACGAGCTGCTCGCTCGTCATTCACGTCATTCCAAGCGGGGACTCAACGGTGATTTCACGACGACGAACCCGCCCGCCGGTCGCGGGCGTTCGCCGGAGCCCCGCACAGCAACTGCTCAAAGCTCGTTCTTGCCGCTCGCCTGCCGGCAGGTTGGCTCGCACCGCGAGCCATTCGGCGTGAACGTTCGGCACGTGACCGACCAGGCTCGCTTCGCGATCCGCGCCCCGCCCGTGTCCTCGAGTGTCACGGTGTAGACATCACCGTCCTCAAACCACTCCGGCAGCTCACTCACGACGTTGATCTCGATCTCGATCAACCCACTCGGGTCCGTTCGCGACAGCAGCACCTCGATGCGCGGGTCGATCGGCTGGCTCAGGCGCACGGTCTTCACGTCATTGGGCGGAGGCAGCATCGCTATGACTGCGTCGCCGCAGGTGCTGTTGATGCAGACCTCGACGCGCGCGCCGGTGAGCCGGGGGACGTCCGACTCGGGAAACGCGCCGAGCTCGAGCTCGGCACCGGACCAGCAGCCGATCTGCGTGCAGGCGTGGACTCCGTTCCCGTCGCCGTGACGGCCCGCGGCGATCAGCATGAGAAATGCGGGCCACCCTTGCACACCATGAGTTTGGGCCACCACGCACGGGGGCCGGTAGACGAAATGCAGCACTCGTGCGCATGACTGTGGGCAGTCGTCGTGCACATCTCTGCGCAATCACACGCGCGCGAGCTGGATCGCCTCTTGCCTGAGGCCAGGCATGCGCTCGTTTGTCATTGGCCTCGTCCTCGTCGCCCTCGCGACCCCGGTTCAGGCTGCCGATACCTGGTCCGATCCGTTTCCCGGCGTGCGTCGTCTGCGCCGCGTCACCACGACTCAGAACATCAACGTCCTCGTTGTCGATCTCTGCGCCCCCGGCGTGAGCGTGCGCGCGACGGCCAGCGGGGAGCGCCAGCGAACCGTCTCGGGCTTCGGCACCGCCGTCGGCGCGCAGGCGGCCGTCAACGGAGACTTCTTCAGCTTCGAGACGTACTCGACCAACGGCCCGTCGATGAGCAACGGCGTCGCGTGGGGCGGCAACGACGGAACCTACGTCGCGCCGATCCAGTTCGGGCCGAACCAGGTCGCGATTCCCGCGCACGGCGGCACCGGTGGCGTCGCGCCGTGGGCCCGCGAGGTCGTCAGCGGGCACCCCACGCTCCTCGTCGGAGGAGTGGGCCGCGACAACAACGGCGATTCGCTGTGCACCGCGCGTCACCCGCGCACCGCGCTCGGGTTCAACGCCGATCGCTCGAAGCTGTTCCTCGCGGTGATCGACGGACGCGCGACGAACCGCATCGGCATGACGTGCGACGAGATGGAGACCTTGTTCACGGGCCTCGGCGCCACCGACGCCGTGAACCTCGACGGCGGCGGCAGCTCCGCGATGTGGCTGGCCGGCACCGGAGTCGTCAACAACCCGTCCGACGGCAACCAGCGCGTCGTCGCGAACCACCTCGCGATCCGCGCGACCGGCAGCGGCGAAGCGAAGCACTGCGCGGCGAAGGAGCTCGGCGCGAAGGCATCCGCCGCCGACGCGCCGCTCGAGCTCGTCTCGGGCGAGGAAGCTGTCGTCTACCTCGAGCTCGAGAACACGGGCGACATCGCGTGGACCGCAGCCAAGACGCGCGTGGGCACGCAGGATCCTCAGGATCGCGACTCCGCGTTCTTCAAGGCCGAGAACTGGGTCGCGCCGAACCGCCCGACGGCGCCCGACATGACGACCGCACCCACCGCGGTCGGACGGTTCTCCTGGGCGATGGTCGCGCCCGAGGTCACCGAGACCACGACGTTCGACGAGACGTTCCAGCTCGTGCAGGAAGGCGTCGCGTGGTTCGGCCCGAAGCAGACGATGTCGATCGTCGTCCACCCGCGCAGCGGGCCGCCCGTCGACGAAGAAGGCGAGGACGCGCCCACGCCGGAGTCCGGCGGTTGCAGCACCGGTGGCGGCGCGGGCCTCGGCGCGATCGCGTGGATCGTACTGTTCCGGCGGCGCCGCGGATCCCTTACACGACCCTGACCGGCACTTCTCGGATGCGCGCGTATCTCTGACGCATGACCACGTCATCGTCCGATCCGGATCCCATCCTCCGCCGCGCCGTCCTCCCCGCCCCTCGCTCGGGGCGCAAGCGACTCGCGATCTTCGCCGCATCCCTCGGCGCGCTCGGCCTCGCGAGTGGTCTCGGGTTCGGCCTCCTCGGCCGCCAGGCCTCCGCGCGCGTCGACATCAACATCGCGACGCCCGCGCCGCCGCCGCCACCTCAAACTCCGATTGTCGAGCCTGCAAAGCCGACTCCACGGAACCCGGGGCGGATCCAGGTCGCGCTGATGCTCGACACGTCGGGCAGCATGGGCGGACTGATCGAACAGGCGCGATCGCAGCTGTGGAAGATCGTCACCCGGCTCGATGCCGCACGCCGCGATGGCCAGCGCCCGCAGCTCGAGATCGCGCTGTACGAGTACGGCAACCCCAATCGCGCGACGGAGAAGTCCGGCTGGATCCGCCAGATCAAGCCGTTCACGACGGATCTCGACTCGGTCTCCGAGGCGCTGTTCTCGTTGTCGGTCGGCGGTGGTGACGAGTACGTCGGCAAGGCCGTCGCGACCGCGATCCGCGATCTCGAGTGGAGCACGCGCGATGGCGACCTCAAGCTCCTGTTCATCGCGGGCAACGAGGACTTCGACATGGGCCCGGTCTCTCCGAAGAAGGCGATGACGGCCGCGAAGGAGAAGGGCGTCAACGTCACCGCGATCCTCTGCGGCGACAACGATCCAACCTGGAGCAACGGATCGAAGCTCGCCAGCATGGGGTTCTTCACGATCGATCAGAACCAGGTCGTCGCGCATGTCGACGCCCCGCAGGACGCGGAGATCACGCGGCTCGGCGAGCTCCTCAACGCGACGTACATCCCGTTCGGTGCGGAAGGTGCAGACGGCGTGGCACGCCAGCTCGCGCAGGACGGCAACGCGATCAACTCGCAGCCCGGCTCCATGGTGTGGCGCTCGATGGCGAAGTCGTCAGGCAACTACACCAACAGCACGTGGGACCTCGGCGATCGATTCCGCGCGGGCGGCGTGGAGCTCGAGAAGATCGCGAACGCCGACCTTCCGCCGGCGATGCGTGGCCTCCTGCCGGAACAGCGCCGCGCCTACGTCGAGGGCAAGCTCGCGGAGCGCGCGCAGATCCAGACGCGCATCCAGCAGCTCGGCAACGAGCGCACGAAGTTCGTGGCCGCGGCGCAGGGCAAGTCCGCCGGGGCCCAGAGCCTCGACACGGCGATGCTCACGGCGCTCTCCACGCAGGCCCGCGCCGTCGGACTCCAGCTCGAGTAGTCAGCGGCTGGTCTTAACGTTGTCGCGCGTCGCATTGAAGAGGATGCCGAACAGCCCCGC
Organism: Deltaproteobacteria bacterium; assembly: GCA_013813765.1. Taxonomy (GTDB): domain Bacteria; phylum Myxococcota_A; class Polyangia; order Haliangiales; family Haliangiaceae; genus JABFXX01. The sequence goes on along the minus strand of JACCRC010000561.1, from coordinate 27,073 downwards.
GGTGACGAGCACCGTGCCCGCGACGAGCGCGCCCGAGAACGGTGGCTCGTAACCGCACTTCATCGTCGTCGTGTCCATGCAGGCCTTCTCCTTCGTCAGGAGCTCTGCCGCGATCACGCCGCCGCCGGCTGCCATCAGGAACACGTTACCCACGTAGGCCCAGCGCTTCGCGGACTTGTTGTAACCGAAGCACCCGCACGCGAGGCACAGAGCCACGAGCGCTGCGATCGCCCGTCTGGAGGTCCCCATCCCCTCCAGGCTAACACGCTTACGCTTGACTCCATCCGCGGCCCGCGTCACGACAAGGCCCCATGCGCCTCGCCCTCGGTCTCGTCCTCTGCGCCGCGTGCGCCGCTCACTCCGTCAGCACCTCGCTCCGCCGCGATCAGGTGGGCAGCAAGTACGCCCGGATCTCGGGCTACCTCGCTACGCGCGGTGCGGCACCGGGCGGGTCGCACATGGAGAAGACCCCCGGCGCGATCCGCCACGACGCGATCCTCGACGAGGCGACGCTCGCGAAGATCGACGCGCAGGAGACCTGCGTGGACCTCGTGCTCCGTACCGACAGCGCGCACGACGAGCCGCTGGACCAGTACAAGCCGACGTTCGAGATCAACGGTACCGAGACGCGCGGCGTGATCGAGAACGAGGTGGTCAGCGTCTACGACTACCAGTTCACCGGCATGCGCCAGGTGGCGTCCATCGAGGGCGTGTCGGCGACGCAGTACATCGGGATGTCGATCACACAGCCCGAGGAGAAGGTGTTTCGCGTGATCGAGCGTCGCGGACTGGTGTGCGCAGGACGTGGTGGCAACGTGCGTCAGGTCAAGCTCGACGTGACGCATCCGTCGTGGGACGTCGCGGACTACAACTATCACCTCGACTTCGTGTGGAAGGTCGATTGATTGCCGACGGTGGCGGGGTGATCCTGCAGGCGCAGTGAGCCAGCGTTCTGCGCTTCTCCCGATCTTCCTGATCGTTCTCGTCGACGTGCTCGGGTTCACGATCGTGATCCCGTTGCTTTCGCTGTACGCGGAGCGCTTCGGAGCCTCGCCGCTCACCGCGACGCTGATCGTCAGCTGCTACGCGGTCTGCGCGCTGATCTCGACCCCGATCATCGGCAAGCTCTCCGACACCTATGGCCGCAAGCCGCTGTTGATGATCAGTCAGGCGGGTACCTGCCTAGGCTTCATCATCCTTGGAACCTCCGAGGCGCTGTGGATGGTGTTCTTGGGCCGCATCCTCGACGGGCTCACCGCCGGCAACCTGTCGATCGCGCAGGCATACATCACGGATCACACGACGCCGGAGAATCGAGCGAAGTCGTTCGGCTTCATCGGCATCGCGTTTGGCATCGGCTTCATGTTCGGCCCCGCGCTCGGCGGCTGGCTGGGGCAGTACGGTATGCACCTGCCGTTCATCGTCGCGGCGGGCTTGAGCGCATGCTCGATCCTCGCGACGCACTTCATGCTTCCTCCGGAGCCGCTGAAGAAGAAGCAGGTCGAGGACACGGGGCCCGTCGGCCCCGGCGGCAAGCGGCCCGGAGCATTCGATGTCGAGACCTACGCGGAGTACATGCGGCGCCCGGGCCTGCGCGGGCTGTACGTGCAGTTCTATCTCTACACGTTCGCGTTCTCGCTGTTCATCTCGGGCTTCGCGCTGTTCGCGGAGCGCAGGTTCATCACCGGCGATCCGGCTCACCCTTGGACCGCGCGCGAGGTGGGCTTCCTGTTCGCGTTCGCCGGGCTCGCCGGCATCATCTGGCAAGGGGGGCTGATCGGTAGGCTGGTCAAGAAGTACGGCGAGTACAAGCTGTGCACCACCGGCTTCATCGCGCTCATCTTCGCGTACGCGCTGTTCATCTTCGTACCGGCGGCCGACTGGACGTGGCTGATCGGCATCACGATCTTGAGCTCGTTCGGCAACGGCGTGCTGAGGCCCGTGCTCACGAGCCGGATCACGCAGTCGGTCGGAAAACACGAGCAAGGCGTGGCCATCGGCATCTCCGGGTCGCTGAGCTCGCTCGCGATGATGATGGCGCCGCCGACGGGCGGTTTCCTCATCAACGAGGGCTGGCTCGATGCATGGCCGCTGGTCGCGGCGGGAGTGTCCCTGATCGGGCTCGTCGTCTGTCTGATCGTCGGGCGTGTCTCGTCAGTCGCTGCATCCCCCACGCTGCCGAAGGCCGAGCTACATTCCAAGGCATGAAGGCCAAGGGATGGATCACGACGGCGCTCGTCGCCGGTGGTGTGGTGTTCGCGGTGAAGACGACCGGTGGCTGCCTCAACCAGCCGGCGCCTGATCAGAGGCTCGCCGGCCAGTTCGAGGACCTGTGCGACATCGCGCGCAAAGGTGCCGAGAAGCCGGTCGCCGGCGTGAAGTCGCTCGGCAGGTACATGGTCAAGCACGGCGGCGACATCGCGAAGAACCTCGTCGACACGGTCGCGCTGATCGAGCGCATCCGCGATGACGAGGCGCACGACGAACGCGCCCGCGTGGCGCGTGACCGGATGCTCGAGGCCGCGTGTCCCGCGGACTGGCAGGCCTTCGACGAGGCGATCAACGACAGCCCCGAGGCGATCGAGCTCCTCAACAAGGCGGGGGAGCGGCTCAGTCGCACGCTCGAGATCATCCTCGGTCCCGGCGCGAAGCTGCGCGATCTACCGCAGATCTTGATGCACCGGCTCGGCGAACAGCGCTAGGGCTTCACTTCGAACTTCCACTTCGCGCCCTCGGTGCCGAGGCCGGAAGCGTTGCTCGGCGTGTCGTAGCCAAAGTTCAGCTCGCCACGCGCCTCGTAGATGCCCTTCGGGGCCGTGCAGCTGACCGAAGCGGTGAGGATGTTGTTCTCGACCTTGAGCTGGTCGCCCTTCAGCTCCTTCGCGTCGCACTTGAAGTCCGGCGGTGCGGTGAGCTTGAAGCTCATCGGCGTCTTCTTCGCGTAGGTCAGCCACTTCGCGAGGTTCACGGACATCGTGAACGTGAACTTGTCGCCCGCCTTCACGTCCTTCGGCGACTCGCTGTTCGTCAGCTTGTACTCCTTGATCGCGGCGATCAGCTCCGCGACCTTCTTGTCGCGGGCGTCGAGGTCGGCCGGTGCAGCGCTCGTGGTGACGAGCGCGACCTTGCCCTCGAGATCGACAACAACCGAGGCCGGGCCGGTGATGCCCATCTGCTTCATGAGCGCGGTCGCGCCCTTGCCAAACGCGACGGAGCCCTGCCCCACGCCTTCGCTCTCGCGGATCGGATCGAGCTTCTTCGCCTGGCCCTTGTTGCCGTTGATGTGGGCGACGATGTAGACGCGTCCGTTCTCCTTCATCGTGACGATGCGCGCGAGGTCGTCGCTGCACGTCTTCACCTTCGGCGCGCAGAACCAGTGGATGACCACCTTGCCGGCGGCATCCTTGTCGGACGGCACGTCGTAGAGCCAGTCGCGCTTGGCCCACGTTGGTCCGCCGTTCGTGGTGAGCGTGTCGCCCACGACGGGGAGCGTGGCGGTTGGAGCCGGCGCCTTCTTCGGCTGAGCCGCAGCGGTGGCGGTCAGCGCTCCGAGAATCACGATGGACGTCGAAGCTAATTTCATGTGTGGAAGATAGCGCGAGGGAAAGCGGACCTGTTGTCAGCAGGCCGGGTCTCGTGCGTTCCTTTGGGACGGTGCGGCTGACCCTCCTATTCACGGCGCTGCTCGGATGCTCCGGTGGCGCACCGGCGACACCGCCGCAGATCTCCTGGCCACCGCGTCCTCGCGTCGATGCGGGATTGCCGGTGGATGCGTCATTGCCACTGCTCGCGGCGCGAGGTGAAGCATGTCGCGAGCCTGCGCAGGCGTGCGCCGCGGAGCTGTCGTGTACGCAGGCTCCCGGCGGTTACTGCGCCTCGCCATGTGGTCTCGGCGGGGCGGTTTGCCCCGACGGTGTCTGTGTCGCCACAGCACGGTCGGGGGAGCAGTGTCTACGCGGGTGCGCGCGCGACGCCGACTGTCGCACCGCCGAAGGCTACGTCTGCGATGGTCAGTGGCGCGCGTGTCTGATCCCGAACAGCGCGGTGATCGTTCCGAAGCAGTGCCCCGCTGCAGCCGGGCTCGCGCGCGACAAGGCATTCGGTGCAACCGCTGCACTCACGAACCCGACGACACCCGGGCTCGCGCAGAACGCGCCGAGCGCGATCATCACCGACAGTGGAAACATCGTCGCGGAGTGGAGCTCGTATTCCGGGGGGCGACCACAGGTGCGGCTCGCGCGCGACGCGAAGGGGATCCTCTACGCGGTGTGGGTCGAGTCCGAGGGTCACCATCGTCAGATCTCGCTCGCGCGTTCTCGTGACAGCGGAAAGACGTGGACCGGTCCGGATCGCGTGGATGCGGCGGACTGCACGGATCGCGAACCGGCGTGCCTCGACCGTCCGATGCTCGCGATCGGCGCCGACCGCATCTACGTGCTGTATGCGGCGAGCGGTGGCATCCGCGTCGCGACCTCGTTCGACGAGGGCAACTCGTTCCGCACCGGCCTCACCGCGCTCGTAGGTCATCACGGCAGCGCCACCGTCGGTGCGGATGGGCGGCTCCACATCATCGCGCTCGATCCCGCGACCAGCCTGCCCGGCTTCGGCTCCGCGGATCACCGAATCCTCTACACGGTTTCTGCGGACCGCGGCGCATCGTTCGCGAAGGCGCAGAGAGTCAGCGGCCGTGACGAGATGCTGCCGTTCTACGTGGCGAGCCCCGGCGTCGCCGTCGATACGAAGCGCAAGTGGATCTACACCGTGTACGTGCGCGGCGGCCGCGATGCGGTGTGGGACCTCGTCATCGCGGCGACGAAGGACAACGGCAAGACATGGAAGCGCACGCGCATCGGCGATGACCTGCCTGGCTGCGCGATCCACATGGTGCCCACGCTCGCGCTCGATGCGACGACGGGCACGCTGCACGTCGCCTGGTACGACAACCGGGACGGTGGCCGGTTCGCGCGCGCGACCTGCACGCCCGGTGCGGTGAAGTGCACGCAGCAAGGCGCGATCAACGATCAGCCGTTCGCCGCGTTCACCGCCGAGCACGGCACGGCTCGCTCGCTCGGCGAAGCAGCCGCGCTGGTGATCGATGCGAAGCGGCGCGTGCTGCATGCCGTGTGGGCACAGCCGTTCGACGAGCAAGGCAAGATCGTCACCCGCATCGTGCACGCCCAGGCCGCGCTGCCGAAGAAGTAGCGGCTCAGGCCGCCGCGGCGAAGTAGATCGCGAGCACCACGGCGACGAGCGCCTCACCGGCGATGAAGCCCGAGCCGAGCGGGACCATGTAGAGGTCCGCGCTCTTCTTGTTCTGCTTCTCCCAGATCCAGCCGACGATGCCGCCGAGGAACATCGTGAAGATGACGGAGAACGGCACCAGGATGCCGATGCCGATACCCGTGGGCGACGGCACCCACTTCTTGAGCTTCTTGTTCGACTCGAGGACCGTGAAGATCACGCCGAGGATGGAGAAGATGATCAGGGCGTAGAGCGCGGACGTCGGCAGCGCACTCACGCCGTCCTCGAGGATCTGCGCGAAGCCGGACCACTTGTTCGAGATCGGGGAGGTCAGCTTCGCGTCGTCGCCGGTGATGCCCCACGTCGCGACGAGCTGCGGATAGATCAGCGACACGCACGCCGCGCCGACTGGCACCGCGAGCAGCTGCATGATCGTCAGGTTCCGTGGCTTCGTGCCGATCACGTGACCGCACTTGTAGTCCTGCATGATCGCCTCGGACGACGTGGCGATCGTGCCCGTGGTGCCGCTGGCGACCATGTTCGCGACGACGTTGCCCGGCGCGACCGCGGCGAACAGGCCCTGCATCATGTTCGAGAGCGCGCTGATCGGTCCCCAGTTCGTCTCGCCGAGCACCCGCAACCCGACCAGCATCAGCGGGATCGACAGGACCATCGCGACCAACGTCATCCAGATCGGCATGCCGAGGTACTGGTACTGCACGATCACCAGCGCGATCGCGGCGACGGCAATGCCCGGGACGACCACGTTCAGCGACATCTCGCCAGAGCCGATCTTCGCGCCGCGCAGGCTCTTGAACGTCGAGATCAGCAGGCGCCAGCGCAGCGCCAGCGCCGTCAGACCGCCGGCGACCAGCATGCCGGTGGCCGGCCACATCACCCAGAACAGGATGTTCGTGCGCGTCGGCGTGCCGGTGAACACGGCCTCGTGGTTCGCGTTGCGTCCGAGCTCGACGCCGTACTTCAGAAGGAAGTATGGAGCGACGATCCAGGCGAGCGTGCCGCCGATGATCATGCTGATGTTGATCCGGAGCCCGACCAGCATGCCGGACCCGACCGAGAGCAAGCTGTACTGCGCGCCGACGGCGTAGTTCGCGAACGTGAGCGTCGTGGCGACCGCGGCGCCGTTGACCATCGTCTCGCCGGTCAAGACCGTCTTCGGGCTCCAGCCCTCGGGGATCGTGTGGAAGACCTGGGCGTCCTCGCGGAACAGCATGATGAGGCCCGACAGCAACACGCCCGTCATCACCGCGTAGAACGCCTTGAACGCGTTGGCCTTGACCTCGGGGGAGGCCGTCAGCGGAGGATCCATGACGGTGATCGTCTCGGCGGTCGAGAGGCCATCGACATACGGCAGCTTCTCGTCGACGATGAAGTGGCGGCGCAGCGGCACCGCGAGCAGCACGCCGAGCGTGCACGCGCACGTCAGCCAGATGAACGACGTGAACGGCGTGAGCTCCATCGAGAACTTGCCGCCGGTGTTGTAGCGAAGGATGTCGAACGCCCCGAGCAGCACGCACATGAACGCGGTCTGCGCGGCGCTCGTTCCCGCCGCCTCGGCGAGGTTGTTCTGCCAGCGGTTGAAGTGCTTACCGCGCAGCACGATGTCGATCAGGCGAAGGAACAGGAAGCCGAAGAACGCGGCGACGACGGACACGTTGGGTCCGAAGCCGAGCTTCAGCACCATGTACGGGTACGACAGGCCCATCAGCACCGCGACCAGCAGGCCGGCGAGCAGCACCTGCCACGTGATGTCGCCGCGCGTTGGCGGCGGCTCGAGCGGGAGGGTCGCTCCGGGCGGCGGCGGGCCATCGCCGCCCAGCGCCTTCAGCTCATCCTTGAGGAGCTTGGCGTTGGGGACCTCGATATCCTGGTCTTCGTGGCTCACGGCCGAGACATAACACGTGGCCCCACGGGAGACGGCCCGTCGCACCCGTCGCGGGCGACAAGGTGCGGAAGCGGGGTCTGACCCCGCCGCCCGCTACTTCGGCTCGCGGCGCTTCTTGTCCTCGTCGTCGCGCCGCTTTTTATCTTCGTCTTGCCGCTTGCGGTTCTCGTCCTCGCGACGGCGCGCCTCTTCCTCGCCGCGCTTCTTGTCCTCGTCGGCTCGCTTGCGCTGCTCCTCCTGCTGCTTGCGCTGATCGGCCTCCGCGCGCTTCTTGTCCTCGTCCTGGCGCTTGCGCTGCTCTTCCTCGCCGCGCTTCTTGTCCTCGTCGGCTCGCTTGCGCTGCTCCTCTTCGTTGCGGCGCTTGTCGGCCTCGGCGCGCTTCTTGTCCTCGTCCTGCTGCTTGCGCTGATCCTCTTCGGCGCGCTTGCGCTGCTCGTCCTGCTGCTTGCGCTGATCCGCTTCGGCGCGCTTCTTGTCCTCGTCCTGGCGCTTGCGCTGCTCGTCGGCCTGCTTGCGCTGCTCGTCCTCGGCGCGCTTGCGCTGCTCTTCTTGCTGCTTGCGCTGATCGGCCTCGGCTCGCTTCTTGTCCTCTTCCTGCCGGCGCTTCTGGACCTCCTCCTGCTCGCGGCGGCGCTGCTCGTCGGCCTGCTTGCGCTGGTTCTCGTCGAGCCGCTTGCGCTCGTCCTCGCGCTTGCGGTTGTCCTCATCCGCGCGCTTCTTGTCCTCGTCGGCGCGCTTCTTCTGCTCATCTTCGTTGCGACGCCGCTCGGCCTCGGCGCGCTTCTTGTCGTCCTCGTCGCGTCGGCGCTTGTCTTCGTCGGCGCGCTTGCGGTCCTCTTCGGAGCGCTTCTTCTGCTCCTCGTCGAACCGGCGCTTGTCCTGGTCGGCGCGCTTCTTGTCGTCCTCATCCTTGCGGCGCTTCTCTTCGTCGGCGCGCTTCTTGTCTTCGTCTTGCCGCTTGCGCTGCTCGTCCGCCATCTTGCGCTGATCCTCGTCGAGGCGCTTGCGATCCTCGTCGCGGCGGCGCTTCTCGTCGTCGTCGCGACGCCGCTTGTCGTCCTCGGCGCGCTTCTTGTCTTCCTCGGCGCGGCGTCGCTTGTCGGCCTCGGTCCGGTTGTTCTGTTCGTCCAGCCGGCGGCGCTGCTCTTCCTCGGCGCGCTTTCGGTCCTCTTCCTGCCTCTTGCGCTGCTCGTCCGCCATCCGGCGCTGATCCGCGTCGAGGCGCTTACGGTCCTCGTCGGCGCGACGCTTCTCGTCCTCGTCGCGGCGGCGCTTGTCTTCCTCGCCCCGCTTCTTGTCGAGCTCCTCGCGCTGGCGCTTGTCCGCGTCGAACTGCTTCTTCGCCTCCTCGGCGCGTCGACGGTCCTCCTCCTCCTGGCGGCGGCGATCCTCGGCCTTGCGCTTCTCGAGCGCCTCCTGCTGCTTGCGGAACGCTTCCTGCCGCACGCGCTGGTCATCGTCGCGACGGCGCTTCTCCTCGTCGCGCGCCTTCTTCTCGCGCTCCTCGAGCTTGCGGCGATCCTCCTCGAACCGGCGGCGCTCCTCCTCGTTGCGGCGGCGCTGCGCGTCGTCGGCGGCCTTGCGCTGTTCCTCGTCGAGGCGCTTGCGGCGCTCCTCGAGGCCCTTCTGCTCCGCCTCGCGGCGGCGGCGCTCCTCGTCCCACTTGCGGTGGAGGTCGGCCTCGCGGCGACGCTCCTCCTCCTCGCGGCGCATCTGCTCCGCGCGCTGCCGCTGGACTTGCTCCTCGCGACGGCGGCGGTCCTCGTACTCGCGCCTGCGCTCGCGCTGCTTCTCGCGCATGTCGCGAATCTGACCTTGGTCGTAGCGACCGACCTCGCGAAGCTCGAACCGATCGCGCCTCGCCTGCAGCCGGTTCTTGCGGACCCAGTCGAGATCCGGACCGGCGACCCACATGTCCTTGTTCGAGCGGTGCCAGCGATGGATCCGCTGCGTGCCCTTCATGTACGCGCCGAAGTTCGCGGTCACGTACCACCGGCGCAGATCGCGCGCAGTGAGCTGGCTCGCCGGAACGAACCGCCACTGCTCCTCGGGGACATAGGTGTCCTCGATGAAGCCCATCGGCGCCCAGCCGACCCAGCCGTCACCGACGCGCCACTGCACCCACGCCGGTCCCCACTTCGTATCCGGAGCCCAGACCCAGCGATTCAGCCAGATCCAGCGTCCGTAGTGATCGGTCGCCCAACCGAACGGATCGGCCGAGACCCAGGTCCAGCCGAAGTCGGTGAGCTTCCAGTAGCCGTTCGTGTACGGCTGATAGTTCGCCTGCGACGGTGCGAACACCCAGCCGTAGGTCCTGTCGTCGTACCAGGAGCCGTACGGGGCCAGCTCCTCGTAGAACACCTCGATGTCGGGGACCGACTGGCCCTCGAGCGTGACGCTGACGTCCTCGTAGACCGGTCCCGCCGACGGCTCGTAGCCGAGCTGGGTCAGGTCCGGCGGCGGCTGCTGCGGCTGCGGCTGCGGCTGCGTGGGATACGGATCCCCGCCCGGGGGCTGCGGTTGTGACGGATACGCCGGCTGCGGCGCATACGGACTGGGCTGCCCGTACTGCGGCGGAGGAGTGCTGACGGTGCACCCGGCGAACAACATCGCAGCCAGCCACTTGGTCGATCTCATGCGGGAGCCCTTTCGACGGATCCGGGGTGGGACGGGGAGCACCCGGGCCGCATTCAAAGGATACGATGTTTGCGCATGCGCACGCTGCGCCTCACGGAAGTTCATCGTGGGGCAGAGTGCCTCGGGGCGAGCTGCTCGATCGATGACCTACGGTTCCACGTCACCGTCTGGTACGAGGACGTCGACCTCCACGCGCTCGCCCGCGAGCATGGCGACGAGCTGCTCGAACGCCTCGCCGTGCACGTCGCGCTGTTCCAGCTCAATGCTGTCGCGAGCCTGCGCCCCGACGCGATCGCGCTGGGCCCGTATGCACGGCACCTGACGTCCGAGCTCGTGACGCTCTGGGAGACCGTGTTCGCCCGCGTCTGGGCGCAGTGGCGCTGGGAGCACCAGCTACCCGAGTACATGCCGGTGTTCGTGGATCGTACGCATGGGATCACAGCGCCACCGCCGGCGCGCGTGCCCGAGGGCCCAATCGAGCTGCTCGCCTTCTCCGGCGGCGGCAAGGACAGCCTCGTCGCCGCAAAGCTCCTCGAACGCGCGGGATTGCCGTTCGCGACGCTTGGCTACTCGCACTCGATCTACGGCAACCCCGTGCACCAGCACGCGTTGCTCGATCGACTCGGCGCCGCCACTGCGCGCACTCGCGCCGAGCGACAGTGGGTGATCGACGATATCCTCGACGCACCGGTCGCGCAGCTGCGGCCCTCGTTCGGCGTGCGCTCGATCCATGCCGCGGAGACTCCCGCATCGGTGTTCGCCGCGCTGCCGCTCGCGCTCGCGCGTGGTTATCGCGGGCTCGTCGTCGGTCACGAGGCGAGTGCGAACACCGGCAACCTCGTGTGGGAAGCGACCGGCGAGGAGGTCAACCATCAGTGGGGCAAAGGCTGGGAGGCAGAGCAGCTCCTCGATCGGTACGTGCGCGAGCACCTGCTGGAGAACGTCCGCTACTTCAGCGTCCTCCAGCCTGTCCACGACGAGGTGATCTTCGAGCTGCTATCGCGCGATGCCGCGCTCGCACCGCTGACGCACTCGTGCAACCTGCGCAAGCCGTGGTGCGGCAGGTGCGCGAAGTGCGCGTACGTCTGGCTGCAGATGGCCGCGCACCTGCCGCCTCCGATCCTCGAGGCGACGTTCGGCGCGAACCTCGGCGAGCACCCCGACAACGAGCGTTGGTTCCGGGAGCTGCTCGGGCTTGCGGAGCACACGCCGTTCGAGTGCGTCGGCGGTGTCCCGGAGGCGCGCCTCGCTCTCGCGCTCGCCGGTGCACGCGGCGCGCTCGGCCCACGGCTCGCGGCCCTCGCCGGCGAGGTTGGCCCTGTCGACGTCGCAAAGGTCGCGCGCGCGCTCGTCGAGCTCGGAACCGTCCACGGCATGCCCCCGCATGTCGCGGTCGGCGTGATGCCGCAGCTCGCCGATGCGGCAACGTCGGCCGCGAAACGCCTCGGGGTTCTCGGGTAGAGTGCGCGCGATGGCCACGAAAGAGACATCGCCACTGGTCGAGGCAGCCGCGCAGTTCGACGACGAGCTCGGCACGTACTCGCGGCTCGGCGACCTGTTCCTGAAGACGCCGCTCTCGAGCGTGAAGCACCTCGAGCGCGCGAACGGCACGCTCGCCGAGCTCGCCGGTTGCGAGGAGCGCCTGCAGAATGCGGGGCAGAAGCTCGTGAAGGCGCTGTCGGCCGCGCGCGATGCGCAGGAGAACCTCGCGAAGGAGGTGGTTGCCCACGTCCCCGCGGTGCAGGCGCGCAACACGAAGCTGCAGGAGCTCATGGGCGAGCTGACCGCCGTCGCCGGCGAGGTCGGCGGGCTCAATGCCGTGATCCAGGGTAAGTCCGAGAATGGCGACGCCACGGCCGGGCCGACGAAGGCCGACGCCAAGGACGTCTCCGAGGCCGTGCTGCAGCTGTCAACGCGCGCGGAGAAGCTCGCGGGAGATGCGCGCGAAGCGGAGTACGAGGAGCTCGCCACGCAGGCGCACGCGCTGCACCAGCGTCTACAAGTCATCGGCAAGAAGCTGCAGAAGGTCGGCGAGTAATTACTTCACCGGGTCGCAGAGCCAGAGCCGGTACGGCACCTCGGTCGCCGTGAACACCTGGCGCGGCTTCCAGCCCGCGCTCGCGAGCAGCGCCTGCATCGCCTGCGGCGTGTGCTTGTAGCAGTGCTCCGTCACGATCGATTCGCCGGGCGCGAACGCGATCGTCGACGAGGTCCCGATGCGGACGATCTGCTGCCTCTTGCTGACGAGGTGCATCTCGATCCGTGACGCCTCGCCGTTCCACACCGTGCGGTGCTCGAACGCATCGAGGTTGAACGTCGCGCCGCGCGTGCGGTTGAGATGCGTCAGGATGTTCTTGTCAAACGCGGCGGTCAGTCCTTGCTCGTCGTCATACGCGCGCATCAGGATCGCGGGATCGCGGGTCGCATCCGCACCGATCAGCAGCATGCGATCGGAGCCGGCGAGGCGGCCGAGCATCGAGAGAAACTGGCGGGCCTCGCTCGGCTCGAAGTTACCGATCGTCGAGCCCGGGAAGAACACGAGCGAGCGGCGCGACGCGTGCTGCGGCGTCGGGAGCTGGAACGGCAGCGTGTAGTCCGCGAGCAGCGGCTGCACGTCGAGGCCGGGAACCGCGAGGCGCATGCTCGCCGCGGTCTCCTCGAGCTGTTCGCGTACGACGTCGATCGGCACGTAGCTCGTCGGGCGCGTCAGCGCCTGCAGCAGCTGGCGCGTCTTGACGCCGTTGCCGACGCCGGGCTCGATCACGCGCACCTCGGGGCCGACCTGCTGCGCGATCACCGGCAGGTGCTTCGTGAGCAGCTGCGTCTCCGTGCGAGCCGGATAGTACGCGTCGAGCTTCATGATCCGCTCGAACAGGTTCGCGCCGACAGCGTCGTAGAGCAGTCTGCACGGCAGGCGCTTGTGCGCTGCGTGCAGACCGGTCATGACCTCGTCCTCGCCGGTGATACGAAGGTTGCGGGCGGTGGCAGCGGACATCGACGTCATCGGACACCTCGGTCGTTGGAGAGCCGCACGCCGGTCATCTGCCAGCGTGAAGAGGGTGGAAAGAAGTTCCGGTAGCTCGCGCGCACGTGGCCACGCGGCGTGAAGCAGGAACCGCCGCGGAGCACCATCTGCCCCGACATGAACTTGCCGTTGTATTCGCCGAGCGCACCCGCGAGCGGACGGAACCCGGGATAGGCGCAGTACGGGGACGACGTCCATTCCCAGACGTCACCGAACAGCTGCGCGAGTCCTGTCGCCGAGGCGGCCGCCGGGTGCAGGCGATCGTCGTCGGCCCAGTGGCCGTCGCGTGCGCGCAGGCCTTCGGCGGCGATCTCCCACTCCATCTCCGTCGGGAGCCGCGCCTTCGCCCAGCGCGCGATCGCGTCGGCCTCGTAGTAGCTGAGGTGGCACGCGGTGGCCGCCGGGTCGAGCTCCGCGAGTCCCGTCAGATCGTAGTGAAGCCACTGGCCATCGAGGAGCTCCCAGTACAGTGGCGCGCGCCAGCCTTCGCGCTGCGCGGTCTGAAACCCATCCGAGAGCCACAGGCGCGGCTCGCTGTAGCCGCCGTCGCCGATGAAGGCGAGCACCTCCGCGTTGCACACCGGTCGCGACGCGAGCGCGAACGGTTCGACGATCACGCGGTGACGCGGGCGTTCGTTGTCGAACGAGAACCCGCGCTCGCCGGCGCCGACCTCGACGACACCACCCTCGTACTCGATCCAGGCGAGGGGCGTGATCGCGCCCTGCCCGACCCGATCGAGGTCCGCGCGATACGCCGGGCGCAGCGGCTGCGTTCCGAGCGCGTGCTTGATGTCGGTCAGGATCAGCTCCTGGTGCTGCTGCTCGTGGTGCAGGCCGAGCTCGACGAGCGCGTGCTGCTCGGGGGCGAGCGTGTTCGACTGCAGCGCCTCATTGATCGCTTCATCAACGGCTGCGCGATACGCGGTCACCTCGTGGAGGCTCGGGCGCGAGACCAGGCCACGGCGCGCGCGATCGACGTGCGGACCCATCGTGTCGTAGTACGAGTTCCACAGCGCGCTACGGCTCGTATTCCCGAGGACGAACGCCTCGAAGAACCAGGTCGTATGGCCCAGGTGCCACTTCGCGGGGCTGGCGTCGGGCATCGACTGCAGCAGGTGATCTTCGACGGATAGAGGCGCGCAGACGCTCACCGTGCGCCCTCGCACGGTCTTGAATCGCATCAGCAAATCCAGCGCCTGCACGGCGCCTTGCCCTGCACTGCACGTGCCCGGAACGACCCGTGCAACGGCCCGGGTGCGCATGCATCCGTTCGCTGATCACGACGTCGTCAACGTCGTCATCGAGACCCCGTCCGGGGCGCGGACCAAGTACGCGTACAACCCCGCCGAGCGGATGTTTCGCGCGAGCAAGATCCTCCCGCTCGGCATGTCGTTCCCCTACGACTTCGGCTTCATCCCGGGCACGCAGGCGGACGACGGTGACCCACTCGACGCGCTGGTCCTCGCCGACGAGCCGCTCGCGGTCGGCTGCTACGTCGAGTGCCGCGTGCTCGGTGCGTTCGAGGTGAAGACCGACGGCGAGCGCAACGATCGGTTGATCGTCGTGCCGCGCGAGACAATCCGCGGCGTCAACTGGCATCACCTCTCGGATCTCGGGGAGCCGCTCGTTCGCGAGCGGAGCGTTCCTCGAGTCGTACGTGAAGCGCGAGGGTCGCTCGTTCGAGCTGATCCGCCGCGTCGATCGTGCGCTTGCGCTGAAGCTCGTCGAATCAGCACGTGGCTGAACGCGTCACATGATCGAGCGCCGTTGACACGCCGGCTCGCTCGTATGCGCCGCGACAATTCGTACACGCGGCGTGACGTTTGCTCCCGGTTCGCTCACGGTGAGGGAACCCGTCGCAGCTACCGACACCATCTTCCAGGTCCTGGCGCACGAACATCGCGACCTCGAAGCCGAGCTCGCCGCGCTGCACGTACGGGCGGCAGAGAACATGGTGGCGGCCCGCGCCATGTTTCCGAAGATCGCTGCAGCGATCCTCGCGCATCTCCACGCCGAGGACGCGGTCTTGATGCCCCGGCTTGCTCAGATCCCCGGGCTGTCGCAGATGCTCGCCGGGAGTCGTGCGGATCATGCCCGCGTGGAGAGCGAAACCCTCGCTCTCGATCGACCCAACCTGACGGATAGCGAGTGGCTGCGCGCGCTGCGCCGGCTGGAGGCAGAGCTGGTGCGCCTGATCGAACGCGAGGAGGCGCATGTGTATCCGGCCGCACGGCGCGCGCTTCCGCCGGAGGAAGCGAAGCTTCTCGCCCGGGAGCTGCGTCGGATCGAGGACCGCGAGCTTGCGCTCATGATGCGCTAGCGAGGCGCATTGTGATCGGGGCGCCCGTGCGCCCGACGGCGCGCTTGATGCACCTACACCGGCGCATGATCGTCTTCCTCCAGCGCATGCTCGCAGGCATCCGCCGCAGCCTGCGTGCGCGGTTCACTCGTCAGGAGACTGCAGGCCCGGAGACGCGAGCCGCGGACCATAGAAGCGGAGGCTGGCCAGCACGAGCGTCTCGTCGCCGCCCTTGACCTCGCGGCGCGCGGCGATATCGAGGCCCCACTTGATGTTCGCGATGCCGACGCCGCCGGTGACGTACGTCGAGCCGAGCCCGTTGTCATGAATGGTGCCGAGGCGGATCGGATATCCCATGTCGCCGCCGCGCACGAACAGCTCCGCACCGCCGCCGAACCGCGCGCCGCCACCGTCGGTCTTCCACCGGGAATCGAAGCTCAGCGCGAGCGTCGGGATCGGGCGCGCGAGGAAGCCGGCGCCTACCGCGCGCGGGAACCACGTGGACTGCTGCGTCGAGACGAGGTTCTGCCCCGCAACGCCGACGTTGATCAGCTCCGACAGCCGGACGACCGCGCCGGCGTCGAATGTGAAGCCGCTGATCTTGTCGTCATCGGGCATCGTCGATTCGTAACGGAAGTACTTCGCGGTCGCGCCGACCATGATGCGCGGCACGAGGTGCTTCGACAGCGTCGCGCCGGCGACGTGCGTGGTGCGCTTCAGCTCCATGCCACCGAGCTCGGGGGTGGATCCCGCGTACTGATAGAAGAAGCAGCCGGGGGCCACATTCGTCGAGTCACACGCCGAGATGCCGATCAGCGAAGCGCTGTCAGAGGCGCGATAGCCGTAGCCGCCTTCGAACACCAGCTCGCGGTTGAGCGGCAGGGCGGCCGGGTTGAGGCTGATCGCGGTCGAGCCCGTGGCACCTCCGCGCATCGCTTCGCCTACGGCGATCTCGCGAGGTCCGAGTAAATCGTCGAGCGAGTCTGGCTCGGCGTGCGCGCTCCCCAGCAACGACGTCACGACAAACACCGCGGTGGCGAACAAGCGCATGCACGAGTGTTGGCGCGCTTTCGTCTTCAGCGCAAGAAACAGAATTTCTTGCCCTTCTGGCAGCTTCCGGGCCCCGGGCCTGCCTCGATGGCATGTCGACTGCACCACTGGAGGGCATGAAGAAGGACATGATGATCAACGCCCTGGAGCTACTCCGATCCCAGCACGACGAGGTCGAGGATCTGATCGAGCAGATCGAGGAGATGGAGGACCCCGGCAAGAAGGCCGAGCTGTTCGCCGATCTCGCCGACAACCTCGCCGCGCACGCCACGATCGAAGAGAAGCTCTTCTACCCGTCGGTCAACGCGAAGAACACTCACGAGTCGCTGGTGGAGGCGACCGAGGAGCACCTCGCGGTGAAGCGCCTGCTCTCCGACATGATGAACCTCGACGTCGAGGACGAGCACTTCGACGCGAAGCTGAAGGTGCTGAAGGAGAACATCCGCCACCACGCGCACGAGGAAGAAGAGGAGAAGCTCTTCCCCAAGGTCGAGCGCATGTTCAACAAGGACGAGCTCGCGGCGCTCGGCAACGAGATGATTGCGATGTTCGAGATGCTCATGGCCCAGGAGCCGCGGCGCAACGTCCCGGCGGAGACGGCCCAGGCGGCCGAGCTCCAGCCGATGATGTAGCTCAGGGCAGCGGGAGGAAGACGCCGTACGAGTCGTCGTTCACGGTATCCGTCTGCGCCGCTCCGCCACCCTTGTATCCGACGACCATGGCGCTGGTGCCGGCGGCGGCTGCGCCCCAGAACTGATCGTTTCCATTCGAACCGAGCTGGTAGCTGACGATGCCCGTTCCGAACCGGGTGTCGAGCTTGCCGCTTCCATCGAGGATCGCGAACACCGCGTCCTGCGCGGGCATGTTGCTCGGGCCGAACGATCCCGTGAGCAACGTGCGACCGCCGGGGAGCGCGATCGCGGTGCGGCAGTTGCTGCCGGCCATCGTCCCCGACGGATCGAACACGACCGCGCCATTCGTGGTCCCCCACGCGAGGTCGCGGACACCCGTGTTCGCGTCGAAGCGCATCGAGATCCAATCGTTCGCCGTGCCCGCGTTGCGGCCGTAGCCACCGGTCACGATCTTCGTGCCGTGGAGCGCGACGTTGTAGATCTCGGTCTGCAGCGCCAGCACCGTGTCGTGGAACATCCCCTGGTCCGCGAACCCAGTATCGAGCGCTCCTGCCGGTGTGAGCTTGAACAGCACCGGCTGGACGGTGCCAAGACCAGCGGAGTTCGCGTAGCCACCGGCGATCACGCTGCCGTCGGCGAGCGCGAGGATGCCGCGCGACGTGGCGTTCGAGTGCGCACCCGCGGAGTAGATGTCCTGCAGGTACTTGCCGTCGCCGCCGCCCCAACCGAGGTCGACGTCGCCGTTCGCCGTGAGCCGCACCACCGCGAAGTCGGTGTCGGTGCGCGGCGTGGTCCCTCCGGTGATGTTGCCTTCGCCGCGCTGCACGCCATAGACGTAGATCCGGTTCTGCGCGTCGATCGCGAGATCGCGGGACGCGTCGAAGCCGGTGAGCGTGCCGTTGTTGTCGAACGCGGTGCTGAGATCGAGGAGCCGTATGCCTCCGACGCCGAATCCGGTATCGAGCACACCCGCGGACGTCAGGCGGATCACCGCGATGTCCCGGTCGGCGGGGTTCGTCAGGTTTGCGACGGTCGTCGTGACGATGATCTTGCCGTCGCTCTGCGTGGCGACATCGATCTCACCGCCGCCACCCTTGAAGTCGAGCGTCGTCGTTGCCTTGCCGCCCTGACCGAACGTGGTGTCCATCCCGGTCGAGGTCAACCGCACCACGGTGACGAGCTTCGGCCCGGAGACCGTCGCCGCCGCGTAGCCCGCCGCGTAGAACATGCCGTTCGGGCCCGCCGTGGCGGACTGCAGCTGATCGGGTCCCGTCGCCGAAAGGGGCACCGCGAACGGCGTCGGCTTCGTGAACGACGACGGCGCGTCGGGGCTCGCGTCGGCAGGCAATCCCGAGTCGACGCCGCTGTCCAGCGGCTGCTCCGGCTTGATGTTGTCACCGCAAGCAGAGAGCGCGGCGAGAGCAGAGGTGATCCAGGCTAGGTTCTTCATGTGCAGTCCTTCAGAGTCAGAATCGGGCCTTGTAGCCCACGGTGATCATGCGGGGTGGATTGGGCCGCGCACCGAACGGACGGCGCGCGACGATGACCTGCTCGTCGAGCAAGTTGGAACAAGTCGCATAGAGCTCGGCCCACGGCCTGATCCGCGCGTGCAGCGCGAGATCGATCGTGAGCAGCGACGACACGCGCGTCGCATCCGGGATGTCGCCCTGCCCCGCCTCGTCGCGAGAGGCCGAGCGCCACTGCGCCCGGGCACTGGCTTCCCACTTCTCGTGCTTCGCGCCCGCGGTCACGGCGAGCTGGTGCGCGGGGAGGTACGGCAGCTCGTCGCCTGCTTCGACCTCACCCCAGCCCGGCAGCTCCGACATGAACGAGTGCTGGAACCGCGACTGCGTGAGCGTGTAGGCGAGCGCGAGCGGGAGCGCGAGGTGCTTCGTGACGGGCAGCTCCGCGGCGCCCTGGACCTCCGCACCGAACACGCGCACGCGACCGCCGTCGTACTCCTCGCCCTCGTTCGCCTCGCTCGTGCCCTTGATGTTCGAGTAGTCGCTGAAGAAGCCGATCACGTCGGCCTCGATGCGCCCGTCGCGCCACCGGCCGCCGGCCTCGTAGTTGATGCTCGACTCCGGCTTGACGTTCGTGCTCGCGGTCGGCGCGGTCGGCACGAAGCCGCGGTGTACGCCGGCGATCACGCTCGCCTCGTCGGTGATGTGGTACTCGGCACCACCGCCGGGGATGATCACTGCGTAGTCGTTATCGGCCTGGCCCATGGTCAGCCAGTCCGCGAATCGGGTATCGATCAGCTCGACGCGCGTGCCTGCGGTGACATCGAGCCGCTTGTACGTGACCTTCTCCTCGGCGAACAGCGCGAACGCGATCGTCTCGGCGCGGCTATCGAGCACGATGTTGCGCGGCCGCGCCGAGCGCACCAGCTCGCCGCCGAGCATCTCGTATCCGTCCTCGAGGCGCCGGCGATCCGCGCGATCGAAGTGGATCCGCGCACCAGCATGGATCTCGTGCGCGAGCGGTCCGGTGGTCTGCTTCGTCGCGAGCTGGGTCTGGATTCCCTGCGACGTGAAGCTGCGATCGTTCGTGCCAAAGATCAGCTGCTCCTCGGGAGCCGTGGAATCTTGTTCTCCCTTGAGGATCGCGTAGTAGATCGCGTTCGCCCCGGCCATCGGGTTCGCGAGCAGTCCATAGAAGTCACGCTCTCCGACAAACGCATCGACCTTGCCCCACGCGCGGTGGAACTTGTGGCGATACGCGTCGGTCTGGACCTTGGTCTTCGGCGACAGCTCGACGACGTGCGTCGCGCGCAGCGTCCAGTGGTCCCAGTTCATCTGGTCGAGCATCGAGGCCCGATAGCGACGCTGCGGAGCGACGACGAAGTCGGTGCCACTGAGGCCGGTGTACGTCTCGTTGGACGTCTCGTGACCGTACCCGACGCGCAGATCGAGGCGGTGGTAGGTCTCGTCGGTCGGCTTGGACATCAGCCGGCCGGTGAGCTGGAAGTCGTCCTTGTCGAAGCCCGTCGAGCCACCACCGTCGAGATCCTTGAAGCCGTCGCTGCGGAGATGGACGTACTCGGCCATCACGCCCCAGCGCTCGCGCCGCTCGGCCGCACGCGCGTGCAGCTTTCCGTAGCGATCCACGCCACCCGCGACATCGACATAGCCGGCGCGCCCTGCGGGGAACGGCTCGCTGATCATGTCGATCGCGCCGCCGATCGTCGCCGGTCCGAACCGGATCGCCGACGGGCCCTTCGTGACGTCGAGCCGCGACATCCGCGTGACGAGCGGGACGTAGTACGCGGCGGGCGCGCTGTACGGCGCGGGACCGCTGAGCACGCCGTCCTCCATCATCGTGATCCGCGAGCTGCGATCCGCCGATGCGCCGCGCATGCCGATGTTCGGGCGCAGGCCGTAGCCGTCCTCGTCGCGCACGTAGACGCCGGCCGTGCCGCCGAGGACCTTGTGCAGATCGTCGAGCTCGTAGCGCTCGAGCGCTTCCTTGCCGACCTCGTGACGCGCGCCCGGCGGCTTGCGATCGACGATCTCGATCGTCTCGCCACTCGCTTCTTCCTCCGCGGGCGGGGGCGGCGTGGGCTCGGCGGGCGCTCCGTCACCCTGCGTCTCGGCGACGCCGTCCTCGGTCGGTTCGGCGGCGGTCTCCACCGGCGCCGGCGGTGTGGGCTCGGATGCCGGCTGCGCCGCGACGAGCGACGACGCCGACAGCACGGCTGCCGTGAGCCAGTGCCTAGTCATTGTCGGCTGCCACGTCGTCGGGAATATCCAGCGACAGCACCGTCAGGAACTGGCTCTTCACATCGTTCGTGAACTCGCGAATCGCAGCGTGCAGCTCGACGATCTTCGCGTGATCCGACGACAGCGCGGCGGTGAAGCTGTCGGGCAGCGCGGCCGCCTTCGCGATCGCGGTGTCCAGCGCGGCGGTCATGCGCTGTGCGACCTCGGGGTGGTCTGCGGCGATCAGGAAGTCATCGAAGCCGGGGCCGTCGCCGGCGGGCGTCGTGCCGGTGAACGTCGCGCGCAAGGTCGCCAGGTTGATCCGGATCGCGAACGTTCCGCGGTCGGCGTAGCGCAGCTCGATCTCTTGAGGGCACGGCGTGCCGACGGTGCCGCACGCGTTGATCGCGATGCCCGCCGCCTCGGCGAGCTTCATGTCCTTCACCATGCGATCGACGTAGAACATCCCGTCGGAGACGAGGTTCACGCCGGGATGCCCGGCGCTCGACAGCACCGCCGCGTAGTCGGAGCGCCACGCCACGTCGACATCGGTCGCAGCCTTGCCGACGTCGGCAGCGATCGTCTGCGCGAGCCGGCAGCGCGCGCGAGGGATGTCCGCGCCGATGGCATCCCAGCCGGCGGGGCTCGTCGCGCACGTGTGGCTCGCGAACGGCGGGAACAGCAGATACTCGATCGTCGCGAGCGAGCGCACGTTCGCGAGCTTCGCGTTGACGTCGTACGACCCGGGGTCGGTCCACCGCGAGGCGGTGTCGCGATCGACGCCGCAGGTCGACAGCAGCGGCCACGCGTAGATCCGATCGCGCAGGGCCTTGTTGTCCATCGCGGCGGGTCCCACGAGGACCGCGTCGGCGGCCTCCCATGCGTCGATCGCATCGCGCCACGCGCCACGCGCCGAGTCGAGCGTGGTGCCGACCGCGCCGGCATCGAGAGCGTCGCAGTACGCGGCGATCGCGGGACCGAGCGCGGTGCCAGTCGCCTGCGCCTTCGCAGCGATCGGCAGGAACAACTTCTGCGTCAGGTGTGTGAGCAGCGCGTTCCGATCGAAGCCGTCATCGGGCATCGCGTCTCGCGCGGTGCCGCCGTTACCGCACGCGGCGAGCAGAACGCAGAGAGCCAGTGACCGGGGCACGAGGAACATCCTCTACGATTTGAAAACGATTTTCAACTCCACTTTCAAGAGAACTCCTGGCCGCGGTGTAACCACGGGACATCGCTGGGCTAAGGGCCCGGCAGGACCCAGCGCCGCGGGCCGAGATCGTCGATCGAGAGCAGATCGACGCGCGGATCGATCATCGGTCGCGGGGCCCTGCCGTTGAGCGAGACCGCGGTCTCCGCATGTAGCGTGAAGTCGCGATAGCCGCGCGCGTGCATGTCCTCGCCGATCCTTCGCGCGAGCTGGAGGATCAGATCCGGTTGCGCACCCATCTCGCGCTCCTGTCGCGCGGTCAGGTAGTTGCTCGCGGGCACCTCCAGCGTCTTGCCATCCGCGAACCGCGCGACGAAGCCCACGCTGCCGTGCTTCTCGCGGATCATCACGTGCCACGCGAAGCGCATCCCGTCCTCGTTCCACAGCACGGCCCCCGGATACGCGAGGTGGCGCAGCGGAAGCACGAGCTGAAGCACGACGTGCACCGCGATCGCGGTTCGCACGATCCGGGACGGCCGCTCGATCGGCGGCGATGTCACCGGCGCTGGCTCGGCCCGGAACAGACGACGCGGCCACGAGGGCGGGAAGAAGATCAGCGCGGACGTCGTCATGATCAGCGGGAACATGCCGATGTTGAACAAGTAGCCCGTGAAGCCATGGAACAGGATCAGCGCCGCGAACGCGTAGATCCGCGTGCGTGCCCACGAGAGCCAGATCACGATCGTCGTGTCGAACAGAAAACCCGCCCACGACATCGCGAGCGGAACCCACGGCTGCGTGAAGAAGCTGCCGATCAGCGGCGTATCCGTGCGCGCCGACAGCCAGAGCTGCAGGGGCTGCGCGTCGAGCAGCCAGTCGGCCTTCGCCTTCGCGAGTCCCGCGAACACGTAGACGACGCCGACCTGAAAGCGCAAGAGCCAGATCATCCAGACCGGAGCTTGGTCACGCCGGATGCTCGGATCGCGCCGCGCGTCGAGCGACCACTCCGCGTTCGCGGGCAACAGCGCGAGCTGCACGCCGAGGAGCACGACGAGGTAGTGGTGGTTCAGGTAGTTCGTGACGTCGACGAGCTGGGTGTACGTGAACCCGACGACGAACAGCAGCGTGACGAGCCGATGCCGGTAGCCCGCGGCGATGCCGAGCGCGAGCACCGCGAGCACCGCGTAGTGCAGGTACATCCCCGTCACCGACCACGGGCGCACCCAGCCGAAGCCGGGATACGTGAAGAAGAAGTGCGGATCGCCGTACATCGTCTCGATCCATCCCGTCGAGAGCAGGCGCACGATCCCGACGAACATCACGAGGCCGAAGATGATGCGGAACGCTGCGAGCGACGCGATGTCCACCGGGCGGAGCGCGCGCTGCATCGCGCGAGGTATAGACGATCGCGCCGCTCTAGCCGCCCGAAAATGACAACAGCGCGGATCGCTCCGCGCTGCTCGTCACGACTCTGTCTGTACTACCAGCGATCGCCGCCGCGGCCACCGCCGCCGCGACCACCACGACCACCACGACCGCCGCGGCCACCGTCGCCGCCGCCGCCGCCGTAGTCGCCGCCACCACCACCACCGTAGCCGCCGCCGCCACCACCATAACCGCCGCCGCCACCACGATCACCACCACCACCGTAGCCGCCACCACCGCCACCGCCGCGGTAGCCACCGCCGCCACCACCACCACCGCGCTGCTGGCGCTGCTCGGCCTCGTTGACGCGGAGCGGGCGACCGTCGAGGGTGCGGCCGT
Source organism: Deltaproteobacteria bacterium (assembly GCA_013813765.1). Taxonomy (GTDB): domain Bacteria; phylum Myxococcota_A; class Polyangia; order Haliangiales; family Haliangiaceae; genus JABFXX01. The sequence continues at coordinate 3,671 of JACCRC010000561.1, read as the reverse complement.
CCATACCCTCGATGGCCTTCGCGGCCTCCTCGGGCGTACCCATGGTCACGAACGCGAAGCCGCGCGAGCGGCCGGTCTCGCGATCCGAGACGAGGTGCACGTCACTGACCGTGCCGAATTCCTGGAAGGCCGTGCGGACGCCTTCAGCATTGGTGTTGAACGAAAGATTGCCAACGTACAGACGAGTGTTCATCGCGTGCTCTATCTGGCCCTGTGAAACGCTACAAACCCGCCCCAGAGGGGCCACGTGCTTCAAAGCGGGTTTCGAACCTACTCAACCCACTGAGCACCGGGAACTAGCGATGGGATGGCCGAAGAGAAAATCACAACCGGCAAACCGCTCGAAGAAAAACCGACGAACCGTGGCAGCCCCAAACTACTCCCCTGTTTGTGTGAAAGCCACATGGTTGTGGCCACTGCCTGGCAAGATCCTGGATCCACAGGGGGATTCAGGGCCGCTAGATCTCAGAAACTCCCGGGGCTCCGCGCTGTCTCACCTGCTGGAAGAGTAAAGTGGCGACCCATGTCGGAGCTTGAACGATCGCTCCTCCGTCGCCTCCGCGACCGGGATGAGCGCGCGTTCCGCGAGCTGATCGACGACCACCGCGACCGTGTGTTCAACATCACGTACCGCATGCTCGGCAACCGCGCCGAGGCCGAAGACGTCGCGCAGGAAGTCTTCATCACCGTGTTCAAGACCATCGAGAGCTTCCGCGAGGAGTCGAAGTTCTCGACCTGGCTCTACCGGGTGACGGTCAATCACTGCAAGAACCGGATCAAGTACCTGGCACGCCGCCACGATCGCGACAAGGACGAGCTCGACGAGACCTCGCAGCAGACCAACGGCGCGATCAGCGGCCTTCCCGTCCGCGCCGCGCAGCCAGACAAGGCACTCGCGAGCGCCCAGATGGAGAAGCTGCTCCAGCAGGCGATCGCCGACCTCGACGAGGACCAGCGCGCGGTCGTGATCCTTCGCGATGTCGAGGACCTGTCGATCGAAGAGATCTGCGAGATCACGGGGCTGCCCGACGGCACCGTGAAGTCGCGCCTGCACCGGGCCCGCCTGGTGCTACGCAAGAAGCTGCAGAGGCATGTCGATGGGGAGTGAACGATGAGCGCACTGGACGAGGTCGACGACGAGATCATCGTCGCGCTGTCGGACTATCTCGACGGCACGCTGACCGGCGACGCGAAGGCGGACGTCGAGAAGAAGATCGCGACCGATCCGACATGGAAGGCCGCGCACGCCGAGATGGTGGAGAGCAAGGACGCGGTCTCCACGCTCTCCGGCCTGCAGAAGGCACGCGCACCCGCGAACCTCGCCGAGGATGTCACCGGCACGATCCACAAGCGCTCCGCGGGCCGCTTCTTCGGAAAGAGGACCTTCGGCGATCGCGTGCCGTTCATGGCGATCCTCATCGTCGCGATCCTCGGTCTCGCGGCGATCGGCTACATCATGTACACGTCGCAGACCGGCTCGCTGAAGGTCGACAAGCCGAAGCAGCCGCCGCCTCCGACGCCTCCGCTGATCACGCCGCCGTGATCACGCGTGCGGAACGGCCGCGTGGGCTGACGAGCTCCGCGCCATCGTCAGCGTCGCGCAGAACTTCCGCAGCGGCTCGCGGCGCTCCGGTGGCACGTACTCGAGGTTGAGCTGGCGGTCGGTGACCTCGAAGAACGAGCGGCCGGCGGCCAGCAGCGAGGCCTCGGCGATCTCGATCTCGTCGGTCGACACGTCGCTGAGGTTCTTGCGCACGAGCGCGGCCTCGGGCTCGAGCTTGTTCTCGACGAAGAAGCCACCGAGGATCAGCTTCGCCTTCACCGCCATCGAGTGGACGTCGTCGTGCGTGCGGTGGGGCAGCGCGAGCACTTCCTTCAGGAGCTCGCCAGCCGCCGGCGACGCGCGCTCGTAGGCGCGACGCGTGACGAAGCCGAGGTCGAAGATCGCGAGCTGGGGCGCGAACACCATGCCGTACGTGCGGGCCATCGACGCGTAGTAGCTGAAGTGCTGGCCGATCTCGCGCAGCAGCTCGGGCCGATCGACGAGCTCGCGGCCGAGCCGGCGGTACTGGTGGAACACGTCGTAGACCGCGCGCAGGTTCTTCGCCTTGATCGCCTCACGCAGGTAGTTGTTGAAGAACCGGATCGCGAGGCGCAGCGCCTGCTCGTCGTGGTGGGACTCGGCGCGGATCGCGATCACGCGCAGCGCGTCGGAGAACGTCGACACGGTGTCGTTCGCGTTGTGCAGCGAGCGCATGAAGCCATGCTCGAGCTGCAGCATCGCCTTCATCTCGTACCAGGTCTTCGTCTCGCTCAGCATCTCGAGCGCTTCATCGGAGAGGCCGACGAAGTCCGCGCGATCGACGACGAACCACTCCTTCGGCATCCGCGACTTGTGCTGCCAGTAGTGATCGAGGAGCAGCTTGATCGACCACGCGCCCTCGGCGGCGACGTCGCGATCGTTACGGTCCAGCGACTTGATGATGATCGTGCCGATCTGACCGACGCGCGTCGACAGCACGGTCTGCGTCTCGAGCGGATCGAGCTTCCGGGCCGCGACGCGCTTCACGATGTCCGTGGCGTCCTCCCGCAGACGCACGACGAGGCGCGACGGATCGACGAACCGCACGACATAGAAGAAATACGGGATCAGCAGCGCCCAGCCGGCGAGCGCGAGGTAGATCGCGAGGAGGATCGCCCAGGTCGGCGCGAACTCCGGGCCGATCATGTAGTCGACCCACAGGACGTGCGCGGCGCCGAACGCCATGAACGTCAGCACCCACCGGTTGATCTTGTCCCGGAGGAACATCTCGATCAGCTTCGGCGTGTGCATGTTCGCCGTGAGCGGGATCGCGAGCCCGATGGTCGCGATCAGCATCGCGAGCACGTTGTTGTAGGCGCGCGCCATCGGCGACAGCACGTCGACGATCTTCGCGGTGTTCACCCCTGCCCAGCTGGTGGTGCCCCAGGCCGGATAGCCCGCGCGCCTCCACTCGATGAAGAACTCGGCACCGAACAGCAGCGCAAACGCCACAAATGCGATCGCGAGCGATCGCACGAATAGCCTGCGCACGGTTACTCCGCCTCGTCCTCGAGAAACGCGAAGTAGCGCTCGGGCAGGTCATCGAACTCGAGAGCGCCGGCACAGTTCGGGCACTTGAACACCGGCGGCGTGAGCGCCGAGGCGAGGATCGCCGCCGACTGGAGCAGGCGCTCCTCCTGGTGATCGCAACCGATGCAGTGGAACGGCGCGAAGAACGAGGTCACGGTGCCGCGGCCGATCACGTCGCGCACCATCGACGCCTGCAGGATGAACGGCACCGAGCAGGCGTGGAACTCGTAGCCCTGGATCCGGGCCTGGCGCAGGAACTCGCACCAGGCGCGTACGCCGAGCGAGTTCATGTAGGTGACCTGGGCCATGTCGAACACGATGCGGCCGACCATCTGCGGTAGCAGGTCGTCGAACCGGGTCGCCTCGGTGAAGTCACCGCGCAGCACCACGCGCGTGCGCTCGCCGTCCTTGCGGACCTGCCACTGCGTGAGCTTTGCGAGCATGGTGCGCGCGGGCGCCTCGAGCTTGTCGAACGCGATGCCGACCACGGTCTTGCCATCGCGCGGCTGAGCCCACACGACGGTGCCCTTGATCGTCACGGAGGTCTCGCCCTCGGGGC